>DASXLC010000056.1:0-3729 GCA_036496445.1 Pseudolabrys sp. | reverse complement strand
GAGGCGACACGAGATCTCGATCCGGCGGAAACCTTGTTCATCGTCTCCTCGAAGACCTTCACCACGCTCGAGACGATGACCAACGCACAAAGCGCGCGCGATTGGTCGCTCCACGGTCTTGGCGGCGATGCCAAGGCTATCGCCAAACACTTCGTTGCTGTGTCAACGAATGCCGCAAAGGTCGCTGAATTCGGCATCGACACAACCAACATGTTTGAATTTTGGGACTGGGTCGGAGGGCGTTACTCGATGGACTCCGCCATCGGTCTTTCGACCATGATTGCGATCGGTCCTGATCATTTCCAAGCCATGCTGGAAGGATTCCATGCAATGGACGAGCATTTCCGCACAGCGCCGTTTGCGCGCAACCTGCCGGTGCTCATGGGTCTCCTGGCCGTCTGGTACAACGATTTCTTCGGCGCGCAGACCGTCGCCGTACTTCCGTATGAGCAGTATCTGAAGCGTTTTCCGGCCTATCTCCAGCAGCTCACCATGGAGAGCAACGGCAAGCATGTGACGCTTGCCGGCTCGCCTGTCGACTGTCAGACGGGTCCGATCTACTGGGGGGAACCCGGTACCAATGGGCAGCATTCCTTTTATCAGCTGATCCATCAAGGCACGCGGCTTATTCCCTGCGATTTCATCGCATTCGCGCGGCCCCTAAACCCACTGGGCAGGCATCATGACATGCTGCTTGCCAATGTGTTCGCGCAGACCGAGGCATTGGCCTTCGGTAAGACCGCCGCGGAGGTCAAAGCGGAAGGCACGTCTGATTGGCTTGTGCCGCATCGTCTATTTGAAGGGAATCGTCCGTCGAACATCTTGCTGCTGGAAGCTTTGACGCCGGCGGCACTTGGCAAATTGGTGGCGCTGTACGAACACAGCGTGTTCACTCAGGGCACTATTTGGCAGATCGATTCATTCGATCAGTGGGGCGTGGAATTGGGCAAGGCACTCGCCCATCGGATTATTCCCCAACTCGAGGGTCCGATTGAGCCACCGCTCGAGCACGACAGTTCGACCAACGCACTGATCCGACGCTATCGCAAACTCAAGGGATCTGGCTGATGTCGCGAGGATATGATCGCGCGCTCTATATTTTACCCTTCGATCATCGCGGCTCTCACTGTCAGATCGCACCCGCTAGGGACATTACTCTTCAAAGGAGGCCTGACACATGCAGCTAGGAATGATCGGCCTCGGCCGCATGGGCGCCAATATGGTTCGGCGACTTATCAAGGGCGGCCATCAATGCGTGGCTTTCGACGTATCGCCGAAGGCGGTTGCCGATTTGGCGCGTGACAAGGCGGTCGGGGCGTCCTCGATTGCGGACGTCCTGCGCAAGCTCGAGAAGCCGCGGGCTGTCTGGCTGATGGTCCCGGCGGGGGTCGTCGACAAGACGATCGCCGATCTCGCGCCTCACCTCGAGAGCGGCGACATTCTCATCGACGGCGGCAACTCGTACTACGTCGACGATATCCGCCGGGCGCGGCAGCTCGCTTCGCAAGGGATCCATTACGTCGATGTCGGAACAAGCGGCGGTGTCTGGGGGCTGGAGCGCGGTTATTGCATGATGATCGGCGGACCGCTGACGGCAGTGCGGCATCTCGATCCGATCTTCAAGACGCTGGCGCCCGGTACGGGAGATATCCCGCGCACCCCTGGATGGGAGAAAATCGGCGGCACCCCCGAGCTCGGCTACCTGCACTGCGGTGCGAACGGGGCCGGGCACTTCGTCAAGATGGTCCATAACGGCATAGAGTACGGGATCATGGCGGCCTACGCGGAAGGGATGAACATCCTGCGCCATGCGAATGCCGGCGAGCAACAGCACGCGACCGACGCCGAAACGACGCCGCTGCGCGATCCAGACCTCTATCGCTATGATCTCAATCTGCGCGATATCGCGGAAGTGTGGCGACGCGGCAGTGTCATCGCGTCGTGGCTGCTGGACCTCACCGCTACTGTGCTGACCCAGGATCCCGCGCTCGATAACTTTGCGGGCCGGATCTCCGACTCTGGGGAAGGACGCTGGACGATCAAGGCTGCAATCGACGAGGCCGTGCCGGCTCCGGTCCTTTCGGCCGCGCTCTACGAACGTTTCAGCTCGCGCGGCGAGGCGACATTCGCCGACAAGCTCCTCTCCGCCATGCGCTATGAATTCGGGGGTCATGTCGAGAAGTCCGCAGGCTGATCGCGTCGGCCTCGGATCAATTGGAGGCAAACATGAGTGCTGTTGCCAGCCCCGTACTGGATTCGCCTCGACCCACGACCAGCGCGCAATTTGATCAACTATCGATCAATTGCATTCGCACGCTGTCGATGGACGCAGTCCAACAGGCGAAGTCTGGGCATCCCGGCACGCCGATGGCGCTAGCGCCGCTGATCTATACGCTTTGGAACCGGGTGATGCGCTTCGACCCGCAAGATCCTATTTGGCCGAACCGAGATCGGTTCGTGCTTTCAAACGGTCATGCGTCGATGCTGCTGTGGTCGGTGCTTCACCTCACTGGCACCCGAGCGGTGAATGCCGAATACGAACGACTTGGGCAGCCCGCGGTTTCGCTCGACGATATTCGTCACTTTCGCCAACTAGGCAGCAAGGCTCCAGGTCATCCCGAGTACCACTTGGTTTCGGGTGTCGAGGCCACGACTGGACCCCTTGGACAAGGTATCGCCAACAGCGTCGGCATGGCCATTGCCGAGGTGTGGCTCGCTGACCGGTACAATCGCCCCGACTTCAAGATCTTCGACTACGACATCTACGCGGTTTGCGGCGACGGCTGCATGATGGAGGGCGTTGGAGCCGAAGCGGCGTCGCTGGCGGGCCATCTCGCCTTGGACAACCTTTGCTGGATCTACGACAACAATCACATAACGATCGAAGGCAATACGCGCATCACCTTTACTGAGGACGTCGCGGCCAGGTTTTTGGGCTATGGCTGGAACGTATTACGCGTGGGCGACGCCAATGATATCGACCGGATCGAACAGGCACTGGCTATTTTTCGCGAGACCAAGCATCGCCCAACTTTCATTATTCTTGATAGTCACATCGGCTACGGCGCCCCGCATAAGCACGACACCTCCGCAGCGCACGGCGAGCCGCTAGGCGAGGAGGAAATTCGCCTGGCAAAGCGTTTCTACGGATGGCCCGAGGACGCGAAGTTTCTGGTTCCCGACGCCGTGCGCGAGCACTTCGCAGCCGGAATTGGCGTGCGCGGGCGGGAGGCCCGCCGCCGATGGACTGAGCTGTTTACAGCTTATCGCGCGAAATATCCTGAACTCGCGACCGAAATTGATCTCATGCAGCGCCGGGAGCTGCCGCAGGGATGGGACAAGGGGCTACCGGTTTTTCCCGCCGATCCAAAAGGCATCGGGGGTCGCGATGCCTCGGGTAAGGTCCTCAATATACTTGCCCAGAATATTCCCTGGCTGCTGGGAGGATCAGCGGACCTCGGTCCCTCCAACAAGACGCTGCTCACCTTTCCGGGTGCCGGCGACTTCGAGCCTGATAGTCGAGCCGGCAGAAACCTGCATTTCGGCATTCGCGAGCATGCAATGGCAGCCGCGGTCAACGGGCTCGCATTGTCGAAGCTTCGCGCGTTCGGCGCCACGTTCTTCATCTTCAGTGATTATGCGCGCCCCGCCATTCGGCTCTCAGCTCTGATGGAGCTGCCCACCGTCTTTATATTCACCCATGATGCGATGGGGGATGGGGAAGATGGC
>DASXLC010000055.1:0-85435 GCA_036496445.1 Pseudolabrys sp. | reverse complement strand
CGTCGTTGCCAAGACTGACCCGAAAGCCGGCGCCAAGGGGACCTCTCTGTTTGCCGTCGAGGCTGACGATGCGCAAGGCTTCCGCCGCGGCCGCAAGCTGAAAAAGCTCGGCATGGATTCGGCCGACACCTCGGAATTGTTTTTCGAGGACGTGCAGTTGCCGGCATCGAGCTTGCTCGGGACCGAGGAGGGGCAGGGTTTCTACCAGCTGATGAAGGAACTGCCGCAGGAGCGGTTGATCGTGGCCGTGCATGCGGTGGCGATGATGGAGCGGGCGCTTGCCCTCACGATCGACTATGTCAAGCAACGCAAAGCCTTCGGCCAGGCAATTATCGAGTTTCAGAACACGCAATTCGAGCTCGCCGAATGCAAGACCGAGACGACGATCGCCAAGGTTTTCCTCGATCATTGTATTGAGCGGCATGTCAAAGGCGAGCTCGACACGGTCACTGCTTCGATGGCGAAATACCGACTTACCGACACGCAAGGCAAAGTGATCGACCGCTGCCTGCAATTGTTCGGGGGGTATGGCTATATGGACGAATATCCGATCTCGCGGATGTATCGCGATGCGCGCGTTTTGCGCATTTATGCGGGCACCAACGAGATCATGAAACTGCTGATTGCCAGGAGTTTGTAGTTTTTCTTCCCTCTCCCGGGGGAAAGCCCGAGCTTGGCGAGAGCCCCTCACCTGGTTCGTTGCTCGCTTCGCTCGCACCACCCTCTCCGCACGGGAGAGGGAAGGAGAAGAGAAATGCCCGACGCATTCATCTACGATGCCATCCGTACCCCTCGCGGGCGCGGCAAGGTCGACGGATCGCTGCATGAGGTGACCGCCCTCAATCTCGCCGGTCAGGCGCTCGCCGCCATAAAGGAGCGCAACAAGCTCGATCCCGCGCTGGTCGACGACGTGGTGCTCGGTTGCGTCGATCCGGTCGGTGAAGCCGGTGGCGACATCGCGCGCGCGGCGGCGCTCGTCGCAGGGTTTGGTGACGGCGTGCCAGGCGTGCAGATCAATCGGTTCTGTGCGTCCGGCCTCGATGCGGTGAACTTCGCCGCGGCGGAGATCATGTCCGGACAACACGAAATGACGATCGGGGGCGGGGCCGAATCGATGAGCCGCATCGGTATTGGCGCCTCAGGCGGTGCGTGGCCGGTCGACCCGTCGATCGCGGTTGCGACCTATTTCCTGCCACAGGGTATTTCCGCTGATTTGATCGCGACGAAGTACGGCTTCACGCGTGATGACGTCGATGCCTATGCAGTCGAAAGCCAGAAGCGGGCTGCGAAGTCATGGGAGGAAGGCCGTTTCAGGAAGTCAGTTGTTCCGGTGAAGGACGTCAATGGACTGACGATTCTCGCGAAGGACGAGCACATGCGGCCGAGCACGACCATGCAGACGCTTGCTGCCTTGCAGCCGTCTTTTGTGCAGATGGGTGAGATGGCTGGCTTCGACTCGGTCGCCGTGCAGCGCTATCCGGAAGTCGAGGCGGTCAATCATGTGCACACGCCCGGCAATTCCTCAGGCATCGTCGACGGCGCCGCAGCGGTGCTCATCGGCAGCAAGGCCGCCGGCAAGGCGGCGGGACTAAAACCGCGCGCGCGTATTCGCCAGTTTGCAAATATTGGCTCCGAACCGGCCATCATGCTGACCGGTCCAATTCCGGTGACCGAAAAGGTCCTGAAGAAAGCCAAGATGAGCAAGAAAGACATCGACCTGTGGGAGCTCAACGAGGCTTTTGCGTCGGTGGTTCTGCGCTACATGCAGGCGCTCAACATTTCTCACGACAAGATCAACGTGAATGGCGGCGCCATCGCCATGGGTCACCCGCTCGGCGCCACCGGCGCCATGATCCTCGGCACCGTGCTCGACGAGCTCGAGCGACGCAACAAGGAGACCGCGCTTGTGACGCTTTGTATCGGTGTCGGCATGGGCACGGCCACCATCATCGAGCGTGTGTGAAAAATGACCGTCATCCTGAGGTGCGAACGAATCGAGCCTCGAAGGATGGTGCAATAGAGGGTTAGAATGCCGAAGATCGATATCGACAAAATCCAGATCGACGTCTCCACCGGCTACCCGCCGCCGTTCAACAAGGCCGTCGAGGGCCGCTCGCGCAAGCGGCTCGGCCGCGCCGCTGGCCTCGATCATTTTGGCGTCAACATCTGTACGCTCAAGCCAGGCGCGGCGTCCTCGCAGCGTCACTGGCACGAAAAGGAAGACGAGCTCGTTTTCGTGCTCGAAGGCGAGGTGGTGCTGTGCGAGGACGACGGCGAAACCGTACTCAAGCCCGGTGACGCGGCAGCCTGGAAGGCTGGCGTTCCGAATGGCCACTGCCTGATCAACCGCTCGGCGCACGACGCCGTCTTCATCGAAGTCGGCACTCGCGCTGCGGCCGAGCGCGCCCACTATTCCGATATCGACATGATGGTCGAGCGTGGCGAAAAGGGTGCGCGCTACACGAGGAAAAACGGTGAGCCGTTTTAGGGGAGACAGCGATGGCCAATTTCAAACTTGATGTTGATGCCGACGGCATTGCGCTGATTACGTGGGATATGGCCGAGCGCTCGATGAACGTCATCAATACGGGCGTCATCGAGGAATTGGGCACGCTGGTGGATAAAGTTGCCACGGAGGCTGCCGTCAAGGCCGCCATCGTGACTTCCGGTAAGGACGCATTCTGTGGCGGTGCCGATCTCACGATGCTCGAGGGTATGAGCGCCGTGTTTGCCAATCTCGTCCGCACGAAGGGCGAGGAAGCGGCGGCCGCTTTCGTTTTCGAGGAGAGCCGCAAGCTGTCGCAGCTCTACCGGCGCCTCGAAACCTCCGGCAAGCCATGGGTCTGTGCCCTCAATGGCACTGCCGTGGGTGGCGGTTTCGAGCTTGCGCTCGCCTGTCACTATCGCGTCGCCGCCGACAACCCGAAAACGCGGCTTGGTCTGCCCGAGATCAAGATAGGTCTCTTTCCCGGCGCGGGTGGGACCCAGCGCGTGGCGCGCATGCTGGCGCCGGCGGATGCGCTGCAATTCCTGCTCAAGGGCGATCAGCTCAAGGTCGACCGGGCCAAGGCGATGAAGCTGATCGATGCGGTGGTGCCGCAGGTCGATCTGATCAGGGCGGCCAAGGACTGGATCAAGGCCGGCGGCAAGGCCAAGGCTCCGTGGGACACCGAGGGATTCCGTCTTCCGGGCGGGCCCGTCTATTCGAAGGCGGGCATGATGACATTCCCGGCCGCCAACGCGATTTATCGTCGCGAGACCTACGACAACTACCCGGCCGCGCGCGCCATCCTGCAGGTCGTCTACGAAGGTTTGCAGCTGCCGATGGACACCGCGCTGCGCGTTGAATCGCGCTGGTTTGCCAAAATCCTGCGCTCGCCGGAAGCAGCCGCTATGATCCGCTCGCTGTTTGTGTCGATGCAGGATCTCAACAAGGGTGCGCGTCGTCCGCCGAACGAGCCGCCGACCAGCCTGAAGAAAATCGGCGTTGTTGGTGCGGGCTTCATGGGTGCCGGCATTGCGCAGGTCACCGCTGCGGTGGGCTTGCAGGTGGTGCTGATTGATCGCGATCAGGAAACCGCCGACAAGGGCAAGACCGCCCTGCACAAGGCCCTTAGCGATCGTGTCATGAAGGGCCGCATGAACGGCGCTGAGCGCGATGAATTGCTGGCACGCATTTCACCCAGCGCCGATTACAGCGCGTTGAAGGACTGCGACCTGGTGATCGAGGCCGTATTCGAAGATCGCAAGGTCAAGTCCGACGTCATTGCAAAAATCCAGGCGGTCATCGGCGACGCGGCGATTCTTGCGTCTAATACCTCGACCTTGCCGATCACCTCACTTGCCTCCGAGTTCAAGGAGCCGGCGCGATTCATCGGCATCCACTTCTTCTCGCCTGTCGACCGCATGATGCTGGTCGAGATCATTCTCGGCAAGCAGACGGGCAACAAGGCGCTTGCTGCTGCGCTCGACTATGTTCGTGCTATCCGCAAGACGCCGATCGTGGTCAATGACTCGCGTGGCTTCTACACCTCGCGCGTGGTCGGTACCTACATTCGCGAAGGCCATCTGATGCTGACCGAAGGCGTGCCGGCTGCGATGATCGAGAATGTCGGCCGCATGGCAGGCATGCCGGTCGGGCCGCTGTCACTCAACGATGAGGTCGCGGTCGATCTTGCCTGGAAAATCCTCAAGGCCACCGAAGCCGATCTCGGGGCCAAGGCGATCGATCCACGGCAGAAGAAACTGCTGCAGGAAATGGTCGAAAAGCGCGGCCGTTTCGGCCGCAAGAACGGAAAGGGGTTCTACGACTATCCCGCGAACGGGCCGAAGCGACTGTGGCCCGAGCTCATCGAACTCCAGCCGAAGAAGCTTCTCAATCCGGACAACATCGATATCGGCGAATTGAAGCTGCGCCTGCTCGGTATCCAGGCCCTGGAGACCGCGCGCTGTTTCGAGGAAAAGGTGCTCACCGACGTGCGCGAGGCCGATGTCGGCTCGATCCTCGGCTTCGGTTTTGCACCATTCTCCGGCGGCACATTGTCGTGGATCGACATGATGGGCACCAAGCGCTTCGTCGAGCTCTGCCGCAAGCTGGAAAAGAAATACGGCGCACGCTTTGCGCCCAACAAGCTGCTGATTGATCTGGCCGCGAAAGGCGAGGGCTTCTATCAGCGCTTCGCCCCGGCGAAGAAGAAAGAAGCCGCCTGATCTCTCCCCGTGCATCCCCGCGAAAGCGGGGTCCAGCGCTGGCTTCCCGCTTACGCAGGGATGAGCGGAGTTTTTGGCGCCTACATAACTACTGTCAGTTTCTTCGCCGCGCGCGTTACACCCGTATAGAGCCAGCGCTCGCGGCTGTCGGGAAACGCAAACGACTCGTCGAACAGAACCACATCGTTCCACTGCGAGCCCTGCGCCTTGTGTACGGTGAGCACATAGCCGTAGTCGAACTCGTCGTAGGGTTTTCGCCGCTGCCAATCGACCTGTTCGATCCCGCCGGAAAAACATTCCGGCCGCACTGACACCTTCACGCCGCGCGTTGCTGTTTCATCGTCGGGCAAAAGCCGCATCGTCATGATGCCGGTCTTGGTGCCGCCCTTGCGTGCGCCGCGCTCCTTCACCGTCCATAGGCCGCCGTTGAACAGCCCCTTCTTGCGGTTGTTGCGCAAGCAGACGAGCTTGTCGCCGGCCGACGGCATTTCGTCCTCGAAGCCGCGCCGCTCACGCATGCGCGCATTGTAGGAACGGCGTGTCGCATTGCGTCCGACCAGGACCTGGTCGGCCTCGAGCACGCGATTGGGGTCGAGATCGGTTTTCCGCAGGACTTCGGTCTCGCCGTAGCGGCCGGGCTCGAGATATTCGCCCGCACGGATATCCATCGACAGCCGCACGATCGGGTCGTCCTGGGCCTGTCGGTGTACCTCGGTGAGCATGGCATCCGGCTCGGCTTCGGTGAAAAATCCACCGCCCTGGATCGGCGGCAATTGCGCGGGATCGCCGAGCACCAATACCGGCACGCCGAACGACAGGAGGTCGCGGCCAAGCTCTGCATCGACCATTGAGCATTCGTCGATGATGATTAGCTCGGCCTTCGAGGCGGGTGCTTCGTCCCACAGATCGAAGCTCGGAAGTTCTTCACCGCTCTCGCGCGCGCGGTAGATCAGGCTGTGGATAGTGGAGGCACCGCGGCAGCCTTTGCCGCGCATGACGGACGCAGCCTTGCCGGTAAAAGCCGCGAATTTCACCTCGCCATCGGCCGCGTCGGCGATGTGTGTGGCGAGCGTCGTCTTGCCGGTGCCGGCATAGCCGAACAGGCGGAAGACCTGCGGCGTTCCGTTCATGACAGGCCCGGCCTTGAGCCATTCGGAGACTGATTTGAGGGCGTCTTGCTGGTGGGGCGTGAATTGGGTCATTGCCCGGACACCAATAGAGCAAGTGCCTCATCCGGCAAAGAACAAAAAAAGAACATCCGATCGATTATATTCCTATCGCCTCGAAGGCTGGCCGAACGCCGTCGTGATGCATTCTGGCGGGCAGGAGAAGGCGCGCCTCGACATTGGAGTTGTGGATGGAGCGCAGGTCGGGTTGATGCCAAGCCCCGCACAACAAAGCAGAGTTGCGTCTCCCTCATTGCCCTTTGCGGTGCAGCATGTTTAACGTCGCGGCCCTTCCGCGCATGGTCCCGAAGAGCATGTCCTCGACATGATCGGGGATGGAAACCGGTTTTCGGAAAAGATCATGCTCACACGCAATACGGTTCGGAATTCTGCATGGCGCGCGACCAGATCGACATGACCCCCATCCGGACGCGCGACGAACTCGTCGCTTGGCTGGAATCGGGTTGCAAGCCGAAGGCGGAATTCCGGGTCGGCACCGAGCACGAGAAGTTCGCCTTTACGGTCGCCGATCATCGTCCCGTTGCCTATTCCGGCAAGCGCAGCATCCGCTCCCTGCTCGAAGGCATGCACAATCTGCTCGGCTGGGAGCCGATCATGGAAGGCGACAACATCATCGGCATGTTCGACGTCACCGGCGGCGGTGCGATTTCGCTGGAACCGGGCGGGCAGTTCGAACTCTCCGGCGCGCCTTTCGACAATGTACATCAGACGGCAGCCGAGTTGATGGCGCATCTGGCGCAAGTGCGCGAAGTCGCAAAGCCACTGGGCATCGGCTTTCTCGGCATCGGCATGACGCCGAATTGGACCCGCGCCGACATGCCAAAGATGCCGAAGGGCCGCTACCAGATCATGACCGCCTACATGCCGAAGGTCGGCACGCTTGGCCTCGACATGATGTATCGAACGTGCACCGTGCAGGCGAACCTGGACTTCGCCAGCGAAGCCGACATGGTCAAGAAACTGCGCGTATCGCTCGCATTGCAGCCGGTCGCGACCGCGCTATTCGCCAATTCGCCGTTTACCGAAGGTCAGCCGAACGGCTTTCTCTCGTTCCGCTCGGAAATCTGGCGCGACACTGACAATCAACGCGCGGGCATGCTGCCCTGGGCGTTCGAGGACGGCATGGGTTTCGAACGCTGGACCGACTATGCGCTCAATGTGCCGATGTATTTCGTCAAGCGTGGCGACAGATACATCGACGTTTCCGGCAAGTCATTTCGCGATTTCTTTGACGGAAAACTTGCGGAATTGCCCGGCGAGCGTCCCACCATTTCGGACTGGGCCAATCATCTCAGTACGATTTTCCCCGAGGTGAGGCTCAAACGGTATCTGGAAATGCGCGGCGCCGATGGCGGGCCGTGGCGGCGGCTGCCATCGCTCACAGCCTATTGGGTGGGCCTGCTTTATGACGATGATGTACTCAATTCCTGCTGGGACCTGGTGAAGGGTTGGACGGCGGACGAGCGGCAAAAGCTGCGCGATGATGTTCCGCGGCTCGGCTTCAAGGCCGAAATTGGCAAGCGCAACGTGTTCACGCTGGCACAGGAGACTCTGCGGTTATGTTCGCGCGGACTGGCGCGCCGCAAGCGGCTCGATCGCAATGGCCGCGACGAAACGCGTTACCTGCGTCCACTGGAGGAATCGATCGCACGCGGCATCACGCCGGCCGAAGAATTGCTCGAGAAATTCCACGGCGAGTGGAATGGCTCGGTGGATCCGATTTTCGAAGAGTATGCTTACTGAACTGTCAGCTCGTCATTGCCGGGCTTAACGCGGCAATCCATAGTGAAATGCACCAAACGAACCAGTGCTGCTTCACGCGCGGCGGTGCATCATGGATGCGCGGGCCATGCCCGCGCACGACTCCGAGCGGATGTCGGCGCTATTCCGCCGCCTGTGCCGCTTCCGACAAGTTGTCGAGCGAAGAAATGATGTGCTCCGCCAGCGCGTCAGCCAGCGCCGAGCTTTCGTGCGCATTGCGCACCAGCCCGACGCGGCAGCTCGGCAGATCAGGGAAGCCATCGGACGAGGAAAGCACGCGCATGCCGGGCCGCAGACCCGACTCCGGCAGCACCGACACCGCGAGGCCAGCGAGCACGGCAGCAGCGACGGCGCCGGCGTTTGAACTGGTGTACAGCAGACGGAACGGGCGCCCGATCGCCTCGAGCCGTTCGATCGCCGTGCGACGCCACACGCAGGTCGGGCGTCCGAGTGCCAGCGGCATGCGCTCCTCCAGGTGAGTGGAATGCCGGTTTGACGTCACCCACAACAGGCGCTCACGTCGGAACGTTTCCGAGGCGCGCTTGCTTTCGCAATTGGTGATGATGGCGAGGTCGATCTCATTGGCGTCGATTCGTTCCAGAAGGTCGACCGATGGCTCGCAGATGACGCTCAATTCGACGGCCGGATAGCTGTGCGAAAAGCGGGCCATGATCTCTGGCAGATAACGGTCGGCGTAATCGTCGGGAACGCCCAGGCGTACGCGGCCGGACAATTCGCCGTCCGAAAATGCAGCCAATGTTTCGACGTTGAGCTTGACGATGCGGCGCGCGTAATCCAGCAGGCGCTGGCCGTCCTCGGTCAGCTTCGAGGCGCGCCCATCGCGGGAAAAGATCGGGCGCTCGATGCGCTCTTCCAGCCGCTTCATCTGCATCGAGACGGCCGACTGGGTCTTGTTCACGACTTCGGCGGCCTTGGTGAAGCTGCCGGTTTCGGAAATGGCGATGAAGGTGCGCAATTGGTCGATATCGAGCATTGCGGTCATGGCTGTGGTCCTGGGCGGTGATCCTGAAAGGCCGGGTTTTGAAGCCAGAAGGCCTATATCACTATTCCTGATTGGTTAGATTAAAAACATTCGTTTCACTAATCAATCCCCGCAGTGCAATATAATCCCACTTCCAGAGGAGTGAGAGAAATCGGGTGGGGATTTCGGGTGGTTCTGGGCGGCGCCGGACGCGATTTTGGCGCTGTAACCCGCGAACTGAAATGGAGACTGATATGAGCGCCAAATACCCCGTTTTGCCTATCGCCGGTGGCGCGCTGGTGCGGGTATTCGCATCCGTGCTGGCCTTTGTGACCCGCTGGTTGAAGGAATTGCTGGAGGCGCGCCGGCACCGCCGCGAGGCCAACGTACTGGTCGGTCTCGACCGTCGCATGCTCGCGGATATCGGCATTACCCGTGCCGACGTACGTGACGCCTTTTCTGAGCCCTTCTGGGACGATCCGACTGCGCTCCTGCGCGAACGCGCACTTGAACGCCGGCTCAACCACGTGGTGCGCCGCGCCGAATTCGATATCGGCAGCCGCCGGTCTCTGTCTGGTCAGTCCGGGCGGTAAGGCTTCGTGACGAACAAAGCAAACGGCCGACCCCTCTCATCGGCCGCTCGATCCGACACCCGCGATCATCCCCTCTCGCGGCCGGATCCGCGCCCGCCGGCCCCTCCGGCGGG
The DNA here is from genome assembly GCA_036496445.1 of Pseudolabrys sp. Lineage (GTDB taxonomy): Bacteria > Pseudomonadota > Alphaproteobacteria > Rhizobiales > Xanthobacteraceae > Pseudolabrys. The sequence continues at coordinate 76,089 of DASXLC010000055.1, read as the reverse complement.
CGCTTAATTATTCCAACAAAATTTTGTGCGGCAGCCATTGCCGGTCCGTACCTGCACAACCGCAGGCGAGTGCGTTAACATACGTGCGGGGCAAGCTAACCGACTCTCGAATTCGATCGGGCGCGCATGCAAATTCCGTTCAGGCTGGGGACCGCGCTCGCAATGGCGGGGTTGGCCTTTGTTGGCCTGGCGCATGCGCAAAGCGGGTTCGATCGACGCGGCGGTGACTATCTGAGGTTCGAGATCCGCAGCGGCGATCCCTCGGTCTGCGCCGCTCGCTGCGAGCGGGATGGGCGCTGCCATGCCTGGTCCTTCTCTTATCCACGTACCGAAAACTCAAATTCGGTCTGCTGGTTGAAGAATCGCGTGCCTTCGCGAACGGAGGACAAATGCTGCGTTTCGGGCGTCCGCGGGGCCGCTGTGGTTGAGCCGCGCAAAGGGCCGATCGAATTTTCCATTGACCGGTTTGGGGGCGACTACCGCAATTTGGACGTCCCGGCCGAATCAGATGGCGCCGCTTGCAAGGTGGCATGTGAAGCCGACAACAAGTGCCGCGCCTGGACCTATGTGCGGCCCGGCTACATCGGGCCTGCTGCTCGCTGCTATCTCAAGGACAATATCACGCGGCCACGTTCCAAGCCGTGCTGCATTTCAGGCGTGGTACGGTAGCGGTCAGCGCACCGCGGTGAAAAACCGCGATAGCCGCAAACCGGACGGCCAATCCTTTATCGGTCGGTCCTTCATGGCGAGATCCCATGAGCCGACCACGGCGTCCACGCGTCCGACCAGATTTTCGACCGGCAGCAGTCCGACGCCGCCCGCACGTACAGGCACGCGGCTGTCGGCCGAGTTGTCGCGATTGTCTCCCATGACGAACAGATGGTCAGGCGGCACCGCCATGTCGGGCATGTCGTCGTATTCGGCGCGGGCGATCATCTTGTAGATTGGATGTTCGTAGCCGCCCGGCAGCGTCTCTATGTAACGCGCGGCCGACACTGCGCGGCCATCTTCAACTTCCGCTTCGCCGCTGCCGGCCGGACGGATGCCGACTTGCACGCCATTGATCCAGACTTGTCCGTTGCGCAGACCAATGTGGTCCCCGGGCAGGCCAATCACACGCTTCACCCAAACCTGCGACCGGTCACCCGGCCAGCGGAACACCACGACGTCACCTCGCTTCGGCAACGCGGAGAGAACGCGTGGCGTATTCGGAAACACCAGGAAAGAAGGCAGAGAGGCGGCGCTGTAGCCGTAAGGATATTTTGTCGCCAGCAATTCGTCGCCAATCAGGAGTGTCGGCTCCATTGAGCCGGACGGCACATAGAACGGTTCGGCGATCGCTGTCTTGGCTGCCAGTACGATCAGCACGACCACGGCGATATCGGCAATATTCTTGATCCAGGAACCGATGCTTTTCGGCATTCGTTCTGACTCCATCAAATTACGCGGTGCCGCCCACCGTGATTTTGTCCATGCGCAGGCTTGGTTGACCAACGCCGACTGGCACGCCCTGGCCGTTCTTGCCGCAGGTGCCGACGCCGGGATCGAGTGCGAAATCGTTGCCAACCATTGAGATGCGATGAAGATCGGTGGGGCCGTTGCCGATGAGCATTGCGCCTTTGACCGGCGCTCCGACCTTGCCGTTTTCGATCCTATAGGCCTCGGTGCACTGGAACACGTACTTGCCCGACGTGATGTCAACCTGGCCGCCGCCGAAGTTCACCGCATAGAGGCCGTTCTTGACCGAAGCGATGATTTCCTTGGGGTCGTGGTTGCCGGCGAGCATGTAAGTATTCGTCATGCGCGGCATCGGCACGTGTGCGTGCGATTCACGCCTGCCATTGCCGGTGGGCGTCATGTCCATCAGTCGTGCATTTTGCCGGTCCTGCATATAGCCGACCAGAATGCCGTCCTCGATCAATACCGTGCGGTTCGTGGGCGTGCCTTCGTCGTCGATTGACAAAGAACCGCGGCGCGCCTGGATGGTGCCATCATCGACAACGGTGACACCCTTGGCCGCGACCTGCTGACCCATGAGCCCGGCGAAAGCCGAGGTCTTTTTGCGATTAAAGTCGCCTTCAAGACCGTGCCCGACCGCTTCATGCAACATCACGCCGGGCCAGCCCGAGCCGAGCACAACATCCATTTCACCGGCTGGAGCAGGGACCGCCTGAAGATTGACCAGCGCTTGCCGTATCGCTTCGTCGACCGCGCCTTGCCATGCCGCTGGGTCGATCAACCGCTGAAAACTTTCGCGCCCGCCAAACCCGTAGCTGCCCGATTCCTGCCGATCGCCGTCCCCAGCGACCACAGAAACGTTGAAGCGAACCATCGGGCGAATGTCGCGATAAGTCCCGCCATCGGCACGCAAGATCTCGACCACCTGCCAGTTGGCAGCGACGCTGGCGGTTACCTGTCGCACGCGCGGATCCTTCTCACGTGCGTAGGCATCGATCGATTCAAGCAACTTGACCTTGGCATCGAATGCGGGCGAGCCGAGCGGGTTTTCGTCGCTATACAGCTTGCGGTTGGTCCTGGCTGGCGCTTCCGCATACGTTCCGCTATGGCCGCCCTTGACGGCGCGCACCGCCTCAGCCGCGCGGGCGATCGCTGCCTCAGACATGTCCGAGGCGTGGGCATAACCGACGGCTTCGTCCTTCACCGCTCGCAAGCCGAACCCCTGGACCGTATCGTAGCTTGCCTGCTTGAGCCGGCCGTTATCGAAAGTCAGGGCTTCGGCCTGGCGGTATTCAAGGAACAACTCGCCGTCGTCGGCGCCCTCGAGGCCGCGCCCCATAATCTGACGCACCTTGCCGCGGTCGAGGCCGGCACGGTCGATGAGTGAGGAGATGGCGGGGTCCATACGTTGCTCCGGAAGAGTGCTCTAAGCCTAGGTAGATAAGGCGACCGTGGCGATTCTGGGAGTACCACAATGCGGCGTTAATTGCGGTTGAATCGCACCGAAACCTGGCCGATCGGCTCCAGCAGGTGGGTCAGTTCGGTTTCGTCCGCTTCGATCATAAGCGGCGGTGTGATCGAACCCGTAATGATGACGTCGCCCGCTGCAAGCTTTTCGCCAAAGGCCGCGAGCGTGCTCGCGACATGCGCGACGATGTCGGGCAGCTTGCCGGTGAGAGCTTCCGGATCACGAGTGACGCTTGCTTCGGCGCCACGCCGGAAAACGCGCGAAGTCAATCCGGATGTGCCAATGCCTGGGCGGGTATTGCTGCACAGAATGACGTGACGCTGGAAAATGTCCCCCGCCAGAACGGCATCGAGGTTGTCAGGGGACGGCACCGGATCGAGATCTGCCAGTTCAATCGCAGGAAGTATCTCTTTGACCGCAGCCGCAGCCTGATCGGCTGAAGCGCCGGGCTGCAGGTCGCGCGCCATGCGCACGCAGATTTCCGGTTCGGCCACCGGCCTGTTGTAGCCTTTGAGCGACGCCGTGCCGCCCGACGGCAGCTGGGCGCGCTGCATCAGGAAGCCGACAATCGGCGCTGAAAGTCCCATTTTCAGCATAGTCGCAGGCGCACCTAGCCCGACTTTCCAGCCAATTGGCTTTTCACCCGCGGCAATACGCTCGCGCCGTTTTGCGAGCTGCGCGACCATGCCTTTCTTGATGTGGGGAGCGTCCCAGGGATTCACTTGTGACTCTCGGGATGGACCTCGTACCCCGACGCTTCGATGGAGCCCGCACCCATCCAGCCCCAGACAAGAACGACGTCTTCATTCGAAGTATTGTTGAAGCCGTGCCAACAGCCGCGCGGCGAATACACAACGTCGCCTTCGACTGACGGTTTGTCTCCGTGGTCGGTGTAGATCATCCCATGACCTTTGAGCACGATGAAAAATTCATCGCAGTTATGATGGCGATGATTTTCATGACGCGCGCCTGGTTTTAGCACAGTCCAACCGACCACGTGGTCCGCTCCCGCAGATTTCTTGTCGATCAGGAACTGGACTTGCATGTCGACCCAGCCATCGTCTCGTTTCAGGCCCTCGACCTTCGGCACGTCACGGAGATTGGTGCGGAACATGACTGGTGCCGCGTCTCCATCCTTCAATTTCGCCGCCGCGCCTTTGACGGCTTTCGCGAGTGCAGCTCCGATTCTCTCGCCTTGCGACGTCATGCTTGTCCTCCCAAGCGGCGGTACACGTGATGTGCAACGACAAAATCGTTGCCGTCCAATCCCATCCCGCGGCAAGCGTTCATCATTTCGTTGGCCGCAGCCGCCAGCGGCACCGGGCTTCCCATGGTGCGGCCGAGATTGAGCGCCAGCATCATGTCCTTTTGCTGCAAGGTCACGTCGGCAAGCGGCACCGCGGGCATTTTTCCCTCAAGAATGAACGGCCCGCGATAACCAAGCACCGGTGATGCCGCTACGCTCTTGAGAACGGCATCAAGCGCAACATCGCGCGCGACCCCGCCCTTTTCGGCCAGCGCAACGGCTTCGCCGAAGGCGATAACCTCGACCATCAGCAAAAGATTTATCGCAATTTTCATCTGACAGGCGAGTCCGTTATCGCCAATGCGTATTACCTTCGGGCCGATCGCTAGCAGCACTGGTCTGGCGAACGCAAAAGCCTTCTCGTCGCCGCCGATCATTATTGAGGCGTTGCCCTGCGTGACCGTAACTGGTGAGCCGGAAATCGGTCCGTCCAGCATGATCGAACCGGCCTGGACGAATTCGGCCGCGACTGCGCGGCTTTCGTCCGGCTCAATCGTGCTCATATCGATGTAAATACCGCCCTTGCGCAGGCCAGCGACAATACCGTCCTTACCCAGGGCGACCGTGCGCACGGCCTTGGAATCGGTCACGATCGAGAACACAAGCTCGGATTGCTCAGCCACGGCGCGCGGCGTATCCGCCCAACGCATGCCGGACTTGATCAGTGCTTCGGCCTTGGCCTTCGATCTGTTCCAGCCTGTAACGTGATGACCCGCCGCCATCAGGCGCGCTACAATCAACTGCCCCATGGCGCCGAGGCCGACAAATCCAAGGTTCATGACAAGTTTTCTTTATTTTTGGAACTACTGTGCAGCTTTTTCGAACGGGTAGATGAGATTTCCTGCCTTGTATTCACGCGGATAAACCACGACTTGGCGTGCCCAATCCTTGAATTGATCGAGGCCGTTGCCGCTGTTGCTGTAGGGGCCAATCAAGAGGTCGACTTTGTCGATGCCCATCAGGTTTTCATATATTCCGGGCGCATTCGCCGGGCTGCCTTGATCATCGTAATAAACGAGCTCCACCGGGCGGCCGAGCAGGCCGCCTTTCTCGTTGACATCGTCGCGCCAGATTTCGAGGCCGGCCAGCACTTGCTTGCCCGCTGGTGCGGTCGGCCCGGTCAGGCTGAGACTGAGTTCAATACGAAGAGCATCAGCAGCGTAGGTCGGTGTTGCCGCTGACGAAATCAGGAGCAGCGCCGACGCGGCAAAAGTCCGCAGTGACCCGCGTCGAACCATGGTGTCCTCCCTAGCCTCGAATTGCTCGTTGCCCGCTTGTTCGCGGATCTGTGCAGCCATCAATATTGGCGAGGCCAATAGTGCGCAGGTGCAGATAAGCAATTCAAGGTTGGGCAGGGGCGCAGGGCACCTCAATTGTGGGCACCCGCCCGGTTTCCGAATGCCCCGACGGGGAAATCAGGGCAGCTTGTCGTAACCCTCACCGAAACCGGCAAGGCTCATCGGAAAACCAATACCTTCTTCCGGCGTCTGAAAGATGATGAAAGTCGCCGTCTTGCCGGTGCGCAGCTTCTTGAGCAGTTCATCATCCATGACGACTTCGGCTATGCATCCGTTCGGCAGGCAGCGCACGAACCCGGCCCGCCCAATATCGGCCTGGTCGATCTTGAGCCCGAGGCCAGAAGGCAGCAGTACGCCAAGCGGCGCTACCACGCGCATCAGCCGACTTTTCTGGTCGGCGGTCTTGAGCACGATCACGGTCAAGCCGACATTGGCGCGGTCTTCTGCCGTCACGCTCTGGATCAGCGCGCATTGTTCGGCCTTGGCGCCCGGTGGCGTGTCGCAGCGAATCTGCCAGTCCTTGTGTACGGACTTGACCGCACCCTGAGCGTGCGCGCTCCCGGGTGGTACGAGCGCCGGCAGCGCAACCAGCAATGTCACCGCAAACCACAGCCTGCCGGCCAAGGCCTGCCAGCCATCCTCTAAAATTCCCATCGTCGCATCCCTTGGCGTCCGGCCGCGCCCGCTCCGGGCGCAAGAAGCAATTGCGAATCGCGGTCCGGACGGCATTTTATTCACTCTCGTAGGTTCATGCCCGGCTGGTCCTGTCAAGCAAGGGGCCCCGGGCCGGAGCTTCATAGCGCCGGTGTGGTGCCTGTAAAGGCGGTCCAGAAGCTCATTTTGGATACGCCGATTGTCGCATGGACGAGGTCATGAGGCGCATTGCGGGAGGGCTGGAATTGTGGTTTGAGAGGCCGGGATTTCCCCCCGTCCCGCCGCACCGCCCAAGCTGCCACGCCCGTGGCAAATGCCGTGCTCAGCGGGCCGCGCCGAACATCATACCCGTGGTGGGCGGCAAAGGGGCCTGAGCAAGGCCGATTTCTCGTCGAAGGAGCGCATTGAACAATGCTGGTGCTCAAGCGGTTGGTCGCATTCATAATTACGAGCCTGACGGTACTTGGCGTCGGGGCGGCGGTGGCCGCGACAAGCGGCCAGCCGCAACCGTGGCAGCTTGGCATGCAGAAAGGCGCTACCCCGGTGATGGACGACATCATCTGGTTCCATGATTTCCTCCTTTGGGTGATCACGGCGATTACGCTTTTCGTCCTCACTCTGCTTGTCATCGTCGTGGTGAAGTTCAATGCCCGGAGCAATCCGGTACCCTCGCGCACGACGCACAATACCTTCATCGAGGTGATCTGGACGGTCGTCCCCGTTCTTATCCTGGTGACGATCGCGGTGCCGTCGTTCCGCCTGCTGTTCTTTCAGCTCAACGCGCCCAAAGCCGATGTGACCGTGAAAGCAACCGGCAAGCAATGGTTCTGGAGTTACAGCTATCCGGACAACAAATTAGAGTTCGACTCGCTCATGGTGCAGGAGAAGGACTTGAAGCCGGGCCAGCCGCGCCTCCTCGCAGTCGACAACGAGATGGTGGTTCCGGTGAACAAGGTGGTGCACGTGCTGACGACGGGCGCCGATGTCATTCATGCATTCGCGGTCCCGGCGTTCGGCATCAAGATCGATGCGATTCCGGGTCGTATCAACGAGACCTGGTTCAAGGCTGAGCGTGAAGGCATCTACTACGGTCAGTGTTCCGAACTCTGCGGCAAGGATCACGCCTTCATGCCGATCATGGTGCGCGTGGTGAACGACAAAGACTACACCGCCTGGGTCGAGCAGGCGAAGAAGAAATTCGCAACCGATGGCAGTCGTCCGACCGCGGTGGCCGCGGCCGGCGCTGCGGACTGACGAATACGCGGGCGACAATGACGAGGTCGAAGGACAATAGCGATGGCTAGCAATACGCCTACTGCGCGCAGCGCACATGACGCGCACATTGCACACGAGGCCCACGAGCACCATCCGACCGGATGGCGGCGCTTTGTGTATTCGACCAACCACAAGGACATCGGCACGATGTACCTTGTGTTCGCGCTGGTCGCGGGTGTGATCGGTGGCTTGTTGTCGATCGGTATCCGGCTCGAATTGCAGAATCCCGGCATTCAGATTTTCCCGACGCCGCACGAATTCAACGTGTTTGTCACCGCACACGGCCTGATCATGATCTTCTTCATGGTGATGCCGGCGATGATCGGAGGGTTCGGCAACTGGTTCGTTCCGCTGATGATCGGCGCGCCGGACATGGCGTTCCCGCGCATGAACAACATTTCGTTCTGGCTGCTGCCGGCATCATTCGCCTTATTGATTACGTCCGTGTTTGTCGAAGGCGAGCCGGGCTCCAATGGCATCGGCGCCGGATGGACTCTTTATGCGCCGCTGTCGACCAGCGGCCATCCCGGCCCAGCGGTCGATTTCGGTATTTTGTCGCTGCATCTTGCCGGTGCGTCATCGATCCTCGGGGCCATCAACTTCATCACGACCATCTTCAACATGCGCGCGCCGGGTATGACCCTGCATAAAATGCCGCTGTTCGTATGGTCGATTCTGGTGACGGTGTTCCTGCTTTTGCTGGCACTACCGGTCCTTGCGGGTGCCATCACCATGCTACTGACCGACCGCAATTTCGGCACGACCTTCTTCTCAGGGGAAGGCGGCGGAGATCCAATTCTGTACCAGCACCTGTTCTGGTTCTTTGGACATCCGGAGGTGTACATCCTGATCCTGCCCGGCTTCGGCATGATCAGCCAGATCGTCGCTACGTTCAGCCGCAAGCCGGTGTTCGGCTATCTCGGCATGGCCTATGCCATGGTTGCCATCGGTGGCATCGGCTTCGTGGTCTGGGCGCATCACATGTACACGGTCGGAATGTCGACGGGCGCTCAGGCCTATTTCATCGCGGCCACCATGGTGATCGCGGTGCCGACCGGCGTGAAGATCTTCTCCTGGATTGCCACCATGTGGGGCGGATCCATCGAGTTTCGTACGCCCATGCTATGGGCGCTCGGCTTTATCTTCCTGTTCACATTGGGCGGAGTCACGGGCGTCGTGCTGGCCAACGCCGGAGTCGATCGCGTCCTGCAGGATACCTATTACGTTGTGGCGCACTTCCACTACGTGCTTTCGCTCGGCGCGGTCTTCGCCATCTTCGGCGGCTGGTACTATTGGTTCCCGAAGATGAGCGGCTACATGTACAACGAGACCATCGGAAAGCTGCACTTTTGGGTCACCTTCGTCGGGGTGAATCTGGTGTTCTTTCCGCAACACTTCCTTGGCCTCGCCGGGATGCCGCGCCGCTACGTGGACTATCCGGATGCGTTCCACGGCTGGAACATGATCTCGTCCTACGGTTCGTATATTTCGGGCTTCGGGGTGATCATCTTCTTCTTTGGCCTGATCGAGGCCTTCGTGAAGAAGCGCGTGGCCGGCAACAATCCATGGGGTGCTGGCGCCACCACGCTGGAATGGACGCTGTCGTCGCCGCCGCCGTTCCACCAGTTCGAAACGTTACCGCGGATCAAATAGGACCTCGACGTCGCTCATGTCGCTCGTCAGCGAAGGCGCAGATTTCCGCGGGCCACTCACCGCAAGCGGCTTTGCGGAACCGAGTCTGGCGACGGTTGGCGATTACATCGCGCTCATGAAGCCACGGGTGATGTCGCTCGTGGTTTTCACCGCTCTGGTCGGCCTCGCCGTTGCTCCCGGCTCTCTGCATCCGCTGACAGCATTTACCGCGCTGCTTTGCATTGCGGTCGGCGCCGGCGCGGCTGGTGCGCTCAATATGTGGTACGACGCCGACATCGATGCAGTGATGGCACGAACCTCTCGCCGGCCGGTGCCGATGGGACGGGTTCGGCCGGGCGAGGCGCTCGCCTTTGGTCTTACGCTGGCAGGCTTCGCGATCGCAACGCTCGGCCTTCTGGTGAACTGGCTCGCCGCCGCACTGCTTGCGTTCACCATCTTCTTCTATGTTGTCATTTACACGGTCTGGCTGAAGCGTTTGACGCCGCAAAACATCGTGATCGGCGGCGCGGCCGGCGCTTTCCCGCCAATGATCGGCTGGGCTGCCGTGACCGGCTCGCTGTCGTTCGAGCCCATTCTTTTGTTCCTGATCATTTTTTTCTGGACTCCGCCGCACTTCTGGGCGCTCGCGCTTTATCGTGCCGATGACTATGCGCGCGCGGGCGTTCCGATGCTGCCCGTCGTCTCCGGCGATGCGACGACGCGCAGACAGATTCTGTTCTATACAATCGTGCTCGTCCCGCTCGGCGTTGCGCCCTGGATGTTCGGTTATACCGGAGCTCTCTACGGCGCGACCGCCGTCGCGACCGGCATCATTATGCTCGGGCTGGGATGGCAAGTGTTGCGCGAACGGCGGCCGGCGGAACGTGCCAGTCGCAATCTTTTCGCCTTTTCGATTCTGTACCTGTTTCTGCTTTTTGCGGTGCTGTTGGTTGAGCGCGGATGGGGCGGGCTGATAATCCGTTTGGCAACGTGAACATCGGGGCCGTCATGAATGACCAAGGCGACGACGACGGCATTGTGCTTACCGAAGCCCAGAAGCGCGCGCGGCGTTCGCGGTCTCTTGCCATAGCGTTCGCACTCGCCGCGCTGGTCATTTTGTTTTACGTGATGACGCTGGTGAAGGGCCCCGGTGTCCTGATCCGACCAATCTGAACGAACGAACCGCTGGAACCGATGACCGCACGTTCTCGCAACTCCGACAAGAAGCCCATGGGGAGGTCCATGGGCAGGTCCATGGGCAGGCCCATGAGCCGCGACGTGCTGGTCGCCGCCTGCTGCGGCGCGGTTGTCGCCGGGATGGTCGGTGCAGCCTACGCGGCCGTGCCGCTTTACAACTGGTTCTGCAAGACAACCGGTTTCGGCGGCACCACCCAGGTTGCGGAAAAGGCACCGGATCACATCCTTGACCGCACGCTGACCATCCGTTTCGATTCCAACGTCACGTCGGGGCTGCCCTGGAAATTCCAACCGGAGCAAAACGCTATTCAGGTGCGCATCGGCGAGGTGGCTACCGTGCGCTACAAGGTCGTCAACGAGGCCGCGCGTGAAATCGCGGCACAAGCTTCCTACAATGTTTCGCCGCCAACCGTTGGCGCGTATTTCGACAAGATCAACTGCTTCTGCTTCACCGAGCAGCGCCTGAAGCCGGGCGAGACGCGCGAGATGACGGTGGTCTTCTACGTTGATCCTTCGATCGTAAAGGATCACGATCAGGATGATCTCAATACCATCACGCTGTCCTACACATTCTACCGGCTGCGCGAGCCGGAACGGCCGGTTGCCGAGGCGCCGGACAAGAACTCGAATAGACTCTAACGGAGACCAAGACGATGGCCGACGCTCACGCCAAACACCACGACTACCACCTGGTCGATCCGAGCCCATGGCCGGCGGTCGGTTCGGTGTCCGCCTTCGTGATGGCAGTCGGCGCCATCAGCTGGATGCATCATATGTATGCCGCCGCTCCGCTGGTCTTCGGCCTGGGCGTGCTCGGCGTTCTCTACACCTTCGTTGTCTGGTGGCGCGACGTCATCCGCGAAGCTCAGGTTGAAGGCTTTCACACGCGTGTGGTGCAGATTTCGCACCGCTACGGAATGATCCTGTTTATCGCATCCGAGGTGATGTTCTTCGTCGCCTGGTTCTGGGCCTATTTCAATACGGCGCTGTTTCCCGGCGATGTGCACGACATCGGCCGTATCGCGGCGACCGGTGGCGTGTGGCCGCCGAAGGGAATCGAAACATTCGATCCGTGGCATTTGCCGCTACTCAACACGCTGATCTTGCTGACGTCCGGCACCACCGTCACCTGGGCGCACCATGCCCTCCTTGAGGACGATCGGCAGGGTCTGAAGTGGGGTCTGATCCTCACCATTTTGCTAGGGCTTACCTTCACGTGTGTACAGGCCTACGAATATTCGCACGCGGCTTTCCATTTCAGCGGCAACATCTACGGCGCCACCTTCTTCATGGCGACGGGCTTCCATGGAGCCCACGTCATCATCGGCTCGATCTTCCTGATCGTTTGCCTATTCCGTGCATTGGCTGGCCACTTCACCCCGAAACAACACCTCGGCTTCGAATTTGCCGCCTGGTACTGGCATTTCGTCGACGTCGTATGGCTGTTCCTGTTCGCCTGCATATACGTCTGGGGCTCGGGCGTGCCACACGGCGAGTAAGTCTGGCAAAGGGTCTATTGGAAAGGGCGGCGTCATGACGCCGCCCTTTTGTTTTGGTGCTTAAGTTAACGTCATGACCGACAAGGCGCCCACGAACAATTTGCCGATTGGCCGCGGACTGCGTGGCCGGTGTCCGCGCTGCGGCGAGGGCAGGCTGTTTCACGGATTTCTGTCGTTACGACCAACGTGCGAACGTTGCGGTCTCGACTACGGGTTCGCTGATGCAGGCGACGGCCCTGCGGTGTTCGTGATTCTCATCGGAGGATTCATTGTCGTGTTCGCGGCGCTGATGACCGAAGTCGTTTATCAGCCGCCCTATTGGGTCCATGCCGCGTTGTGGCTGCCGCTTATCCTGATCGTGACGCTCGTCCCGCTGCGCCTGGTCAAGGGCCTTTTGATTGCGTTGCAATACCATCACAAGGCTGCGGAGGGACGTCTGGAATATCGGGGCGACGCGTGAAAAAAAAGGCTCGAAGGAAAAAGACAAGTGGCGTGCTTGACGCGACCATCGCCGCGCTGGTTGGCGTTGTTATCCTGTGCGGACTCGGTGTCTGGCAACTTGACCGCAAGGTCTGGAAAGAAAATCTGATCGCGACTCTCAACGCTCGCCTCGGTGAGGCACCAAAAGATTTGCCGCCGCGCGCGAGCTGGCCGCGGCTCCGCGAGGACGGCGAAGAATTTCGTCGTGTGGCCTTTCCGGCTGAATTCCTCGATGGCGAGGAGGCACTAGTTTACACGCCTGGTTCGCCCTTGCGTCCGGATGTGAAGGGGCCGGGCTATTGGGTATTTGCGCCGGCGCGTCTCGCCGGAGGCAGTATTGTTCTCATCAATCGTGGTTTCGTGCCGGACGATCACAGGGACCCGGACACCCGTGCCGAGGGCGCACCGCACGGCATCGTTGATGTGGTGGGCGTCATGCGTTGGCCGGAGCCGCGCAATTCCTTCACCCCCGCGGACGATCCAAGAAAAAATACCTGGTACCTGCGTGATTCCAATTCAATCGCCACATTCAAGAAATGGGCAACGGCGGCTCCGTTCTATATTGACCAGGAAGCGCCGGTGCCATCGGGCGGCTTGCCGAAACCGGGCAAGCTGGAAGTTCACCTGCCCGACAATCACCTTCAATATGCGATCACCTGGTTCGGCCTCGCGCTGGCCCTTGCGGGTGTCTACGTCGCTTGGCTCGCACGCCGTCTTTTCGGGCGGAATGAGCGTTTCTTGTGAAAGGGCGCTCTGAAGGATACTGTGCGACTACGAATACCGCCGTGAACAAAGCTCAAAATTAAGCTGGATCAATGCGTTACGTCTCCACCCGGGGCGAGGCTCCCTCGCTCGATTTTGTTGATGTCATGCTCGCGGGCCTTGCCCGCGACGGCGGCCTTTACGTGCCCGAACGCTGGCCGGTCCTCGATCGCGCCAGCATCGAAAGCTTCGCCGGGAAGCCGTACGCCGAGGTCGCTGTTGAAGTGATCCGTCCCTTTGTCGGAGACGGAATTACGCAAGCCGATCTCGCCCGCATGACGCGCGAGGCCTACGGCGATTTCCATCACCCCGCGGTGGCCCCGCTCACCGAACTCAATCCGAACCTGTTCGTGCTCGAGCTCTTTCACGGACCGACACTTGCCTTCAAGGATCTGGCGATGCAGTTGGTTGCCCGGCTGATGGACCATGTGCTGCATCAACGCGCCGAACGCACCACGATCGTGGTTGCCACATCCGGTGACACGGGCGGGGCCGCCATCGAGGCCTTCCGCGGTCGTGCGCAGACAGATGTGGTTGTGCTGTTTCCGCAGGGGCGTATCTCCGATGTGCAGCGTCGGATGATGACCACTGCGCCGGAGACGAACGTCCACGCACTCGCCATAGAAGGTACGTTCGACGATTGTCAGGCCCTGGTGAAGGCAATGTTCAATCATCACGCCTTCCGCGATCGTTTGCGTCTATCCGGCGTCAACTCCATCAATTGGGCGCGTGTCGTTGCGCAGGCGGTCTACTATTTCACGGCGGCGGTGGCGCTCGGCGGGCCGCACCGAAAGATTGCCTTCACTGTGCCGACTGGAAATTTTGGCGACGTCTATGCGGGCTACGTTGCTTTCCGAATGGGCCTGCCCATTGACCGCCTGGTGGTGGCGACCAATGTCAACGATATCCTTGTCCGCACCTTCGCCACTGGCGCATACGAAATCCGTGACGTCGTCGCGACGACCTCGCCGTCGATGGACATTCAGGTTTCCTCCAATTTCGAGCGTCTCTTGTTTGACGCCTATGATCGGGATGCTCCTGCTGTGCGAGCCTTGATGGGGTCGCTGGCGCAGTCTGGCCGTTTCATGGTGTCGGCGCAGGCGCTCAAGGAACTGCGCTCGCTGTTCACCGCCGACCGTGCCGATGAGCAGGAGTGCGCCGCCGAGATTCGGGCTTGGATGCGCGAGGCGGATTACTGCGTCGATCCGCACACCGCTGTGGCATTGGCAGTGGCCGAAAAGGAAACGCGTGATCCGTCGGTGCCAATGGTCGTCCTGTCGACGGCGCACCCCGCAAAGTTCCCCGATGCGGTCAAGGCGGCTTGCGGTCTCGTTCCGGCACTACCAGATAGGCTCGCTGATCTGACAAATCGCAAAGAGCGGGTCACCGTGCTGCCGGCGGATCAGGCGGCTGTAGAGCGGTATGTAACATCAGTTTCGCGCGCGGCGCGTGAAGGAGCAGCGGCATGAGTGTTGAAATTACCCGTCTTCCGTCCGGCCTGTCGGTGGTGACCGATCGAATGCCGCACCTTGAAACGGCTTCGCTGGGCGTATGGATCGGGTCCGGCAGCCGCAACGAGAATCCCGATGAGCACGGTATCTCGCATCTGCTCGAACACATGGCGTTTAAAGGGACCAAACGGCGTACAGCGCGCCAGATCGCGGAAGCGATCGAGGCGGTCGGCGGCGACCTCAACGCTGCAACGAGTGCGGAGTCGACGGGTTATTTTGCGCGCGTGCTCAGGGCTGACGTAACGCTCGCCCTCGATGTTCTGTCCGATATCCTGTCCGACCCGACTTTCGATGGCGAGGAATTGCGGCGCGAGCAAAACGTGATTGTGCAGGAAATCGGCGCGACCGAGGATGCTCCTGACGATCTTGTATTCGATCGTCTGCAGGAAACGGCGTTTCCGCTGCAGCCAATCGGCCGTTCCATTCTCGGTACGCCGGATACCGTGCGTTCATTCAACCCAGCGCGCTTGCGGGCTTATCTATCGCGCAACTATCGCGCACCCAATATGGTCGTCGCCGCGGCCGGTGCGGTCGAGCACGAAGCGATCGTCGCCGAAGTCGAGAAGCGCCTGGCCGGCTTCAAGGGCCCGGCCGCTCCGGAACCGGAACCTGCGCATTTTCGTGGTGGCACCAGAGTGGAAACGCGCGAGCTTGAGCAGGTGCACATTGCCATGGCGCTGCAAGGATTGCCCATGCGCGATGAGCAACTCTATAGCCTGCAGGTTTTCACAAGCGTCCTAGGCGGGGGCATGTCGTCCCGCCTGTTCCAGGAAGTGCGCGAAGTTCGTGGGCTTTGCTACGCCATTCACGCCTTCCATATGCCTTTTGCGGATACCGGATTGTTCGCTCTTTATGCCGGTACGGATGAATCTGACGCTCCTGAGCTCATGCGCGTTGTGATCGATCAGATCGCAAATGCCACCGAGACTTTGAACGATACCGAGGTCAACCGCGCCAAGGCCCAGATGAAGGCAGGGCTTTTGATGGCACTGGAAAGTTCCGAGGCGCGTGTAGGCCAGCTGGCGAGGCAGATGCTTGCCTATGGACGTCCGATTCCGCTTGAGGAGATCGTCAGCAAGGTCGACGCAGTGACCATTGCAAGCGCCCGTGCCGCCGGTCGCGCCTTGATCAGCCGCGCCAAACCGGCGATCGCGGCGCTCGGCCCCGGTAACGGTCTTGCCAGCACCGCCGCGATCGCTGAAAGTCTAGTTCGCCGCGCGGCCTGATCCGCGGGCGCTCTGCCGATTTTATCCATGGCGTTTTTCAGGACCGTCAGCTCAAACGATACGATGCCGGGCATTTCCGGCGCGGGCGTCACATTGCGCCCCCCGCACAGCGGTGACTTCGCCGAATGGGCAGCCTTGCGTGAGGCGAGCCGTGCATTTCTCACTCCGTGGGAGCCGACCTGGCCGCCTGATGATCTCACGCGCGGCGCCTTTCGGCGCAGACTCAAACGATATGCCGAAGATCAGCGCGGCGATCTCGCGTACGCGTTTTTGATTTTTCGCAGTGACGACAACGCAATGGTCGGGGGGTTGACGCTGGCCAATATTCGGCGAGGCGTGGCCCAGGCCGGCAGTATTGGATATTGGATCGGTGCCCCATTTGTACGTAAAGGTTATATGACCGCAGCGGTGCGCGCGTTGATACCGTATGGCTTCACCACGCTCCGGCTGCATCGCCTCGAGGCGGCGTGCATTCCTGACAACACCGCATCAATCCGCTTGCTGGAAAGAACCGCATTCAAACGCGAAGGCTATGCCCGCGGCTATCTGTGCATCAACGGAATCTGGCAGGATCACCTGCTATATGCGCGGCTCAAGGACGATGTCGGTTGAACAGCGCTGTCGCGCCAACTACGGTTGGCTTACAGGTTGCCGGGAAATGGCGGCGAGAAACGCGAGACAAAATGGCCGTAGAAAGACAAAGGCAGATGATGCGGGTAAGCGCTTCGGTGGCGGCATTGTCAGGCCTGGCGCTCCTGCTTGCCGACTGTGGCTCCAGCAATCTGTTCAGCACGTCCGCGCTGGACCTTTTTAATACGTCGTCGAAGGCAACAACTGCCGATGCCGGGGCTGGTCCCGACTCCACAACCGATGTCGAGTGTCCGGGCGTCAGCGTGCGCACCGGCGCCGCCACGCTGATGATCGGTAGCAAACCGGCTGAAGGTGAGCCATCCGCTCTTGACCTGCGCTATCAGGTGACGATCGTCCGCACCGCCCGTGAGTGTCAGGTCAATTCCGGCATCATGAACATGAAAGTTGGAATTGAAGGTCGTGTGATTACCGGTCCCGCAGGTGGTCCCGGCACGGTCGATGTGCCGCTGCGCATCGCGGTGGTACAGGAGGGCGTTCATCCGAAGACGATCGTATCGAGATTCGGTCAGGTACAGGTGGCTATAGGCAGTGCGGTCGACCGTGTTGCCTTTACGCACGTCGACTCAGAGATCTCATTCCCGATGCCGCAGCCAATAGCGAACATTGATTCCTATGTGGTCTACGTGGGCTTCGATCCGGCGGGGGCGCCGCAAAAGAAAAAGCCCGCGGGCAAGCCGAAGCCAAAACCGGCTGCGAAACCACGTCAAAGCTGAACGAAGACTACCAGCCGCGCAGACCGATGATCGTGCTTTTCAGGTCGCCTGGAAGCGAACGGACCACATTTGCGCCTAATTCAACTTCTTGCGGACGTCCTCGATGCCCTTGGCGATCAACTCCCCGCCGAGCTTCCCCTTGGTTTCGGCGGTGAGGATCTTCTCCGCAGCCGCGATAGCAGCCTCGGCAGCTGCACTGCGGACGTCGGCCGTCGCCTGCGCCTCGGCCTGAGCGATTTTCGTTTCCGCCATCGCGGTGCGGCGCGCGACGAAATCTTCGATCTTTGCCTTGGCTTCCACTGCGAGGCGTTCCGCCTCGGCATTTGCGCCGGCGATGATATCCTGCGCCTCGCTTTCGGCGGCCTGCCGCTTGCGCTGATATTCCGCCAGTAGCTGGGCCGCTTCATCCTTGAGCTTGCTGGCCTCATCAAGCTCGCCCTTGATGCGGGCCGACCGCTCGTCAAGCGATTTCACCAGCATGCGGTGCACGCCGATAAATCCGAGTCCGGACACAAATACGACGAAGGCCAATGCCACCCAGGTTTCTGCTTCCAACAGCACGGCTACTAGCCTTTCAACACGGAAGTGACGGCTGCGGCGACCGCCTGTTTACTGGGAGCCTCGCCGATCAGCCGCTCGACGATGGCGCGGGTCGCATCTTCGGCAATTCCACGAACGCTCGACATCGCCGACTGTTTGCTGGCAGCGATGGTATTTTCGGCATCCACGAGCTTTGCGTTGAGTTCGCCCTCAAGCGTCTTGCGACGCTGGTCAGCCTCCGCCGCCTGCCGCTCGCGCGTGTCATTGGCGATGGCCTGCGCTCGCGCACGCGCATCGGCAAGAGCCTTTTCGTAAGCAGCGACAGCGGCGTCAGATTCCCCTTTCAGCCGGGAGGCCTCAGCGACGTCGTCAGCGATGTGCTTGTGCCGGTTATCAAAAATAGAACCGACGCGCGGTAGGGCCAGTTTGGCCATCAGCACGTAGAGCAGGACGAAGGCGATCGCCAGCCAGACGAGCTGCGAGGCGAAAGTCTCCGACTGGAACGGCGGAAAGCCGCCGTGCCCACCCTCCGCTGGGTGACCAGTACTCGTCGTATGCGCGGTTTCGGCCATCACGTGCTCCGATGCGGACAAGCCCCGATATTACAGAGCGAACAGCAGCAAGAGCGCGATCAGCAGCGAGAAGATGCCGAGCGCTTCAGTGATCGCGAAACCGAAGATCAGGTTGCCGAACTGGCCCTGCGCGGCCGACGGATTGCGCAGAGCGGCGGCCAGATAGTTTCCGAAGATGATGCCGACGCCGACGCCGGCGCCGCCCATGCCGATGCAGGCGATGCCCGCACCGATATATTTTGCTGCTACTGGGTCCATAGTTAACTCCTTCTGGGTTTTCGTTCGGGCGTCAGTGCCCGGGGTGAATCGCATCGTTGAGATAGATGCAGGTGAGGATGGCGAAGACGTAGGCCTGCAGGAATGCGACCAGCGTCTCCAGGGCAAAGAGAATGACGATCATCAGGAACGGGAGTACGCCGCCAATCCAGCCGACGACTCCAAGGCCGGTGCCGAGCAGGATAATGAAGCTGGCGAAGACCTGAAGTGTGATGTGTCCGGCAAGCATGTTGGCAAACAGACGGACGCTATGCGAGATCGGCCGCGACACGAATGAGAGAATTTCGATCGCTACGACCAACGGCAGGATGTAGACCGGCACGCCTTTGGGCACGAAGAGATTGAAGAAGTGCCAGCCGTTTCGAACGAAGCCGTATATCAGGACGGTAAAGAACACAGTGAACGCCAGCGCCGCAGTGACAATGATGTGGCTGGTAACAGTGAAAGAGTAAGGGATCAGGCCGATCATGTTCAGCGTGAGCACGAACATGAAGATCGAGAAAACAAAAGGGAAAAACTTCATGCCTTCGGAGCCGGCGGTGCTGCGCACGGTCGTGGCCACGAATTCATAGGCAATCTCGGCGGCCGATTGCAGGCGCGAGGGGACCAGACTTCGGCTCGCCGTGGCGCCGACCAGAAAGATCGTGAGGGCTAGCACCGCCGCCAGCATGAAGGCGGCCGAATTGGTGAAGACGATTTCGGTGTTGCCGATCTTTCCGACCGGAAACAGGTTTTGGATGTGGAATTGGTGAATGGGGTCGACGGCCATGGTCGTTAGTCGCTCACATTTCTCTCACGCACGATTCCGGCCGCCCGCATCACGTTCAGTACGCCGGCGGCGAAACCGAGCAACAAAAATATGATGAGCCCCCACGGCGAAATTCCCAGCCAGCGATCAAGCAGCCAGCCGATCATCGCGCCCACAAGTACCCCGGCGACCAGTTCGGTCGACAACCGGAAACCGCGAGCGATCGCCGAAGGATCGGCAGTCTGACGAGGACCAGAGCCGTTTTCCGACGGCCGGTTCGCTTGCGCGAGCCGGTTGCCGAGACGCTGGAGTCTCGCGGAGAGAGCAGCCTCATCGTCCGGCGGTTCGTTGCGATCGTCTGTGCCGCGCGTGCCGTCCGACATGCTTTCGACCCGCGTGGATTTCAGGTTTCGCGTGTCCCGCCGCCCTAAAAGCCGCGCGGACCATACTTATCGGGTTTATTCGAGTCAAGGAACAGGGCCTTCGCCATAACTATTTGATAGCAGGAGAAAAAGGCCTGATTTTCCATTTAAAACAGTGCCATGCGTCATATCATCCAAAGAGCAAAAAGGGTTCAGGTTCAGCACATGGGGATGTGGTGCTACGATCCGGTCTTCCGGCGGTAACCGAAGGAAACCCCTCATGCGCATCGTCGTGCTCATCGTCACCGCAATATTCGCTGGTGCAGCGCTTCCCGCGCAGGCGCAGGCTGTGATCGACGTCGAGGGACAGAAGGCGATGCCGCCGCAACTACAGGGGCAAGGTCAGGCGCAGCCCCCGAATCAAGCTCCGCCAGAAAAACAAGAAAGCTCGCAGCTCCTTTCGTCGGGCCGCTACAGCTTTAATCGTGTCGACGATGGTTTCCTGCGGCTCGATAACGCGAGTGGGGAGGTTGCCTACTGCAGTGCGCGCCCAGTCGGCTGGGCGTGTGAGGCGGTGGCGATTGATCGCAGCGTTTTGGAAACAGAGCCCGCAAGCGTTCAAAAGCAAGTCGCGCTACTGACGAAGCTCGATTCGGAAATCGCTCGGCTGCACGACGAGGTTGCGTCGCTCAAGAGGGAAATTGCAGACCTGAGGGAGCCGCCACCGCCGCGACCGCCGGCGGACCTGTCGGCGCCTCTCGAGAAAGGCGGCACTTCATCAGCCAATTTGCCGACCCAGCAGGACATGGCGCGCGCGCGCGAGTACCTCGAAGAAACCTGGCGACGCTTGGTCGAGATGATCGTCACCATCCAGAAAGACATCATGCGTAAAGGCTGAGCAGCCTGCGTCCATGCCCGGCCACTTGTCCGCCATCGTCGAGGTTACTCCGCAGCTGCTCGCCAGTGCGACGTTGCGCGTCGATACACCAGGCGCCGGATTCACGGACATCACCGGCAGCGCCGCCGAGTTCATCGATAAGGTCAGTGCAGGCGAGGGGACGTTACTTGTCTTTCTCCGACACACCTCGGCATCCCTTACGATCCAGGAAAACGCCGATCCCGACGTGCAATCAGATCTGAGTGCTGCGCTTGATCGTCTTGCGCCGGAAAATGCGCCCTGGATCCATGACGTGGAAGGGCCGGACGACATGCCCGCCCACGTGAAAGCAATGCTCAATGGCGTATCGCTGCACGTCCCGGTCGTCGGCGGCGAACTGGCGCTCGGCGTGTGGCAGGGCATTTATCTTGTCGAGCACCGGCGCCGGCCACACAGCCGCGAAGTTGCCTTTCAGTTCATCGGCAGCCGCAGGTAAATGGCCTACGTGTCGGCTAAAAAAGAACGCCCCGCATTGCGGGGCGTTCTCTCTTGGATGCGGAGATTGTCAGGCTTTGTTCTGGATGGCAACGCCAGACCCGGTGACGATGTCCACTCCCTTCGTGTCGCGCAGGAAAACCAGGCCGATAATAAGGGTCATCACCGCGACAATGATCGGATACCAAAGGCCGGCATAGATGTCGCCTTGCGCCGCAACGATTGCAGTGGCGAGCAAGGGCAACATGCCGCCGAACCATCCGTTGCCGATGTGATAAGGCAGCGACATTGAGGTGTACCGGATTTTGGTCGGGAACATCTCGACCAGGAAGGCAGCGATTGGCCCGTACACCATGGTCACGTAGATCACCATAATGACGAGGATCACTTCGGTCATAAACCAGTTGATCTTCTTCGGGTCGGCGGCCTTCGGGAAGTTCTTGGCCGCGAGCGCGGCCGTCCACTTGGCGTTATCCCAGCCCTGGACCTTGGTGCCTGCGATATCCAGATCGACCGACTTCGATCCCGGCGCGCCGATGATCTTGAACGACAGGCCCGACTTGGTCAGGAAATCCTGGGCGCGGTCGCAATCGGTGAATTTTGACCACGGACCAACGAAGATATGGAAGTTACAGTTCGACTGATCCGCCGAAACCGTAATCGGATTGGCCTTTGCGAAAGCCTCCAGGTCTGGATTGACGTAGTGGGTTAATCCCTGGAACAGCGGGAAGTAGGTAATAGCCGCAATCGCACAGCCGGCCAGAATGATCTTGAGCCGGCCAATGCGGTCGGACAGCCACCCGAACACGATGAAGAACGGCGTGCCTATGATGAGCGACAGGCCGATCAATTGGTAGGCTGTGAGATAGTCGACCTTGAGTGTGATCACGAGGAAGAACAGCGCATAGAACTGTCCCGTGTACCACACCACGCCTTGGCCGGCAGTGGCGCCGAGCAATGCCAGCAGCACGTATTTATTGTTCGGATAGTGGAAGAAGCTCTCGGTCAACGGGGCCTTCGAGCCTTTTCCTTCCTGTACCATCTTCTGGAAGATCGGCGTCTCATTCAGTTTCAGCCGGATGTAGACGGAGAAGATGAGGAGGAACACCGACACCAGGAACGGAACGCGCCATCCCCACTCGGAGAAATCCTTGGCCACCATGTTGCCGCGGCAGAGCGCGATGATGATCAGTGCCAGCAGAAGTCCGAGCGTTGCAGTGGTCTGGATGAAGCTTGTGGCATAGCCGCGTTCATGCGGCCGCGAGTGCTCGGCCACATAGGTTGCTGCCCCGCCGTATTCGCCGCCCAGCGCCAAGCCCTGGCACAGGCGCAAGGTGACCAGCATGATCGGCGCTAGCCAACCGACACTGGCATATGTCGGCAAGACACCGACCAGGAATGTCGACGTGCCCATGACCATGATGGTGACAAGGAAGGTGTATTTGCGGCCCACCAGGTCGCCGATGCGTCCGAAAATGATCGCGCCGAACGGCCGCACCAAGAAGCCTGCGGCATAGGTGGCGAAAGCAGAGAGGAGCGCCGCCGTATCATTGCCGGCCGGGAAGAACAAAGAAGCGAAGAACGGTGCCAGCACCGCGTACAGATAGAAGTCGTACCATTCGAAGATCGTGCCAAGCGAAGATGCGAAGATGACGAATTTCTCGTCCTTCGACATTCCGCCTGTGCGGGAAGCGGTACCAGCAAGTGCGCTCATCTTGAGTCCCCCCGTTAGTCGTGTTTTTTCCAAACAACGTTCCCGCCGCTGCTGACAAAGACGCCGTGCTGATCGGCACGACCGGTTCTTTGCCTCGCCGATGGTGGTTGCAGGAATTGTAGCCCCGTGGCGGCCGTCGGCCCTATTCGACTTTTGGCGCAATGGCTTGCGTAAGGCACGGATTTACAAGTAGTTTCCCGCACTGCAACGTAGCGTCGTCAGGCCGATTTTCATCGTGTGGCGAAAGACTTGCGCTCAAAGCAGCAGGGGAGGAACATCGCGCGAAGCGTGGGCTCTCCCAGGCAAAAATGGTGCGGCGCATGGCCGCGCTGCCGAAAGCTTCGAAGGGTAGTTCCGGTTGGCTGAAATCTTGCAGTACCGGTTGGTAATCGCCGACGATCATCCCCTGTTTCGTGGCGCCCTACGCGAGGCGGTGGCGGGCCTATTGGAACGGGTGGATATCGCCGAAGCAGGTACCTTCGACGAGCTCGTTGAATTGCTCGAGCGCGGCGGCGACGTGGATCTTGTGCTGCTCGACCTCGCGATGCCGGGCGTACGCGGCTTTTCCGGGCTAATGTATATGCGCGCCCAATATCCGGGTGTGCCGGCTATTGTCGTGTCTGCTAATGACGATCCCGCCACCATACGCCGATGCATGGAATTTGGCGCGTCCGGGTTCATCCCCAAGACCCTCGGTGTTGATGCTATGCGGGCTGCGATTTCGCGTGTGCTGGGTGGGGACGTGTGGACGCCGCCGGACATTGATCTTACGGCCGGTGCGGACGCTGAAGCGGCCGAACTGATGGCGCGCCTGGCAACGCTGACGCCGCAACAGGTGCGCGTCCTGATGATGCTGTCGGAAGGGTTGCTAAACAAACAGATTGCCTACCAGCTCGGTGTGTCCGAGGCGACGGTGAAGGCGCATGTTTCTGCCATTCTGCAGAAGCTCGGCGTCGAAAGCCGCACCCAGGCCGTCATCGCTGCCGCCAAAATTGAAACCGGCCAGTGGCCGCAAGGCGTCGCCGCAGAAGGCGGCTGACGTCACTCCGCGGCCGCAGCTTGCATCATACGCCATTGCGCCAGGAGGGCGCGTAACGCTGCTGGTCTGATTGGCTTGTGCAGGACCTGAATGCTTGCTTCGCGAGCCTGCTCCCGCACCGTCGGAGAACGATCGGCAGTGATCAGGATCGCTGGAAGATCACCATAGCGGTGGCGCAGCGTGACGATGGCCTCGATGCCGTTGCCGTGGTCGAGATGATAGTCAACCAAAAGCCCATTCGGCATCAAACGGCTTTCGGAGATCGCGGTCAGTGCAAAGGGGAGATCAGGGGCTTTGAGCACCTGGCATCCCCAGCCGCGCAGCAAGGTTTCCATGCCATCGAGCACCGAAGGTTCGTTGTCGACGCATAGCACCGTGATGCCGGAGAGTTGGCTGGAATCGATGCGTAGATTCTCGCGCGGCGGCAACTCGATCGGCGCCTCATTTGAGCGAGGGACCGTAACGGCGAAATGCGATCCGCGACCTGTTTCCGATTTAAGTTCGATCTTGCTATCGAGGACTCGCGCCACGCGCTCGACGATCGAAAGGCCGAGGCCCAATCCACGTGCGATCCTGGCGCCCTGGTCGAGTCGGCGAAATTCGACGAAAATGTCACGCCACTTCGATTGCGGGATACCGACGCCGGTATCGTAGACGTCGATACGCAGGTCCTTGCCATGCCGTCGACAGCCGACCAGGACGCGTCCCTCCGGGGTATATTTGATGGCGTTCGAGACCAGGTTTTGGATCAAACGACGCAATAGCCGTCGATCGGAGCGGACCACCAACGCACAAGGCATAAACGTGAGTTCGAGCCCCTTCGCCGCTGCGAGCGGAGAGAACTCGAGCTCAATCTGCCGCAACATTTCATCGATACGGAAATTGGCGAATTCCGGCCGCATTGCCCCGGTATCAAGACGCGACATATCCAACAGCGCGCCCAGGATTTCCTCAACGGCTTCGAGAGAAGCATCGATATTGTCGACCAGGCGGCGGTCGTCCTGTCCTCCACGCTCAATGAGGCTGGTGACATAAAGCCGTGCAGCATTAAGTGGCTGCAGGATGTCGTGACTTGCCGCCGCGAGGAATTTGGTCTTGGAGATATTCGCGGCTTCGGCCTCACCTTTGGCGCGCGCGAGCGCGGCATTGAGCCGGGTCAGTTCCTCCGTCCGCTCTTGAACGCGCCGTTCCAGAGTCTCGTTCGAGCGCTCAAGTGCTTCTGCCGCCTCGACACTCGCCGTGATGTCGGTGAATGTGGTCGCGATGGCGCCATCAGGCATACGGTTTGAGCGCACCTCGATGACGACTCCTTCGGCGAAGCGCTCCAGAAACGGCTCGTTGCCAGAGATGTAGCGTTCGATCTGCGCGGTCACGAATTCCTCGGCGCGGTCGGCTGAAAGGTCGCCGCGCCGGCTGCTGTTGAAGCGCAGGATGTCCGCCAGTCCAACACCAACCCGGATCAGGCCCGGCGGCAGATCAAGGATCTCGCCAAATTGCCGGTTCCAGCAGATGAGCTGGAGTTCCTTGTCAAAGACCGCAATACCCTGCCGCACGTGATCGAGCGCGGTCTGGAGGATCTCACGATTGTACTGAATGGCGGCATTGGCATCGTCGAGCAGTTTCAGAGCTGCCTTGGTTGATACCGTGCGCTTGCGCAGCAACAGTGAGAGGACCAGGCGCGAAGAAGCGGCACCGATCGCGGAAGCGAGGATGTGTTCGGCATGCCGGACCAGCCGGAAATCGGCCTCTTCTTTCGGATCGAGACTGACGCGTTCGGCTGCGGCGAAGGCTTCAAAAGCCGTCCGCGTGCGGTCCTCGCCAAGATATCGCGACACCGTAGCCGTAAGTTCTTCCACCGCCACGGACGAGCGCCAAAGCCGGAAGCTCGGCGTAATGGGGGTGAATTCCGACGGCACGAAGGTATTGGCCTGCAGCCGCTCGATCGGCGATGGCTCACGACGCAAGGAAAAACCGATGTAACAGGCGATATTAAGCAGGAGGCTCCAGACGACGCCGTGGACCAGCGGCGGCAATTGCAACCCGAGCAGATGCTGCGGGCGCAGCATGATCAGGCCCCACGGCCCATCGGTCAGGATGCGCTCGCCGACGACGCCAATATCGGACAGCGTGGGAAGAAGCAGCGTGTAGGCCCACACGAAGAAGCCGGCCGTCATGCCGGCTATGGCGCCAGCCGCCGTCGCGCGTCGCCACAGCAGGCCGCCGAAGAATGCCGGCGCCAGTTGCGCAATGGCAGCGAATGAAAGCAGCCCGATCGAGGCCAGCTGTGCCTCGCCGGCTGACCGGTAATAGACGTAAGCGAGGAGGAGAATGGCGAAAATCGCCAGCCGCCGAACGGTGAGCAGCAACGAACCGATATTTTCGCGTCCGCTGATCAGCGCCTGGCGCCGCTGCAATACCAGAGGCATGATCAGATCGTTCGACACCATGATCGAAAGCGCGACTGACTCGACGATCACCATCGCGGTTGCGGCCGACAGACCGCCGACAAACGCGATGATGGTGAAGAGGTTCGAGCCGCTCTCAAGCGGCAGAGCGAGAACGAACATGTCGCTGTCGACTTTGCCGGCTGAGAAAGTGAGCAGGCCGGCGAGCGCGATCGGTACGACGAACAGATTGATCAGGACCAGATAGAGAGGGAACAGCCAGAGGGCGCGTTTGATCTCGCCCACATTGTTGTTTTCGACAACAGCAACATGGAATTGTCTTGGCAACAGGATAAACGCCACAAAAGATAGCAGCGTCATCGCAACCAGCGTATCGATGCGTGGCTCTCGACTGAAGATGGCAGCGGTCGACGGCCGTTGCATGGCCTCATGGAAAAGTGCGACGGGGCCATCGAACATCCAAAAGGTCACGAAAATTCCGACAGCTAGGAATGCGACCAATTTGACAATCGATTCCGTGGCTACGGCCAACATCAAGCCGTCCTGATGTTCGGTAGCGTCGATGTGACGGGTGCCAAATAGGACGGCGAAGGTCGCCATGGAAAGCGCTACAAAGAGGGCAATGTCCCCAAGCAGCGGCCGGGTCACTTCTGTGCTTGACGTGGTGTGCGCAAGAATGGTCTCGAGCGATGACGAGACCGCTTTGAGCTGCAACGCGATGTAGGGAATACTGCCAACGATCGCAATCAATGCGACGGTTGCGGCAACCGCCTGTCCCTTGCCGTAGCGCGCGGCGATGAAGTCAGCGATCGAAGTAATGTTCTGGGCCTTGGCAAGGCGCACGACCCGCATCAGAAGCGGGCCGAACAGGCCGATCATCAAGGCCGGGCCGATATAGATGGTCAGAAAATCAAAGCCGGTGCGTGATGCAAGGCCGACCGAGCCGAAGAACGTCCACGAGGTACAATAGATCGCCAGCGACAATGGATAGATCAACAGTCGCGCGCGGTTTTCGCGACCGAGACCACGCGTGCGATCGCCGTAGCTCGCGACCAGGAACAATAGCCCGATATAAGCAAGCGCTACCGCGACAACGACCCAACCCTGCAGCATGCACTCTCCAGATCGGGACTAGGTACAAGGCTCAACGCTTAAGGCTACGACTTTGCCGGACTCGTCGCCACAGGCCGCCATCGGACCCGGTCGTGCAACTCGCGAAATTGGCACGGCACCAATGTACCGGTCTGCTGTTCAATCATACCTTAAATTATTGTAATACCAGCACTTTTTGCTTCACCCAGCCTTCGTATGGTGCAGAATACACGGTGTTCTGACGTGTTCACGTGTCCAGGGAAACAATCATGGCTCCGGCGGTTCTTGCGGCCAGTGATCTGTTCATCGTCGATGGCGATGAAATGATGCGCGACGCACTTTCGATCGTTTTCACGCTCGCCGGCTATCGCGTGACTGGCTTCGCGGACGCCCAAAGCTTTCTTGTGGCCACGCGCGATCGCACGCCTGTCTGTGTACTGCTTGATCTGCATCTGCCCGACAAGTCGGGCGCCGCGGTCCTGAAGGAACTCGATGCCTACAACTATCCGGCTCCGATTTTCATCGTGACGGGCGATGACCACGTGGAGTCGGCTGTTGAAGCAGTAAACAGGGGTGCGTTCGATTACCTGGTCAAGCCGCTCGATGCTCGATCCATCGTCACGCGGGTGGGCGGGGCCATCGCCGCCTTCCGTAAGCGTAACCGGCACGCCAGCGAGGTCGATTTTCCGGGTCATGGTCTCCTGACGCCACGCGAACGCGAGGTGCTTACCCAGATTGCGGAGGGTGCATCGAACAAGGAAGTCGGCCGCCGCCTCGGCATCAGCCCGCGTACGGTCGAAGTGCACCGCGCACGCATCATGGAGAAGATCGGTGCCCGAAATGCCGCCGATCTGGTGCGTATCGTCCTCAGCAGCGGCCACGTTCACAGGCCGTCACCCGCAATGGTGACATAGCAGCCAGTATTTGACGCGAGCGCCCGCGCGCGGCATTGATCGCATCCGATGAGCCTCGGCGCAGGGTGCGCTTGGCTCCCTGAGAGCCTTGGTCTTGTCTGCGTCGTCCGTCACCGACCGCTTCACGACTGTGCGCCACGTTGCCGAAACGCTGGCCATTGCGGCCGCGGGCGGTGCCGCATTGGGACTCATCGGCGTTCCCGCCGGCTGGCTGTCAGGTTCGATTTTGGCAGTGGCTGGTGCATCGCTCGCCGGTCGCCCGATGCTGATTCCGACATTATTGATGCGCGCTATCTTCGTGCTGATTGGCATATCGCTTGGCGCCGTCGTGACACCGGAGACATTGCACGGCATGGCAACGTATCCGGTCAGCATTGCGGTGCTGATCCTGGCCATGGCCCTCATTTCTATTGGTGGTGCCGGATATCTGCGTGTCATTCATCGCTGGGGCAATGTCGACGCGTACCTTGCTGCGGCTCCCGGAGGCATGTCGCAGGTGCTGGCACTGGGTGCCGAGCTCGGCGGCGATCTGCGCGCGATTGCGATCGTGCAGAGCATCCGCGTAGTCGTCATTGCTGTCGGACTGCCCGCCGGGCTGTCCATGCTGGGGCTCGTCGGCCAGGCACCGCCAAGAGTGACCGGTGTTCTGAGCATCGGTGTAGTCGACGAGTTGGCGATCCTCGTGGCGGCTTCGACCGTTGTCGCAATCATCGCCTATCGCATCCGCTTTCCGGGCGGATTGCTCTTCGGCGCCATGCTCACGTCAGCAGCGCTGCATGGGAGCGGCCTGATTCACGCTGTCATGCCCTGGTGGGTGGTGAATACGGCGATGGTCGCGATGGGGGCTATTACTGGCTCACGTTTCGCCAATACGCCGCTGCGCATGCTGTTGAACTTTGTCGGGGCTGCCTTCGGTTCCTTTGCTGTTGCCGTAACGATTGCTGCTGCGTTTGCGGCAGTCCTGATCAGCGTACTGTCGCTGCGTGCCGCCGAAGTGATGATTGCCTTCGCGCCCGGCTCGGTCGACGCCATGATGCTGCTGGCGCTCGGACTTAACCTCGATCCGGTTTATGTGGGCGCCCACCATCTGACGAGAATCTTTTTCGTGTCGCTGACCATGCCGCTGGTGGCGCGGCGGACGGCGCGCTCTCTCAAAATTCGAAGCGAGCCGTCCAAGCAATTGCCCAAGCAACCACTCAAGCAACCACTCAAGCCGCCGCTCAAGCGGCCGCCATTTCAGGATTGATGAACGGTCTATTCGGCCGCGACCGCCTGCAAACGTCGTGGCAGTCCGAGCCGTTCCCATACATCTACCAGCGCTTCGGCCAGGGCGTCGATCAGGACGTCATCGTGGTAGGGGGACGGTGTGATCCGCAATCGCTCCATGCCGCGCGGTACGGTCGGGTAGTTGATCGGCTGAATGTAGACACCATGTTCGGACAGCAGCAGGTCGCTCGCTGCCTTGCATTTCTCCGGGTCGCCGACCAGCACCGGCACAATATGAGTGACGCTCGGCATTACGGGCAGGCCGGCCGCGTTGAGCACCGCCTTAACTCGCGCCGCGCGCTCTTGGTGCCGCTCGCGTTCCCAGCTTGAGTTCTTCAGATGGCGGATTGCCGCAGTCGCCGCCGCGCAGATCGCCGGCGGCAGCGCCGTGGTGAAGATGAAGCCCGGTGCGTATGAGCGCACGGCATCCACGAGTTCTTCGCTTGCTGCGATGTAACCGCCGAGGCAGCCGAACGCTTTGGCAAGGGTGCCTTCGACCACATCGACGCGCTGCATGGCATTGTCGCGCTCACAAATGCCGCCACCGCACGGGCCGTACATGCCGACCGCATGCACTTCATCGCAGTACGTCATGGCACCGTAGCGCTCAGCCAGATCGCAAATCGCGTGCACCGGCGCGACGTCGCCGTCCATGGAATAGAGACTTTCGAATACGATCAGCTTCGGGCGCGCCGGGTCGCTTGCCTTCAATAATTCCTCGAGATGGCCGAGATCATTGTGTCGCCAGATCTGTTTCTCGCAACCGGACCGGCGTACGCCTTCAATCATGGAATTGTGATTGAGCGCGTCGGACAAAAGCAGACAATTCGGCAATAGCCCGGCGATTGTGGAGATACCGGTTTCGTTCGACACGTAACCCGAAGTGAAGACAAGCGCCGCCGGCTTGTTGTGCAAGTCGGCGAGTTCACGCTCGAGTTCGACAAGGGGATGATTGGTGCCCGCAATATTGCGGGTGCCGCCGGCCCCGGTGCCCATACGAGCAGCGGCCTCGACCATGGCGCCGATCACCTTCGGATGTTGCGCCATGCCGAGGTAGTCGTTGGAACACCAGATGACGACATCGCGCTGTCCGTGTGGAGAGTGCCAGATGGCGTGCGGATAGCGGCCGGCGATGCGCTCGAGATCGGCGAAGACCCGGTAGCGACGCTCGTCCCGCAACCTGTTCAGGGCAGACGCAAAAAAACCCTTGTAGTCCATGCTTTTTTCTTTCCCGCCCCGCGATAGGCACCTTTTAGAAGGGTTCCAGGGTGCTTGTCGAGACGAGATTCGTCGCACTCCAAAGGCGCGCATTGATCGGGGTTAAATGCCTCGGCGTCTACCGAAGGGCCGCCAGGTCGAGATGGCCGCGCATCCCCGCGAGCAGCAGCGCGCCAATGTGCAGCTGCAAAGCGAATTCGCCCGCCAAAATAAGTGCGCCCAGTTCGCGCGGCGTCGCAAGCTTGAGTTCAATGCCGTCGTCTAAGGCCTGTCGACCGTCGTGCGGAACCGCATCGACGAAGAACGAATGTATCCGGTTGGACAATCGCGCAGTGCAGGGCGAGTAGCTGCCGAGGTCGTGCACTGCGCGCGCAATGAGGCCCGCTTCCTCGAGAAGTTCACGGCGGCAGCAGTCTATGGGTGCCTCGTCTTTGTCCGCCATGCCGGCGGGCAACTCCCAGGTGAAGCGTTCAAATGCAGGTCGAAATTGGCGCACGATCGGGATCATCCCATCCGACGTGCGCGCGACGATAGCGATGTAATCCTGTTGACCGATGGCATGGTAGGTTTCGGGTTCGGCACCGGGCTTAAATTCAACCTCACGTTCGATAATTTCTATCCATGGCGATACGCGCGTTGCACGCCGCCTAGTGATTTTCGGCCAAGCCATGCTCGTCGCCATTTTGATCGCCATGCTCATCATCCCGTATTAGGCCGCATTTCTGCGGGGTACGCTTTGCGCTGGCCGTCGCAGATAGGTCGTCGCGAAAGCGTATACGTACCAGCGCAGATAGTCCGGAAGCCACTTTATTACCTGGAAACGGCTGGCGCCGTGAGCGCGCTGGAACCAGCGCGCGGGGACTTCTCCAATTTGCCAACCCAGCCGATGGCACTTCACCAGCAGTTCGATGCTGTAGCAGAAGCCGCGATCGGACTCGATTGTGATCTCGTCGATGATGCGGCGCGAGAACAGACGAAAGCCGTTGCTGGCATCGTGCGTAGGCAGGCGCGCGAGATTGTAGAGCGTGAAATTTGCGGAACGCACCAGCACATCCTTTAGCCAGGGACAGCCGACCATGCTGCCGCCCGCCATGAAGCGGCTCGCGCAGACGATGTCGCAACCCTTCGCGGCTTCCGCCACCATCGAATCAACGATGCCGGCGTTGTAGTCGTCATCAGCCGGAAATACGAGCACGAATGGCGCATCACTTCGGGCAAATCCGGTGAGTACCGCCGCGTGGGCGCCGCGTTTGCGGTTGCGTACGAATTCGATGGCCAACGTGCCGAACGATTCGCGGTTGTCGGCTATCGCCGGCAGGGTGTCATCTTCGTCAAGATCGTAGCAGATCAATACCCGGCCGGGCGTCTTCACGTCGCGCACAATGGCGCGCAAGGTCGGCACGATATTGGCGCCTTCGTTATAAACCGGGATGACAATGTCCAGGCGCTCCCGCGCAGCATTGCTCATTGGCCAGGATTCGCGCCTTTGCGACCGGCCGGGAATTCAATCGGCCATATCGTCACAGCTTCTCTCCGCTGGTCAGCACGAAGGGCCGAAAGGGCTGCATAATCGCAAGATTGAACACGACACCATCAATGAAATTATAGATCGGCAGCAGCATGCGCGTACGTCGTGATGCAACGTAGCGATAGGCGAGGCCCGCAAGGTAGTCGGTCTGGACGCGAAAACCCTCGTCACGAAAGACGTCGGCGATTTTCCTGGCCAGAACCGGCCGCTCGTTTTCGGTGACACCCACCGAACTATAAAAGGGCGACGCGCGATCGCGATAGAGCCACATGAAGGGATTCATGCGATTGGGATCGAAAGCGACGAACCGTCCGCCGTTCTTGAGCACACGTTGGACCTCACCGGCCAGCCGCCGCGGATCGGGAAAATGGTGAACCAGGCCACTCAGCAGCACCCCGTCGAGGCTCGCGCTTTCGAATGGCAGATTTTCCGCATCGCCTTCGATCAATTCGAGGCCAGGATATTTGCGACGGCCCAGTGCCACCAGTTTGGGGCTGATATCGAGGCCGATGCTTTGATATCCCCGCCGGCGCAACAGTTCGGTAAAGGCTCCCGAGCCGCAGCCGAGATCGGCCACACGTGCCTCGGCAGGCAGGCCGCTTAACCGCACGAATGCAGCGATCAGCGCTTCATTGGCCTGCGGCGTAAACACATCGTACTCGTCGCTTTCCGCGTGAGCGTCGAAGAAGGCGATCTCCTTGCCCTTGTCCTGAGCGCCGTCGATGTTCATGGGGCGACCTACAGCGTGCGCGGTACCGGCAGAGGCGTGATCAGCGTCCCGCGGAAGCCCTTTGCCTTGAGTTTCGGCGCCAGCTCGTCGGCGATGTGCCAGGCGAAGATGATCGCACAGTCGGGCTGGTCGGAATACAACCGCGATTCGTCGACGACCGGAATCTGTGTGCCCGGCATGCACTTCCCGATCTTGAGCGAGCCGGCAATTTCGCAGACGAAGTCGATCAGACCTTCATCGAGTCCGACGTAATTCACCAGCGTGCTCGCGCGCGACGGCGCGCTGATGCCGGCGATGCGTGCGCCTTTCTCCTTCAAGTCACGCACCATCGACAGCAATCTCAGCTTGGAAAGAATCACGTCGTCTCTGAACTTCTCGAGACGCTTGACCATGGCTTCGCCACGCGGCTCTTCGGCGAGCATGTGCCTCACGCTGTTCTGCACCGCGTGCGTGCCCTGCCGCGCTGCGTAAACCCGTATTGACCCGCCGTGGCTTGGAATGGGTCGCGCGTGAATCACCTCGAGGCCATGCATTTCCAGGAGATGTTTCAAGCTGCCCAGGGAATAGTAGCGCAGGTGCTCATGATAGATCGTGTCGTATTGCAGCGTATCGAGGAGTGGAATCAGGTAGTGCGATTCTGAAATGAATACGCCATCCGGCTTGAGCATCTCGATGATGCCCTCGACGATAGCGTGAACGTCCTCGATATGCGCGAAGCAATTGGCGGCGGTTACGACGCTTGCGGCGCCAAAATCGCGCTTGACCTCGCGTCCCACGTCAACGCTGAAATAGCGTTTGATTGTTTGAATGCCACGCTGGTTGGCGATGGCGCCGACATCGGTTGGTTCGATCCCGAGCACGCGTTGCCCGCCGTTTTTGAAGTTCGACAGCAGCGTGCCGTCGTTCGAGCCAATGTCGACAACAAGATCCTCCGCGCCCAGGCCAAGCATGGCGGCGCTCTCGCGCTGCAAGTCAGCAAAATTATCGCGCAGCAATTTGGTCGTTCCGCTGGTGTAAGGATATTCCGGTGGAAAGATAATCGTCGGGTCCACGGCAAGTCCAAGCTGGACCAGATCGCAGTTGCGGCAATGCAGGAGCGTGGTGGGAAACCACGGCAACTGGCGCGGCACTTGATCGATCGGCACCATCTGATTGACTGGCGGCATGAAGCCGAGTGAAAGCACGGCATCGAGCGGTGCATGGCCGCAGACCTGACAGGATTCAATCGGGACGCTGGCACCGGTGCCGGCCGCACGCGCCACTTTGCTGGGATGCAAAACTCTAGCCCTCCTTCGGCGCCAAATGGACGTTGCGCCAGTACCAGGCGAGCGTGGGCTTCAAGCCTTCGGCCAAAGGCACGCGCGGCTTATAGCCCAGCCTTGCGAGTTTCGAAATGTCGGGACAACGGCGTGCCGTGCCGCCTGCCATGGGCTTGCCGGAAACCAGTGCGATCTCCCGGCCTGAAACGCCGGCAATCTGTTGCGCAAGCGCGGCAATAGTGACCTCCTCCGCCGTGCCGACATGATAGATGCCAAGATGCTCGCCCTTCTCCCGCATCACCATCACGCCGGACACCAGGTCATCGATGAAGCAGAAACTGCGGGTCTCTTTGCCGGTACCCTGGATTTCAAACGGCAGCTTTCCGGACGGCTGCTTTTTGGCCACGGCATCGAGTCGTAAGGCGAATTGCGGGATCACATGTTCCCAGCCCATGTCGGGGCCATAGACATTATGCGGGCGGAAGATCAGCACGCGCTCGAAATACTTGCGGCCAAAATTGATCGCCATCAATTCACTGATCAGCTTGCCGCCACCGTAGGAATAGCGCGGGTTCAACGGGTCCGGGATGGAGAGGGGGGCACTTTCATCGGTCGGAGTGGTCGGTGGTGTCTGATAGACCTCGGAGCTAGAAGCGAGAACGAGCGTGCCGATATCGTGCTTGCGGCACGCGTCGATGATATTGATCATTCCGCGTACGCCGACATCGAGCACCAGATCCGGCCGGCTGTAGAAAAATTCGGTGCCGTTGACGAAGGCGAGGTGATGAACCTCATCGATGGCCTGCGCCGCTTTCTCAACGGCGGCTGCATCGCGGATATCGCCCGCGATGAATTCAATATCATTGGCAACCTCGGTGAGCCGGCGGGGGCTGCCGCGTGAATTGTCGTCGAGCACGCGGACGCGATGGCCCGCTCTGACCAGCGCTTTGACTAGCCCCGAGCCAATGAACCCGCTGCCTCCGGTGACCAGGATGCGGCTCACGCGCGCATCTCCTCTTTGGCGGTTTCCCGCGCAACATCGATCCATATGCCCTGCAGGTGCGCCCGCCGGGCGGTATCGATGAGCTGTTGCACGCGATAGCCTTCCGCGAAACCAGGTGCCGCGATGCCGCCACTTTCAATAGCGTCGAAAAATATCTTTGCGAGCCGCGATACGGGCGCGATACGACCGTCGGGGTATTTTGCGTCGACCGGGTCGTCGGTTCCGATTCGGACCAGCGGGGCCTCTCGCTTACCGTGCCACAGCTCGAAGCCGCGCATGTAATCGGCGCCTGGGTTGTGCAGCACCAGCGTGCCATCCTCGCCGAAGAATTCAATGCGATGTCCGATTCCAAGGTACGATGCGCAGCTCATCGAGAGGCTCGCCAGAGCCCCCGAAGAAAACTGCATTGCCATCGCGACGGTGGTCTCCAGCTCTCTGTCGTCAGGCAGGCCCGCGACCCGTGCCGACAGCCCGGCGATTGGCCCGCAAAACCATTCCAGATAGTGGAAACAATGCGAGATGAAATTGCCCAGAACGCCACCGCCATCGTCACCGACGGTCTTCCAGTTGCGCATGCGCAGCTGGATGGCCCGGCTTTCCACATGCCAATGCACCGTGACATGGCGGAGCGCGCCGATCGCATCGGCGGCGAGCATTGCCTTGGCGCGCTGCCAGCTCACGATCTGATGGAAATTAAAGTCGACCATGGTCGGCTTGCGGCTGAGCGCGGCCTGCCGAAGCATCGTACGCGCACCGGCGAGGTCGTTCGCCATCGGCTTCTCGGCAAACACGGGCTTGCCCAGTTCCAGTGCGCGGATTGCGATCGGCACTTGCAGGCTCGGCAAGGTGGCGATGGCGACCGCCTGCACATCCCTGTCTTCGACCAGCGCACGCCAGTCACCGTAGGCCTTCGGCACGCCGGCGTCATGAGCGCGCGCGGCCGTGCGCTTTGCGTCGCTGCCCGCAAGCGCGATGACTTCACAGCGGGGGTCGGCCCGGAAAGCGGGCAGCTGCACGGTGCATCCATAATTGCTGCCGACTATTCCCAGACGGATCACGTTTCGACGCCCGCTACTCAGGGGTTTGCCTTGTGCGGCATGGATTTGAGCCAAATCGTCATGCTAGGCAAGGGCGAATTGGTTTGGGCATTTACATGAATACGCTAAGTAAGGACGCTGCCGGCGCCGGGTGGCGCAAAGCGGGCGCGCTTGGTCTCGCGATTGCCGTTATTGGACTGCCGATCAACAATATTTCCGACTACGCACTGCTGCTGATCTCGGCGGTGATGATTCTCTGCGGCGATGTGCGCGCAAGTCCGCGCGCATGGGCGGCGGCCATGGCGATCGTTATTGCCTCCGTTTTGGGTCAGGCACTTTTGTCGATGCCGCGCATTCAGGAAGGCCACAATGTTTTCCTGCCGGGCAGCGTGCAGGAACGAGGACTGCCGGGCGACGTCTATCAACGCATGACGGCGGAATTCGACGCGCAATACCCGACAGCCCAGCGTTGCGATCCGGAAAAATTGGGATGCTGGCAGAAAAAAGCAAACTTTCCCGATTCGATATTTGCCTTCTCGGCCGATGGCATCTGGCGTAAGGCGGATTTTTCCCGTGCGGTCACCAGGATCGATTTCTCAGATCCGGTTTGGCTGCGGACCGGCTTTGTCAACGAGCTTCGCTACAGTTGGACGTCGGATCACGACGTGAAACGCGCCACACGCGACCGGCGTTTATGGATGGGGTGGCATCGCTGGACTCTCACCGTGCCGTGGTTCGAGATGATCAGTCTGCCGGCGGGGTATATCGGCGGCGAACTCTGCTGGCGTGGCTCGGTCATGTGGGAAGGCGAGAGCCAGCATTTCACTGCGATGCCGGGAGACGGATGCCGAACTGTGCAGGCGGTCGATGTCGGAAAGCGCATATTCGGCAGCGGTATCAAACCGGACACGCTTGCCATGCATTTGACACCGCCATGGACCGTTCGTCTGGCCAGCTTTGCACGCGGCATCTTGCTGCTGGCGGCGGGGGCCGCTTTGCTTGCGGTTCTCGTGAGAGCGAGAGTAAAGCAAATGATTGTGCCCGCCATCGTCATTGCGCTGTCGGTGCTGGTTATCGCTGTAGACGATGCAAGTTTTCTGGGTGGCATTCGGCCATTCGATGGCGGCGATGATGGAATCTTCTACGACGGCATCGGGCGCCTGATCTTGCAGAAATTGTTGGCCGGCGATTTTTACGGGGCGCTGGAGGGCGGCGAAAAGGTCTTCTACTACGGCGGACCCGGGCTACGATATTTCCGCGCCCTCGAGCACATTGTCTTCGGTGAAAGTTACCTGGGCTATCTTTCGATTATTCTGGCGCTGCCATTTCTTGTTTACGGCTTGTTTCGCCGCTTCCTGCCGGAACATTGGTCGCTCGCCCTGATCCTCCTCTTTGTTGCCATCCCGGTTGGGACCGCTTTTGGCACGTCCTTCGTGCAATACGAGCAATGGGCGTCGCGCGGATTCGCCGATCCTATGGCCTATATTCTTTTTATCGCCGGGGTTCTGCTGATCGTCGGCCGCCCGTCCGAAGACGCCGGTGCAACCCGGGCTTTTTTTGGCGCCCTGCTGCTGGCGCTCGGGATTTTTATGAAGCCTATCGTCGCGCCGGCTGCCGCAGTCTTCCTTGGCGGTGCCGGCCTCGCGGCACTTTATTTGCAGCAATGGCCAAGGCTCGTCGGGATGTGCGTTGGGTTTGTTCCGGTGTTCTCGATGGCGCTGCATAACTGGGTCTATGGCCATGTGTTCGTGCTGTTCAGCACCAATAGTGACCACCCTTATGTATTGGTTATGCCGCCATCGGCATACGTGGAGATTGTGCACGACCTGATGCGTTTGGATTTGAATAGCGGGCATTTCAGACGGCTCGCCCTGCAAATTGCAGATTGGTTGAGCGGTCCGGCGGAATCGCGTTTTACCATCCCATTGAATGCCGCAGGCGTCGCCATTCTCGCCTGCGTCGTTTTTCGTGGCCGCCAGTTTGACCCGTGGCTGCGGCTGATCGGCGCCTCAGCGCTAGCGCAGCATGTTGTGGCCTTCTTTTATACGGCTGCAACGGCCCGCTATCATCTCCTGACGTGGTTTCTCACCATGCTGGTCGTTGTGGTCTGGCTTCAGCAAGTAGGTGCAGGTCGCCTGAAGCAGCGCTATCCGTTGCTTTCCGAACGTTTCGCCAAACATCCCTGGGTGCGGTCACTTGCATCCGGGCTCGACCGGCTGCAAAGAGTGTCTGCATGAACGACAAACCCACCGGCATTGCCAAAGGCCTCACCAACTACGGCGACCGCGATTTCTCGCTTTATCTGCGGCGTTCCTTCGCGCAATCGATGGGCTATTCCCGCGCGATGCTGGCAAAGCCCGTCGTTGGCATCGCCTATACTGCCTCAGGCTTTAATAATTGCCATCGGCATTTCCCCGAATTGCTGGATGCGGTGAAGCGCGGCGTGCTGGCCGCAGGCGCACTGCCAATTGAGTTTCCGACCGTCTCCCTGGGTGAGGTCTTCCTTAGCCCGACAAGCCTCAAATTCCGCAACCTGATGTCGATCGACACAGAGGAAATGGTGCGTGCACAGCCGATGGACGCTGTGGTGCTGATGGGCGGCTGCGACAAGACGGTGCCGGCACAGTTGATGGGTGCGGTCTCGGCCGGCAAGCCCGCCATTATGCTGGTGGCGGGTCCCATGATGACGGGCCGGCATCACGGCGAACGGCTGGGCGCATGCACGGATTGCCGACGCTTCTGGGCGCAGTATCGGGCCGGCAAGATCGACGATGGTGAAATTTCCGAGGTCGAGGGCAAACTTGCGACCACGGCGGGCACATGCGCCGTGATGGGCACTGCCTCGACTATGGCCTGCATCGCTGAGGCGCTCGGCATGATCCTTCCGGGGACAGCCGCGATCCCTGCCGTGCATGCTGATCGGCTGCGCGCAGCGGAAGCAACCGGGGCCGCAGCGGTCAAATTGATCGGCTCGCAACTTACGCCCGAGCGTATCGTCAACCAGAAATCAGTCGAAAACGCATTGAGAGTGTTGCTTGCCATCGGCGGCTCAACCAATGCCATAATTCATCTGACCGCGATTGCCGGCCGCGCCGGAATCCCGGTGTCGCTGCAACGGCTCAACGAGCTGTCGGATACGACGCCGGTGCTGGTGAATTTGAAGCCGGTCGGCAATGGCTACATGGAGGATTTCTTCGCTGGAGGGGGCATGGGCGCGCTGCTGCGCGAGTTGAAAGACCTTCTTCACCTCGATTGCCTGACCGTAACCGGCGAAACGCTCAGTGAGCGTCTTGCACACGACGACGGCGACTGGATCGACCGCAGCATCATTGCAGAGCGCAGCAAGCCGCTCGAAAAGGAAGGCGGACTGGTCGCCTTGTTCGGAAACCTTGCGCCGCAGGGCGCCATTCTCAAGCGTTCGGCGGCCGACGCCAATCTTTTCGAGCACGAGGGCAGGGCGGTGGTCTTTTCATCGCTCGAGGACCTTGCGGCACGCATCGACGATCCCAAGCTCGATGTCGATGCCAAAGATATTCTGGTGTTGCAGAATGCGGGACCGCATTCGACCTCAGCCATGCCCGAGGCGGGCTATCTGCCAATTCCGAAGAAGCTTGCCACAAAGGGCGTCAAGGACATGGTGCGCGTTTCGGATGCGCGGATGAGTGGCACGGCGTTCGGAACCATCGTCTTGCATGTGACGCCCGATAGCGCCTCGGGAGGGCCGCTCTGTCTTGTGAAAACCGGCGATCGTATCCGCCTTTCCGTCAAGCAGCGGCGTATCGACCTGATGGTGGACGACTCGGAGCTCAAGCGCCGGTCGGCGGAATCCAAACGGGCAGTGCAACCGCCCGAGCGAGGATACGCTCGCCTTTATGCGCAGGAGATTCTTGGCGCCGATCAAGGCTGCGATTTTGAATTCCTGAAGCCGCGCTGATCGGTAGGCGCAGGGCAGGGACGGGGCGGCCCTGAAAATCCGTCAACGCAGGTCCAGACGCGCCGTTTGCAGGTCGATGGTCCCGCGAATCATGATGTTGAAGGCGACGACGATCCGATCCTCAGTTTCGTCGGCCGCGCCCTGCTCGACGGCATGCGGAACGTAGGCCGGCCAGATCAACATCCGGCCTTTCTCCGCGGGCATCGTAAAAGCGTCCGAATTGATTTCGTTCTTTTCGAGATACGTGGGCTCGAGATTTTTCGACAGCTGACGCGGCGAAATGAACACCGTCGACCCGCAGTTCTTCGGCGTCTTGATGTAGACGAGGCCGCTTAACAGGCAGTTCGGATGAATGTGCATGTGATGGCGGCGATTCGGATTGGCGATGTTCGCCCACATGTTGGTGATGTAGTGCGACTCCCGCTTTATCCTGTAGGCGTCCAGAATATTCCCGGATTCGAACATGATCACGTCGACCAGCTCTTTCATCTCCGGAAGGACCTGGATGTCATCCGGCGTCATGTAGGCAAGGATCATGCCTTCGGGAGAGGACATGCCCTTTCCGGATTTCTGCAGTTCCCGCAGCTTTTTCTCGATGCGCTCGCACATGCTGATGTCGGCCAGCTTTCCCGTAAACATCGGAGACGGGAAAAGCATGAACATCTGTTTTGCGGTCAGTTCGGCCCCGTTGGGCGCTCGCGGAGTATGAAGCATCGGAGTGGACGCTCTCGTCTGGCCGATCGTTTGGGGGCCGCAACGTGGATCACGGCGCGATGCCGACCAATCCCCCGAAATGGGTACTAAAGGACATCTCGGCTCCCCAAAATTGGTGATGCCGCGAAGGGACCCGCACCTATTGAACGGAATGGCTCCGTCATCCTGACCGCGAGCGGGTTGTTGTCATTGGAAATCCACGTCGCATCAAGAATTTCTCGATGAGTTGCCTTCGGAGACCAGCAACTCGATGAGTGTCTTATGGGGCCGCCATTTTGGGCTGACTTGGCGAAACGACCCCTTGTCCTGATTGATCAGACCGATCAGAACCTCGGCTACGATACGACCGCCAACCGGGCCAAGACGGTGACCGCCGGTGCAAGCGGCGGCCTCGCGGAGTACGTAGTACCACAGTGGAGTCTCGGCATGCCAACCTGTAGAGGCGACGCAAATCTGCGCCGCGGTGAGTGGCGCGATTCCGAGATGGCGGGCTACCGCTTCTCCAGACGGAAGCCCCACGCCTTGCCCGCGTTGCAGATCACGCACCGCGAGGGAATGATAGTCGTCAATCTCGCACTCGCCCGTGAGCGCAACAGGTAACTGGATGAGTGATCGCACTAATTTCCCGTCGATCTTTTTGGAGCGCTGTGCCGTGCGTTTGCCTGGTGTATCGAAGAACAGGGTCCAATCAACGGCACGCTCACGCGGGATCTCCCGGAACCCGAGGAGGTCGGGAAACACCGGCATCGGCTTGGTCTCTCGATTCAGCAGATACCGGTGGCGGATCTGACAGTGGCCGTATCGATAAGCCGCGTCAGCAAACTCAAGCGGTATAAAGGCGCCGTGAGCAGGACGGAACCACCGAGGGCCTTCATCAAGCACCAGGTCGGCAAGTGTTTGACCCACGAGTATCGGCAAGAATTCATGAAGGACGCACCATTGATAGTGCCACCGCAGTTGCCTGGCTGCTTCTTCGAACACGCGATCACTCGCGACCTGCCTGTGCCGCGCCTCATCGACGAAATTGTTGTGAAGCTTGAGCATCGCAAGATGCATTTGTGCCATCAAGGTGTGCGAATCGTTGCGCGGGTCGCCAATCACTGCAATGCCTTCGGAGTTTCGTTGCACGTCTGTGCCGTGAGCGCCGAGTAGGAACTTCGCCGGGTCATTGCGCTGATAGAGGAAGGGATGACCGACTGGCCCATCGCCGTATAGACATTCGAGATTGAGCTGAGGGCTGCGAGCGTTCTGCAATGCCGCGGTATCGACATGGGACCCCAACGTCGAACGATCCGCCGTAATGTCGTGTGCCACAAATTGGCCGAATACGGGCCAGCCCGCGGGTGTTTCGCCGAGGGATTCTGCAGGGTCGTCAATGTCCCCGCCATCGCACAGTCCACCTGCTCGGCCCAGTGCGTGCAAGAAAGCTTCGTCCGCCTCAAACGACGGCAGCTCCGGAAACATTCGGGCGTAGGTCGCGGATGTGACAGGGCTGTTGATTGCTGCTCTGGCACGCGCAGGCGCTAGACAATGATCTAGAACTGATCGTGCGAGGTGATTCATTCGACTTTCTCTAGATGCCATCGTTGGTTGGATCGGAATAAAATGCTATTTCGCGCTGTGCTTTTTCAATCAAAGCATAACAATTCCGAGTTGGGCGGCTTTTATGGATTTTGACACGAGGCGGCTTGTCCGCATTTGACCCGAAGCGGATAACTCGGCTTCCTTCCAATACCTCACGACGAAATTGGCCCTCAGTCCAATCGAAATGATTTCCTTCACTGTGCTAGTCCAGCGGCCGACGAACGCACGATCGCGACAATCAGAAATCCACGGACTTGTATATGTCGGCGTCTAGAGCCGATTTCCCGCGCAGGAGGTACCCATGAGTACGATTACGACCAAAGACGGCGTCGAGATCTTTTACAAGGACTGGGGAAAGGGTCAGCCCATCGTGTTCAGCCATGGCTGGCCGCTGTCGGCCGATGACTGGGACGCGCAGATGCTGTTTTTCCTCAAGCACGGGTATCGTGTCATAGCTCATGACCGCCGAGGTCATGGCCGGTCCGCACAGGTGAGCGACGGTCACGACATGGATCACTATGCCGATGATCTGGCGGCGCTGACGGCGCATCTCGACCTGAAGAACGCAATTCACGTTGGCCATTCCACCGGCGGCGGCGAGGTCGCCCACTATCTGGGGCGGCACGGCGAAAGCCGGGTAGCGAAGGCGGTCCTGATCGATGCGGTGCCGCCGATCCTGGTGAAGACGTCGGCCAATCCGGGCGGCCTGCCGATCGAGCTGTTCGACGGCTTGCGCAAAGCGCTCGCTGACAACCGGGCGCAATTCTATCTCGATTTTGCAAGCGGTCCCTTCTATGGCTTCAATCGGCCGGGTGCGAAACCAATGCCCGGCGTCATTCAGAACTGGTGGCGTCAGGGCATGATGGGCGGCATCAACGCGCACTACGACTGCATCAAGGCGTTCTCAGAGACCGACTTCACTGACGACCTTAAGAAGATCACGGTGCCCGTCCTTGTGATGCATGGTGATGACGATCAGATCGTTCCCTACGCCGACTCCGGACCATTGTCGGCCAAGCTGCTAAAAAATGGGACGCTTAAGACCTACAAGGGCTTCCCGCACGGCTGCCCGACCACGCATGCCGACACGATAAATGCCGATCTGCTGGCCTTCCTGCGTTCCGGACTTGCGGCCAAGACCGCAGCGTAGCAGTGACCGAAACCCGAGAGGAGATTATACGGCTCCTCTCGGCTTTGGCACCAAGCGAGGGCTCTGATCGGTTTTGCGATGCTCGCTCTGGATGTCCGTTTCTGGCCTAGCCGACATTTCAATCTTTTTGTGAATGTCTGCTTCGGAGAATAGCGGTTTGGAGGAACCGATGGACAAGCCTCGAATCTTTTTGGGCTCGTCAGGGAAACAGGAGAAGTTGCTTCAAGCACTGACGCGCGGTCTCAGCGACATCGCGCGCGTTGAACCCTGGATGACATCCTTCAATCCAGGGACGTCTACACTGGAACGCCTCCTTGAACTCACCCAGGAAGTCGATTTCGCGGCGTTTGTCTTCGCACAAGAT
Organism: Pseudolabrys sp.; assembly: GCA_036496445.1. Lineage (GTDB taxonomy): Bacteria > Pseudomonadota > Alphaproteobacteria > Rhizobiales > Xanthobacteraceae > Pseudolabrys. The sequence continues at coordinate 32,138 of DASXLC010000055.1, read as the reverse complement.
GACTGGACGGCGAGCAGCCCGTCGGCTTCTTCCCAACCTGGGTCGGGTCAGGCGTCTCCGCGAGATAACGTTGTGTTCGAAGCCGGTCTTTTCGGCGGCGTTCTGGGAATGCGCCGAACATTTATTCTCCATGCAAATGGGGCAAAGCTTCCGAGCGACCTCCTGGGCCTCACGTGCGTACGGTACGCCGACGCGCTGACGCCGTCCGAGATGAGAATCGTCAACCAGAAAATCCGGAAAGCGATCGAGAACGAGGGTCGCGTTGTTCGCATCGAGGGTACATGGTGGCAGTTCTCCTTGACGGAGCGCACCGCAAAGGAGCCTTCTGCGCTGAGCCTCTTGAAGATTTCGCGCGATCGCAACGGTGCGCTTGAACTGACGGGCCGTTCATGGCGAGAGGATGGAAGTCTGTCAGCAAGATACTGGAGCGAGGCGGCGAAGGAGAGGGAAGGATCTTCAGGCGTTTTCTACTATTGGAAGGGTGAGCGTCCGTTGGATCCGAATGCGCCGCAGCTGGACGGAGTAGGTGAGATCCTGCTGGAATCCGGTGACCGCGCATCCGGGCACTTCACGACTCGTTCGGATACAGATCCGAATGTGAACGCGCGGACAGCTGGTGTTTACTGGCGCGCCCATCCAGACGACATAAGCATTTTGGACAGTCGCGATGATCAAAAACGTGCGGCGCTCATTGCGGAGCAGCTGACGCGCTGGAAGTCCTTCAGGAATACGTGATCGGCTCTCAGGAACGCCGACGGTGGCATTGCTGGTTCGGCTGGCGCGGACCCTTGAGTGCCGCGGGGCATGTCCGCGTTCGGGAATAAAGCAGACATCGCTCCAAAACCTCACCAATCCCGCACTTGTGCTATTGATGCTCACATATGGAACAGCACCTTCAAGCGATTGTGACGGTTCTTTCACTGGTGAATCCTCTGATCTGCGGGGTTATGTTCGCGCAGATCGAGACCGGTCAGACGCGCGCCATACGAATAACTGACGCCACCAAGGCGGCGCTGGCCGTGCTGGTCATTCTGCTCGTAGCCGCACTGGCGGGAGCAAGAGTACTGCAAATTTTCGGCGTCTCGCTTGACGCCTTTTCGATTGCCGGGGGAGGTGTGCTGAGCTGGATCGGGTTCTCCATGTTGCGCGGCAATTCTCCGCAGGCCAAGGACCACTCGAAGGATGGCGCTGCCGAGAAACGTTCGCTCACGCCGCTGATCTTGTTCGCGGCGAGCCCGGGTACGATTACCGGAGTCATCACGCTCGCTGTTGCGCATGCGAAGCTGGCGCTGCCGGTCACCGCACTCGTCGCGGTCGCGGTAGCCGCGGCCGTGATGTGGGTCACTATGGTGCTTGTGGCCCGCGGCGGGCCTCACGCAAGTGGCGGGGGCAACCTGCTGCACGACATGGTGACGCGGTTTATGGGATTGATCGTCCTCGCCATGGGCGTGCAGTTCGCACTGACTGGCTTCCGAAATTTTTTCAGCTGAGGGCTTCAAATTGTCCGCTATTGGCACTTAGCGGCCATTCAGCGGGCAACTGGTCGTGTCCGCTTCGGGGGAAGCGGACATGCCGCGGACATTGCGCAATGCAATGACCTAAGCGGCCATCCAAAAAAACCGTGGACACTGTTCCACGCCAATTCCGAGCGTCGGTAAAACCGGATAAGTTCTAAAAAGTTCCTGTCGCGTTAGTGATTCTGCCTTTCTTGCATCTTGGAAAGGGCGGTCATGCGCGGAAGAACTTGCTCTGCACTGATTTTCCTTCTGTTACTTTCGGCGCAATCCAGCGCCGAAACGGCGTGTGTCGATCTCGCACAACTGGCGCATTCGACGGTAGGAATCACGCGATATTTCGATGAAGCGGAGCGCAACGCGCAGCCCGACGTGGTCGGCATACATGGCACCGCGTGGTTCCAGTCTCCGACTATGATTGTCACTGCCGCACACGTAGCTTCTGGGATGAAGCTTTCCACACAGGAGTGGAAATCGCTCAAGCTGGAGGACGATGCCGACAGTCAGTCGATTTCTGTCCGCATCGGACGCGTGGCGGGTGGTCACGCCGAAAAATTGGCAGTGCTTGAACTGCAGACTGCCGTTTCCACCGCCCGGAGCGTCGCAATCCGGGTTTCGCCGCTTGTGCCAGAAGATCGTGTCGTGACGTTAGCCTATCCGAACCAGCGCCTGCACACCGTGACGGGCCGGTTCGTGCAATACGTGGACAATGGCAGGCTCGCAGGCACCGCGCTTTTTGAGATCTATGAGGGAGATAACCGCCTCGTGATCGACCACGGGGCTTCCGGAGCGCCTGTGTTTGACTGCGAGGGCCGGGTTGCGGCCGTCATCAGCACCGTGATCACGCAGAATCTCGCAACACCATTTGGAGAAATGCGAATTCCGACGCCATGGGGATCACCCAATGTCGTCTCGGTGCCGGTCCATCAGCTGATGGAATTCTCCGAAGTGCGGTGAGCTAATCCCGGGCCGAAAGGCGCTTGATGTTAAAGCGGGCGTCCTTTGCGAGGACGCCCGCTGTTCGTATCAGGCAAGTTGCCGCGCTCACTCACCTGCGTGACTGGACGCCTTCATTTCTTTCACCTGCTGCATGACCTGCTCCAGATTGTAGCTCGCCGGATTTTGCAGCGGGGGGAACGGAATGTAGCTCTCGAGCTCCTTCAGCCACAGTGCCTGGCCGATGGGCAGCATGTTCCAGTCATATTGGTAAGCAGTGGAAGGCGAAGAGATCGCTCCGCCTACACCCATGAGCGTCTTGTATTGCGATCCGATAGAAATCTCGAAGGGATCACGCTTGATGTTGACGACCTGGGTCCAGTGATAGGGAACCACGCCCACTGTGAAGCCCGCCGGCGCGTCGGACACCATCGCAAAGTACATCTTCCAGTTCTTGTAGCGGACCGCCGAGGGGTCCTTGCCGGAATAGTAGAAGAACGTATCGCGCGCGGACTTTTGCGACTTGCCTTCCAGGTAGTCACGCTGGTCGACCCCGTCGAGTGTCGTTTTCACGATGCCGGGGTATTGGCCGGCTTCGATTTGTTTCTTCAGTCCGTCGCCCTTCGGGCCTCCCGCGATGTTGACGAGGGTGGGCAGCCAATCGAGAGATGCGAAAATGTCGTTCTTCACCGTGCCGGGCCTGATGACGCCTGGCCAGCGGATCACCATCGGGGCGCGCATGCCGCCTTCCCAGGTGGTCAGCTTGCCGCCCTTGAACGGGGTGGTGCCGCCGTCCGGGAAGGTGATGGTCTCGGCGCCGTTGTCGGTGGTGAAGACGACGATGGTGTTGTTGGTCTGGCCCATCTGCTCGATCTTCTGGAGAACCACGCCGATATTGTCGTCCATCTGCTTCATGCCGGCTTCGTTGACGCCCCAGTCCTTGCCGCCGGGCTCACCCACCATGGCGTTGTACTTGTCCGACAACACGGTGGTGATGTGCATGCGAGCGGGGTTGTACCAGACGAAGAACGGCTTGTTGGTCCGGCGCGGATCGTTGCGGTCGAGGAAGTCGACGACCTTGGCTGAGATTTCTTCATCAACGGTCTTCGAGCGCTCCAGGGTCAGCGGACCCTGGTCCTGGCAGGTCTGGTTCTTCGAGCTGCCGTCAGAGGACTTGCACCACAGCACCGGGCGCGGAGGCATCAAGCAGATCGTGGTCTTTTGATCGACGGCACCCGGGACCTCGGCCAGGCCGGGGATCGGCGTGTTCCTGCACGGTGGCGCGACGGTCTGCTGCGTTGGCGTTTTGTTGATGTCGGGGAAGCTCACCCCCTGCATCGCATCCAGGTGATATAAATAGCCCCAGAATTCCTGGAAGCCGTGCGCCGTGGGGAGTGCATCGGTATGGTCGCCCAAATGGTTCTTGCCGAACTCGCCGGTATTGTAGCCGAGATCGATCAGGAACTTGGCGATCGCCGGGGTGCCGGGCTTAAGGTAAGACGGGCTGCCCGGCAGCTGCGGGGGAATCATGCCGGTGCGCAGCGGATGCATGCCGGTGAAGAAGGCATTCCGCCCGGCCGTGCAACTCTGCTCCGCGTAGTAGTCGGTGAACTTCGCGCCCTCGAGACCGATCTTGTCGATGTTGGGTGTCTCGCCGACCATCAGACCCTGATGGTAGATGCTGGGTTGCATCCAGCCGATGTCGTCGCCCATGATGAACAAGATGTTGGGCTTCTGTGGCTGTTGCGCGTCGGCGGGGCGCAAGCCCCCGCAGAATGTGATGATGGCAGTTGCCGCGGCCATCGCGCTCAAGAGTAATTTGCGTCTCACGAATTCCTCCTCTGATAACCGCTGCTGTTAACGACAGAAGGTTTTCGCCCGCTTGGCGATCACAAATCAGCCTGCGACTTTGCAATCTCACCCCGGCCGCATCAATTGCCCTTAGGGCCAATCGGGTGGGGACGTGCCGGTACTTGGTGACGGCTTTTTAGGCTTATGCCCCTTGGGGCAATCATCCAGCATCGATCGCTGCGTACTGATTTCAGGTCTGGCATTGCTCCCGGCCCTGTCCGGCATGCCGTTGACCGCAATTGCTCAGACGCAAACGACACAAGACAGCGCGTTAGGATCGTGGAACGATGGCCCCGCGAAACAGGCGATCATCGACTTCGTGCGAGCTACTACCGACCAGGCAAGCCCGAAGTTCGTGCTACCGGAAGAACGCATCGCCACCTTCGACCAAGACGGCAAGCCAAGAAGAAAAGCTGGAACGTGATCAGCATGAAGAACGACTGGAAGCGCATCTTTGCGTTCGACCAAAGCGCTTAATGTCCGCTTCCGTCATGAAAACAAAAGCACTTAGAAGGTCATTCCATTTCGGCATTTGGGAGAACTAACAAACCCGTTTGATCGCCCGTTGTTGGATTATTTATCCTTGGACTGCCAGTTGTCGTCGCGCAATAGGCCGGCGGCCATGAAGAGCTCGAGAATCTCTTCGACGTACTGGCCGAATTTCGACGTCTGCCGCACATGCAGATTTCGTGGGCGGGAGAGGTCGATATCGATGATCCTCTGCACCTGACCGGGCCGTCCGGTCATCACGACGATCTTGTCCGAGAGAAAGACGGCCTCTGGCACCGAATGCGTCACGAACAAGACGCTCACGAACCGCTCCAGCAGCATGTTGCCAAGGTCGAGCGAGATCTGGTCGCGGGTAATCGCATCGAGCGCGGCAAACGGCTCATCCATCAACAGCATATCAGGCTCGTGTATCAGGCCACGGCAGATCGAAGCACGTTGCTGCATGCCGCCGGACAGCTCGCGAGGATAAGCCGCTTCGAATCCTCCAAGTCCCACGGACGCTAACAATTGTCGCGCGCGTTTCTCCGCGCTGGCCCGCTCCATGCCGTGAGCCTCGGCTGACAGCATGACGTTGCCCAGCGTCGTTCGCCAATCGAGCAACACGGGCTTCTGAAAGACCATACCGGCAGACGTCACCGGCGCGGTTATGGGCCTGCCAGCACGCAAGACCTGGCCCGATGAAGGCATACGCAATCCTGCGACGAGCGACAGGATCGTGCTTTTGCCGCAGCCGCTCGGCCCGACGATGGAGACGAATTGGCCGGCGTCGAAGCCGAACGAGACGTTGCGCAGCGCTTCCACGTCGGCACGCCCGCCGAACCGCATGGACACGTTGTCAAGCACCACCGATGCAGGCGGGCTTGCCATGCGTCAATATCCTCCCACCGGCTCGGGCTCCGGCGTTCGTCGCGAAGCTACAAAGATCCACTCAAGGAGCGCAACCGCCGCGTACAAGAACAAGCCGAGCAGGGTCAGCGCGATCAGCGCCGAAAACGACAACAGCGAGTCGAGAGATGCGGAAGCGGACAAGAGCTGATAACCAAGCCCGCTGTCGGAGCCGACAAATTCCGCCACGACCGCACCGATCAGAGCGAGGGTCATCGCTACCTTCAGTCCGGCAAAGATCGCAGGCAGCGCGTGCGGTAGGCCGATGCGCCAGAAGAATGCGATTCGGTTGAAGCCGAGAATCCGCCCGAGATTCCGCAGGTCTTCATCGACGGAGCGGAAGCCAGCGATCGCGTTGATGACTACCGGAAAGAACGCAACCAGCACTACCAGGATGATCTTCGGGACAAGTCCGAAGCCGAAGGCCACGACCAGAAGCGGAGCCACCGCGATTTTCGGCAAAGTCTGAAGGCCGACAAGAAGCGGATAGCCGACATCGTAAGCGCGCCGCGATTGAGTCATGGCCATCGCCAGCGGAATGCCGACCGCCACGCTCAGAAGAAATCCGAGCACCGTTGCCCACGCGGTCACCGCCCCTTCTTTCAAAAGAGAGGCACGTTCGGCCCACATTTTCATGATGATCAGGTCGGGCGGCGGCAACAGATAGGCTTTGACGCCCGTCGCCCTGACTGTGACCCACCAAACTACGATCACCGCAACAGCGGTGATCACGTAGGTCAGGGCTGGACGAGCGATGCGCCGCGGCGGAGTCATGACTCGGGAATGATGGTTTTTACGTTGTGATTGGCCGGAAGTCCGGCGCTTGCGACATGCTTGATCCAATCGGCGATCATCGGCCACAGGTTGGCCCGCAAGGCCCCAACCGGGTGAAACTGGCCTTCGGCGATCCAGATCTCCTTCGGGCACTTCATGTTGCCGAAGAACGCTTCCGCCGCCTCGAGTGGGGTGAGCTGATCGTACTCGGCGGTGACAATCAGGGTCGGCACTTTGATCTGCGGCGCGAGTCTCGGAACCGACAACTCGTCGACCTGTGCATCCATTTCGGCGTCGGTCTTAATGCCTGCCATGTACATGAAACAATGCCGGAAGTTCGGCGGCGCCATCATGAAGAACTGGTCGAGATGACCGTAAAGCCCGATCATGGAGACGTGCGCCTTGAATCTCGGATTGGCGGCAGCGCCTCGCACCGAATAGTAACCGCCGAGCGAAAGCCCCAACAGACTCACGTTACTACTGTCGATGTCGTCGTGCTTCTCGAGAGCATCGAGAACCGCAGCCAGCGCTTTTTCGTAAGTGCCCAGCCGCGACTGGATGCCACGAAGATTGCTCGCGCCCTGTCCCGGCCCGTCGATCGAGAGGCAGGCCATGCCACGCCGGACGAACACATTGTTCTGGACGTTGGGGAAGTCCTCTTTCGTCATGTCCATGCCGGGCACGAATATGACGCACGGCGGTTTCTTCACATCCTTGGGAAGGTGAAGAATTCCGGCGATCGTGCTGCCCTCGAATGGAATCTCGACGCGCTTTAGAGTGTAGAGATCGTTGTAGGCGATTACTTTGTCGAAGCAGCGGTCCTCGGCGTCGTGCAGCTCCCTCTTGCGCACGCTGCTGTTGTCCATGATCGGCCACTTCGAACGGCCGTAGCAGATTGCCGCACGGTGGTAAAATTCACCGGCCGTAATCGTGTTGCCGGCCTGTTCAGCAGCCAGAGCTTGCGCCTCGAGTTTGCGCGCCGTTCTCTCCCACTCCTTCGTGATCATTTTGAAAGAGCGGACACGGGCCATCGTCCTTTCGAGATCTATCTGGCGCTGGCCGCACTCCAGCCAGGCCGGCACCATCCCGGGCCACATGGCCTCGGTACCCGAGGTACCGAGCGCCATATCGATCATCCATCCTTCGTTTCGCCTACGGTAGGAATTCACGAAAACGTCTCCACATTCAACGGGCAGGGATGAACTCATTTGTGAAGTAAGCCGGCGTCGGTTGCCGGTTCTTCAGATCGACGTACTTCTCAAGCAAATCCAGGGTCGAGGCCCAGTCCTGTTCGCTCGTCCAGCCCAGCGGCTTGCCGATGGATTTGTCCGTCTGCGAAAGCTTGACGACCCAACCGAAGGTCTCGAGCAAGAATGTCCGGTTGGACTTCGGTGCGGCCTTCAGCGTTTCGTCAGCGGCCTCTTCTGGGTGCTTGTTTGCATATTCCCACGACTTCACTGTCGCAGCCATAAATCGTTTCACCAGATCCGGGTTGTCTCTGATCAGATCGGCATGGGTGGCAACGGAAGCATTGAGCGTGGTAATGCCGCCATCCTTGTAGAGCAACTGCTGAACTTCGAAACCGTCGGGCGCGCCAAGCTTGATACGAAAGAATTCGCCGGTGACATAGCCACCGACGACGTCAACTTGTCCCTGATAGAGGACCTGCGGCTTATTAGCGCCCGTCACAGACACGATTCGAACTGTGCTGGGATCGACGTTGTTTGCGGTCAGCAGCGCGCTGAACAGCGCTGTCATAGCCTCACCGGGCTGCAGGCCGACCGTTCTTCCCTTCAGATCCGCAAAAGAATTAATGCCGGATTTGGTGCCGTAGATCAGGTCGAACGGGGCTTGTTGAACGAACGTGCCGATCGAGCGGATCGGCAGACCGTTTCCAACACTGAGTGCAAGCACGTTCGCGTCGATGACTGCGAATTGCTCGGACTTCTGCGCGAGCAAGGTCGCGTTGGATGCTGCGCCGCGTCCGTCTACGATTTTCAGATCGATGCCCTGCTCTTTGTAAAAGCCCTTGGCGTTTCCAAGAAAGAATGGGACCTGATCTCCGCCGAAGCCGGCGATCCACGCCAAGCGCAGCGTGACTTGATCGAACGGCTGAGCGGACACTGGCTGCAGAAGAAATGCCATAGCGGTGACCATGGCCGTCGATAACGCAACGAAACGAGATTTATGCATGCTAACCCCGCGTTGATTGTGTTTCACATGAGTCCAATTCAGCGTTTCTTGCGGCGCGCTTTTGGCCGCGATGGTGGCCGTTTGCGGCTTTGCTTTTGGTTTTGCTTTTTCTCGGCCATGACCATCTTCAGTCGCTTCATCGCGAATAGACCCCGGGGCTGACCGGCGTAGTACATGGCCTGAAAGATGACCTCCTTGAGCTCATTCTCGGTAATGCCGAGCGTCCCGGCGTGCCGCAAATGAAGATCCATGCCTTCGGTGCCCAAAGTGATAAGCACCGCCAGGCAGATCAGCTCGCGCTCGCGCAGACTCAGTCCAGGCCGCGCCCACACTTCGCCGAACACAAATTCGGTCGTCAGCCGCCACAGTTCGGGGTCCAGTTGGTACAATGCCGGGTTGGTTCCCCAACCCATCTTCTTATAAAGAGCGAGCCCGCGCTTTCTGCGGTCTTTAGGATCAAGCGCCAAAGTTATGTCCTTCGTCTAAAGAAAGCCTCGCCAGCTATCGGTCGCTCAGTTGTCTGCGAAACATCGCGAAGATGATTTCCCAGTCGCGATTGGCCGATTGTTTGTCGAAAACGTCGCGGTCCGGAAGCGCATAGCCGTGTTCGGCGCCGCGATGGACTTCCTTGATGTAGCGCGCATGACCGACGCCCATGGCGGAAAAAGTGCGATCGAGAGTCTCCACAGTTGATGGAGGCGTGTGGCGATCTTTTTCGCCGAAGCCGCAATAAACTTCGCCAAGGGCTTTGGACATCTGGAGATGCGGCGAATCCTTGCCGTCAATCACGAGATCTGTGCCGTGCAAGCTCGCGGAAGCCTTGAAGCGATCGGGGAAATTGCCGGCGGCACGGAAAACATACCGGCCGCCCATGCAATAGCCAACGCTTCCCGCGGCACCATGTTTCACGTTCGGATTGCCATCCAGGTATTTGAGGATGCTGGCGATATCCGCGACGACCATATCGTCGGTCAGCTTGGCTAGGGGCGCGAGAACACGCGCTTTCTGCTCGGCGGACAGCGCATCAAGGGTGATCATTTGGCCCTTGGCGTTACGGTATTCGTTTCTGACATCCCCTTGTCGGTTATACAGATTGGGCACGACGCCAAAATAGCCGACCGTCGCAATGCGACGGGCGACGTCGAACAGTTCCTCACGCAGCCCCCAAATGTCCATGAAAATGAAGACCGGTGGGAATGGGCCGCCCTCTGATGGGCAGGTGACGAATGTGTCCGCTGCTCCGCCGTCAGTTGGAATGCTGACGATGCCTTCCTTCATACGCACCCTCCACCGCTTCTCATTGTATTATAGTGCCCTCTTTGTGTATACTGCCAATCTTGATTGTATACGATGTCTTTGCCGGCTTCGCGGGGAGCAACTTATGTCCAGGTTCGCCATTACGCTGACTGCTGCGCTCACATTGTTGTCGGGAATTCTCGAGGCTGAAGCCCAGCAAAAAGTCCGTCTGGGTTATGCGACGCAGATTCACAACGCCAACATCATGCAGCTCGCGGACTACGCCAAGAAGAATGGTGTGGACGTCGAAGCCTCGGTGCTCAGCCACTACACCAACCTGCAGCTCGCGCTGATGACGAACCAGATGGATTTCGTCGTCATGGGCTACTCTAACATCGGCCTAATGGAGGACCTGGGCTTCAAGAACTACAAGGTCCTGTCAGGTGTGTTTACCGGCGCTCAAAGCCTGACTTTGCGTCCGGATGTGACGATAAATTCCTGGAAGGATCTCGAGGGCAAGAAAATCGGCAGTGCCCCGAACAGCTATGCGGACATCCTGTTCAAGACTTCCGCCAGACTGGGAGGCGCCGACCTCTCGAAGATCAACATGGTGAATTTCACACCTGGCCCTGCGGTTTCTGCCGCATTGGCTGCCGGCGATATCGACGGCTTTGTCTTCTGGGAGCCGTTCAACTCGAGCGCTGAGGTCAAGAAAATCGGGACCTACAGCAAGCTCGACCTTGGTGACAATCCGACCAAGCACATCAACGCAGCACTTTATGTGAACGCTGAATACGCCGAGAAAAACAAGGCGACCGTCGCCGCGATCGTGAAATCACTTGTGGAATCGACCGACGCCCTAAATGCCGACCAGGCCAAGTTCACTGCGGTTGCCGAAGCCGGTACGAGAGCATCGCGCGAAGAAATCGCGATTGCGATTCCTCACGGCAAGCTCGACAACAAGCTGTACTTCAACGAAGCTAAGGCGCTTTTGCGTCTCATCAGCGAAGCCGGAATCACGAAAAGCTATCATCCAGAGACGGTAGACCGTTCGTTTGATTACAGCTTCCTGATGGAAGCGACGAAGAAGTCGAGGCGCGATCTCGGTGGCGAATAAGGTTCGTCCAAACAAGATCGGTTCGCGCGTCATCGCCCTTGAAGAGCACTACTCCGACCCTCAGTTCGGAGATTTGCGGAAGATTCAGCCGGCGAGAATCGTCGATCGTCTGCTTGATCTGGGCGACTTACGGCTCAAGGAAATGGACGAAGGCGGAATCGACGTCCAGGTGCTGTCGCACGCTCCTCCAGGGGCCCAGGCTCTCAACGGGTCCGGCGCGGTATCGTTGACGCGCAGCGCGAATGATTTCCTGCACGAAGCCGTCAATCGCCATCCCACGCGTTATGCTGCATTTGCCTCGCTGCCAACGATTGATCCGATTGGTTCGGCTGACGAGCTTGAGCGCACGGTCGACAAGCTCGGCTTTAAGGGCGCTATGGTGCACGGTCTGACAGGAGGATTGTTTTTCGACGACAAGCGTTTCTGGCCGGTACTGGAACGTGCGCAGGCGCTTGATGTGCCGATCTATCTTCATCCGGCAACACCGCATCCTGCGGTCATCGAGGCCTACTATGCTGATCGGTCTGCCCTCACGCGCGCCGGCTGGGGTTTCGGCATTGAGTGCGCAACTCAAGCCATGCGGATGATTGTCAGCGGTGTTTTCGACGCATATCCACGACTCAAGATCATCCTTGGGCACCTCGGCGAGGGCCTTCCGTTTCTGCTGTGGCGGACGGATTCAATCCTGTCACGTGAAGCGACGCTGCCGCAGTCCGTCCGCGACTATTTCTGCGGGCATTTTTACGTGACAACGAGCGGCAACTTCTCGCCGTCAGCTTTGCAATGTAGCCTGACCGAGCTGGGGCCGGATTCCGTGATGTTCTCGGTTGATTGGCCTTGGGCAACAAACCTCGAGGGCATTCGCTTCATCGAAGAGTTTCCAGCAGACGTCTCGGTCAAAAATAAAATTCTGCATCAGAACGTCGAGCGGCTGTTGCGCCTGTAGAATCATCGCATCGGGAAACATGATGGCAAATCGAGATGACCTTTACGAAAGTGCGCAAACGATCGCGCACAAGCCATTGCTACGGGGCCTGCGAGAGAAAGTCGCTCCTCGTCATACGGCGATCATCGTTGTCGACATGCAGAATGATTTCGTCGCCAAAGACGGCATGATGGGAAAGGAAGGCTGGAATCTGACCCTCGCTCAGGAAATGGCCGAGCGGATTCCTGCCCTGCTCGCTGCTGCCCGCAAAGCCGGCGTGCTCGTCATCTTCGTGCGCAACATCTATTCGACCGGCACCAATCACTACTTGTCAGACGTCTGGATGGAGCAGGCCGCTCGCAAGCGGCCGGGCGGCTACATCACCATTCCGGGCTGCGAGGCGACGTCCTGGGGCGGGGATTACTACGGAAACATACGGCCAGAACCGAACGACCCGGTCGTCATCAAGCATCGCTATAACGCATTCCTTAACACCGACCTCGACACGATTCTGCGCGCGAACGGCATACGCACGACAGTGTTTACCGGTGTATCGACCAACTGCTGTGTCGAGAGCACGGCCCGTGAAGCGTTCATGCGCGACTACTATGTGGTCGTCGTGGACGACGCGACCGCAAGCTACACCCGCGAACTACACCAGGCCGCCCTGAAGACGCTTGATGCCCTATTCGGCGAAATTACCTCGATCACTGTGCTTACCGACATCTGGAACCGGACAAACAACGCCCCCGCCTATTAACCCTCGGCGGCGGCCGTGAGCGATAGTTGGGCTACCGCTCGATAAGGATGGGCCTGATCGGTTGAAGGAGCTATTTCAGATGAGGCGTTTGCCTCGAAATATAGGGCTTGGAATTCTCCGCAGCTCTATTACGCGGTCGCCGCTACGTGCTTCGGCGATTTCGGTGTGCCGATAGGACCAAAGATCACGCCGCGAATAAGATCTTTGATCAAGTATTTTAGACGGCCCAAATCGTTTTTGCCGGTCATAGGCCGGATCATAATAGGGATGATCACGCCCCCACCAAAACAATCACAATAGTAGCGTGCGTGGTCGGACATGACGTTATTTTCTCAACGGCCTCAAATACGACGCTAGCGGACGTTTTTGTGTCCCGGCGTCGGTAAAGTTTTCGGGGGATAGCCAATGGGCAAAAGCCTTCTTGTAGATACCCCACTCATCTTCGAGGATTGAAAACCAAGCCGTATCGCGCGATCGGCCTTTCTGAATCATATGATGAACAAAGATACCCTCAAACGCAAAGCCTAACCGCAGCGCTGCGCGCCGCGAGACCATGTTGAGTGCGTTGCATTTCCACTCATAGCGGCGGTAACCGAGATCCTCGAACACATGTTTAGCCATCAAATACATCGCCTCGGTGGCACCGCGCGTGCGCGCCAAAGACTGCGTGAGGAAGATGTTGCCGACCTCGATAACTCGGTGCTCCGGGGTGATGCGCATGTATGACGCATGTCCGAGCGCTCGCCCCGTCTCGATATCAACGATTGAGAACGAGAGCGGGTCATCCGACTTGCTGCGCTTGTCGAGGTAATCGCGAAATGCCTGAAACGTCGAAAAGGGCCCTTCAGACATGTAGAGCCAGAAGTCGTCCTCGCCGGGACCATGCGTTCCTTCATACAGACTTGGCGCGTCTTCTGCCGCCTGAAGTGGTCTGACGATAACGTAGCTTCCGCGTAGCGAGACCCGCTGCGGCCGTCGGGCAGGCCCGCCTTCCACTTTCGGCCCGATTGGCAGGCTGCTCATCGTCTTATTCCGCGTTCGTGAGGTCCAACACGGCTTCCGCAAGCACACGAGCGCCTGCGGTCGCATGTTCCTTTTGGATGCTTTCTGCCTCGTTATGGCTGATCCCGGCTTTGCACGGAATGAAGATCATCGCCGTCGGGCAGATGTAGTGCAGGTAGCGCGCGTCGTGTCCGGCGCCCGACGCGATCTCCATGTTCGAAATGCCCAGTGCATTCGAAATCCGCATGAGCTTGTCGCGAATGTGTTGCGGAAACTCGAGCGGCGGATCGTGCAATAGTTCGCGTACATTGACCTCGCAGCGCAGCCGGTGCTCTTGGCAGAGAGGCGCGACGCGGTCGCCGAGCCGGGTCAAGGTGGTAGCGTCGGGGTGGCGTAGATCGATCGAGAAAGCCACGCGCGCCGCTACGACCGAGGGTGCGTTCGGCGACACGGTGAACATGCCGACGGTGAAACGAACGATGTCATCTTTGTCCCATAGGGCGTTCTGCAATGCCTGGACGATGTTGACGGCAGCAACAAGAGCATCCCGGCGTACCCCGCGGGGCGAAGTGCCGGCGTGGTTCTCTTCGCCGACGACTTCGACGCGAAACGTACGTTTTCCCTGAATTCCAGAGACGACTCCCATCGTCTTCCGTTCGAGTTCGAGGACCGGACCTTGCTCGATGTGCGCCTCAAAAAACGCATGCGGTTTCCATCCAAATGGCCGCAGCGGCAGCGAAGGCTTGGCGGCAAGGACCTGTTCGAGCGCCGCTTGGACGGGCACGCCCGCGGCATCCTTAAGCGGGTAGATGTCGACAAGCTGTCTTGCCCCGGAGAAAACAGCCGAACCCATCATGCCGGGCGCGAAGCGCGAGCCTTCCTCGTTCATCCATGCAACCACGTCGATGCTTCGACGAGGTTGAATCCCTGCAGAACGAATCGCCTCCACGACCTCGATGCCGGCCAGAAAACCATACGCGCCGTCGAATTTTCCGCCGGTGGGCTGACTGTCGATGTGCGAGCCGACGAGGACCGGCGGCAGGCTGTCGTCGCGGCCGGGCAGCCTCAGGAAAAGATTTGCGGCGGCGTCCGTTGAAGGGACCAGTCCGATTGCTTCTGCCCAGCGCACGATTTCGGCGCGCGCCGCAATTTCCTCCGACGACAGCGCCTGCCGGTTCACGCCGCCGCCCGGCAGGGCGCCAAAGCGCGCAAGCGCCATCAGCCGGTCCCAGAGTCGATCACCGTCAACGTAAGATGCGACCACGGTGGCCTGAGTGTGCATGTGCGCTTTGGTCATCAAAGCTATGCGTCCGAAGTCTTGTATTCCATGTCGGCTAAGTTGTATACATTCGCACGAGGACTGGTCAATGTTGGGAGACTTCTGTGGATTTGAAATTAAACGGCAAAACCGCGCTAATCACGGGCGCGTCGAAGGGGATTGGCCGCATCACGGCGCTGACGATGGCCAGGGAGGGCGTTTCGCTCTACCTCGCCGCCCGGTCGGGCGACGAGCTTGAGGCGGTCAAGAAGGAGATCCAGTCGAAGCACAAGGTGAAGGTAGAGATCCGCCCCGGCGATCTATCGACCACCGAAAGCATGGTCCAGCTCGCCAACTGGGCCGGCGCCGTCGACATCCTGTTTAACAACGCGGGCGACATCCCGGGCGGCCCTATCGAGATGCTCACCGATGCCGACTGGCGGCGTGGCTTTGACCTCAAGGTATTCGGCTACATCAACCTCACCCGCGAAATCTACACGCGCATGAAGAAGCGCGGCTCCGGCGTAATCATCAATGACATCGGCAACTCGGGCGAGAACTGGGACTACAACTACGTCGCCGGTAGCACCGGGAACGCGGCAGTCATGTCCTTCACCAAGGCAGTCGGCGGCGTCAGCCTCGACTACGGCGTGCGCGTCGTCGGTGTAAATCCCGGACCCATCGCGACCAATCGCATGACACGCATGATGAAGTTGCGCGCGCAGGAAAACCTCGGCGACGAGAACCGCTGGCAGGAATACCTGAAGGACTATCCCGGCGGCCGCATGGGGACGGACCAGGAAGTCGCCGATCTGGTGACCTTCCTGGCCTCCCCGCTTGCGGGTTACATCACCGGCACCATCGTCACCATCGACGGTGGCATCGCCGGCTATGGTTCGATCATCAAGCCGCGCCCGAAAAAGCAGTGAGCACGTTCGAGCAGAGAAACGTACACTTCGATCGTCTCTTTGCGACCAAGAATCTGTTCTGGCTCGGCCAGAACACCAATCATTTGCCGATGCACCCCCGCGTGCGTCAGGCGCTGCTCGATTCAATTGAATCCGAGGAGTTTCACGCCTATGCGCCGCCGGGTGGCTTCATCGCGTTGATCGACGCGATCCTCGACGACCTGCGGCTGCCAAAGGACACGACGTCGGCGCTTGTCACCGATGGCGCCGTCGCGGCCTTGGCGACCGTCTGTCACACCTTATGCGAGCCGGGAACGAATTTCGTGACCACTGATCCCGGTTGGAAATGGCCGCTGCAATTCGCCCGCGACAGGGGCGCCGAGATACGGGAAATCCCGATTTACGGGCCCGAGCAGAACTACCGGCTGTCGGCTAAGCAGCTCGCCGACGCCGTCGATGCAAAAACGCGGATTATCTATCTAGTCGACCCGAACAATCCGCTTGGCATCTGCTACACGCCCGACGAAATCCGCGAATTCTGCGAGATCGCGAGATCTGCCGGCGCCTACGTCCTGCACGACTGCACGTACCGCGATTTTGCCGATCATCACACGCTGGCGGCGACTATCGATCCGGAACGTGCGCTGACGATCTACAGCTTCTCGAAATGGCTGGGTCTCGCCGGGCTGCGTGTTGGGGCGGTGGTTGCGAACAAGATGCTGATCAACAGGCTGGCGAGCAAGTCGACCGCCACACTCGGCAGCAGCGTCATTGCCCAACGTGCCGCCATGGCAGGGCTTGAGGTTAAGGCAGAATGGATGCCGCAGGTCCAGTCCGTGCAGCGGCGGAATCAGACAGCCATCAAATTGGCGGCGGACAAGATCGCGGGGCTTCATATCCCGGTCTATCCGTCCAACGGCAATTTCCTTGTGATCGAATGCGCCGAACTGGGTGTGCGACCTGAAGCGCTAGCCACAGTTTTTGCCCAACGAGGGATAATGGTTCGGCAAGGCGCCTACCACACTCCAAGGTTTGGCTCGCGGTTTGTCAAAGTGAGCACAACCGTGCCGGCCGAATGGATCGACGCGTTCTGCGCCTATTTGCCGGCTGCAATCGAAGCGGCACGCGGGCTCAATGACGTGCCGGAATTGTTCTGAGCCCCGGCACTTCCTGACTTCTTAGCCTCGGCTCCTGTCGAGCAGCACGGCTGCCGTTTCCGTACGCTTATCGCGCAGCATCCAGCGGCCACACTCCACCTGCGTGAAGAAGTCCTGGAGCGCGAAATTAAAGAGTGCCGGCTCTTCGAGATTGATCGTGTGACCCGTCTTCGGGAATACCATCAGGCCTGCCGAGGGAATCGTGCGCTTCATGAAGGCGCCCGTGCCAAGGCATGAGCGGTCCTCATCGCCATGGATGATCAGGGTCGGCACCGTCATCTTCTCAAGCTCGCTCTTGAGGTCGAACGGCGAGGGCCGGCGCATCTGAACTCCACGCAAAGTCAGGGCGGCACCTTTCGGGTCGTGCTCACTGAGCTGGTCGATGAATTCCTTGAAGCCGCGCGGGTCTTTCATCTCGAGCTGTTCGCGGCCTGGTCCAGAGCCGTAGATTGGCGCAAATCTTTTCGCTCCTTCGGCTTCCCAGCGTTTGGCGACGACCTCGACTTCTTGCCTGAACTGGGCCGTCTTGTCCGGCTCTGCGCCCATACCGGCTGCCCCGACAATGATCGAGAGCGCGCGATGCGGATAGTGGACACCGTAGTTGAGCGCGGCGAAGCCGCCCATCGACAGGCCGACGATATGTGCCTTGTCGATCTTCAAATGATCGAGGACGTTGACCGCATCGTCGACTGCGCGCCGCTGCGAATATTTCTCCACGCCGTCGGGAACCTCTGACGGCGGATAGCCGCGGGCGTTGAACGTGATGCACCGATAACGGCGCGAGAAGTAGCGAACCTGGAGCTCCCAAGCGCGATAGTCGCCTGAGAATTCATGGATGAAGAGGATCGGATGGCCCGAGCCGGTCTCTTCGTAATAGAGCTTCACGCCATCATTAGTGGTCAGGTAAGGCATCACACAATCCTTCAGTGCAGGTGGAATTCCTTGTTAGATCGCGCCCTCGTCCCGCATTTTTGCGATTTCGTCGCTGGTGAAGCCGCACTCCGCCAGCACGGCGCGGGTGTCGGCGCCGAACTCCGGGGCGGGCTGCTGCGGCATTTGCGCATAAGGCGAGAAATGGATCGGCTGGTTCACGTAACCGCCGTTCGCCTCCGGCACGATCATGCCCCGGGCGAGAATCTGCGGGTCTCTTACGACCGTCGGTATGTCGTTGATCGGCCCGCACGGTACGTCGGCAGCATCAAGAATTGCGAGCCATTCAGCCCGGGTGCGCTTCACCAGCGCCTTGATCAGCTCTGGCTCCAACTCCGCATGATAATGCGCGCGGTCCGAGCCATTTCCGAAGTGTGGATTGCTCATCAGGTCGCCGCGCTCGATCGCCTTGCAGAAGCGTGCCCATTGCTCCTCAGTATCGACGCAGATGACGATTGGTTCGTCGCTGGTCGGAAACGCCTGAAATGGGGCAATAAGCGGATGCCGTGATCCAATGCGGCGCGGAACGTCATTGGAATTCAAGTATCGCGCGACTGCGTTTTCCAGGATGGCAACCTGAGAATCGAGCATCGCGATGTCCACCTGCGCCCCGCGACCGGTGGTGTTGCGATCGTTTAAAGCCGCAAGCACCCCGACGGTGCCGAACAGACTTGCACCAATATCGCCAATCGACGTGCCGACCCGCGCCGGCGAACCGTTTTCCTCGCCTGTGATGCTCATGATGCCGGACATGGCCTGCACGACGGCGTCAAAGGCGGGCCGCTTGCTGTATGGTCCGGTCTGCCCGAAGCCCGAAATCGACGCGTAGACCAGCCGTTGATTGATCTTGGCGAGGGATTCGTAGTCGAGACCTAGCCGTTGCATAACGCCCGGCCGATTGTTCTCGACGAATACATCGGCGCTGCGCACGAGGCGTAGCAGCGCTTCTTTGCCGAGTGACTGCTTGAGATTGAGCGTGATACTGCGCTTGTTACGGTTGACGCTACAGAAATAGACACTTCGCTCGTTGGCGAAAGGTGCAATCGAGCGGGTGAAGTCGCCTCGGCCGGGCATTTCGACTTTGATGACGTCGGCGCCGAGTGTCCCAAGCAGCCAGGTGCAATACGGTCCCGCGAGCATGTGCGTGAGGTCGATGACCTTGACGCCGGAAAGCGGGCCTCGGCGCTCCGTGGCCTGCTTGGTGGGCGCCGCAGCGTCGGGATTCGCGCTGTGCTTATTCACCTGTAAATTCCGGCTTACGTTTCGTCAGAAACGCGTCGAGACCTTCCTGGAAGTCCCGGCTGCGAAAGATCTCCTGGTACCACTTGCCGCCGGCCATCACGTCCGATGGTGGCGCGGCGAGCTGTTCGATCATCTGTTTGGTTGCCTTGAGCGTCAGCGGCGCATTGGCCGCCAACGTATTGGCGAGTTCATCGATTGCGGCATCGAGATTCGCTGGGTCGACGACCTGATCAACCAAGCCGATCGCCTTGGCGCGCTCGGCTTCGATCAACTGCGCTGTCATCATCAGCATTTTTGTATTGGCCGGCCCGATGAGTTGGGTGAGCCGCAGGGTGTCCGGTACCGGCGCAATGAAACCGAATTTGGCGACCGGAATGCCGAACTTGGCTTGGCGCACTGTGATCCGGAAATCGCAGGATGCGGCAACAATCGTACCGCTGCCGACCGCGTGGCCGTTGATTCGCGCGATCACCGGCTGGGATGCCGCGCGCAGAGCCGATTGCAGCTCTTCCGCCGCAGCATCGTACTTCAATGCTGTCTCCGGCGTGGCGAGATGCTCTTTGAATTCGCGCACATCTGCTCCGGACACGAACACGCGGTCGCCGGCGCCAGTCAGCACGATGACGC
The DNA here is from genome assembly GCA_036496445.1 of Pseudolabrys sp. Taxonomy (GTDB): domain Bacteria; phylum Pseudomonadota; class Alphaproteobacteria; order Rhizobiales; family Xanthobacteraceae; genus Pseudolabrys. Next base: position 12,313 of record DASXLC010000055.1, on the reverse strand, counting down.
GGACGTTCTTGTCCTTAGACAATTCACGCAACGTCTCGGCAATCTGCTTGGTGATCGCCAGACCCAAGGCATTGCGAACTTCAGGCCGATTGATCGTCAGCCACGCAACCTGGCCGCGTCGTTCTATAAGCAGTTCTTGGTTCATATCCCGGATCTTTGTTTCGATTTTTCATCGGCCGCCGGTCACCGCGAGGTTTTGGCGGGTAATGTATGAAGCGTTAGGGGCAGCTAGAAATGCGACGGCTGCCGCAATCTCTTTGACTGTGCCGACCCGGCCGAGTGGCACGGCTTGTCGCATGGCGCGGACGTTCGCGGCGCCGCGATGCAAACTGGAGGAGAGTTCGGTCGCGACGAAGCCGGGCTCGACAATGTTCACCGTGATCGCATAGCGGCCGAGCGCCCGGCTCAAATACTCGACGAGACCGGAAAGCGCAGCCTTGGAGGCCGCGTAGTGCGGACCGATCGTTCCGCCTAATCGTGAAGCGGCGGAGCCAATGAAGATCATGCGCCCGCCTTTTGAACGCCGCAGCAAGGGCACAGCCGCTTGCGCGCAGAGGAATGCGCCAGTGACGTTGACCGAGAATGTCTCGTTCCACATTTTTGGCGTCACCCGGACAAGCTCATTTGCTATTGGCGCGATGCCGGCGTTACCGACCAGGATGTCTAGCCGTCCGGCACGCTTGCGAATGCTGTCGAACATGCGCCTGACCTGCGGTTGCTTCGAGATGTCGGCGCGGATCGCTTCGGCGGCGCCGCCTGCTGCGCGAATCGCGGCGATGCAGTCAGCTGCTTCGCGCTTGGCCGTGTGAAAATTCACAAACACGAAGGCGCCATCACGAGCCAGGTGCTCCGCGATAGCGCGGCCGATCCCGCGGCTTGCCCCCGTGACGAGCGCTACTTTATCCGCCAAAACGTCGCGAGCCGGCTGAACCGGAATTGATGGGCGTTTAGCTTTGAGCATTCTTGCCGGCCTGCATCGAGGCAAATGCGGTCTGAACTTCGCTTTCCAGCAGGGACGCGACATAGCGCCTGATCTCGTTGAATTCCGCCGACGTCACGTCGCGGGGGCGCGGCAGTTTGACGTTGACGATCTCCTTGATCCGCCCAGGCCGCGCGGTCATCACCACGAGACGATCGCCGAGCAGAACGGCTTCCTCGATATTGTGGGTGACGAAAAGTGCGGTGCGCCGTTCCGCGCTCCAGACGCGCAGCAGTTCGGTCTGCATGATGGTGCGCGTCTGCGCGTCGAGTGCCGCGAACGGCTCGTCCATCAGGAGGATCTTGGGGTCGTTGACGAGCACCCGGGCGAGGGCAACGCGTTGCCGCATGCCACCCGACAGTTCCTGCGGGAAACGGTCTTCGAAGCCATCCAAGCCGACGGCGCTGATCTGTCTGGTGACGCGAACTTTCCGCTCCGCTTTCGGCACCCCGCGTTCGCGCAGGCCAAACTCGATGTTTTGCACCACATTGAGCCAAGGGAACAACGCATATTCCTGGAAGACGACCCCGCGGTCCGGTCCCGGGTCACGGATGGTCTGTCCGTCGAGCCGCACCTCGCCGTCCGTAGCGTGCTCGAAGCCGGCAATGATGTTGAGCAGCGTGGACTTTCCACAACCACTTGGTCCGAGGATTGTCAGGAATTCGTCCTCGCCGATATCGAGATCGATGTTGGAGAGTGCCACGACCTGCGCTTGACGAGAGATATCGACAAACTCCTTCCGCAGCCCGCGCGCCACAATCCGCGGCGATCCCGACGTGGCTTTGCGTGCGGTGGTGCTCATAGGCCGCGGCTCCAACGCAGGACGTGATTTCCGATCGCTTTGATGACGAGATCGCTGAGGAATCCAAGCAGGCCGACGCTCAGCATCGCGCCGATGATGATGTCCATGCGCAGGAAATAGTAAGCATCCCACATTGCAAAACCGAGGCCCGACTTCACGGCCATCATCTCGGCGACGATCACCAACACCCATGCGAGTCCGATGCCGAGGCGCAGGCCGGTAAAGATGTAGGGCATCGCCGATGGAAGCACGACGCGCGGTAATATATTTTGCTTGCGGATGCCGAGCATGCGCGCCGCGCGAACGAGAAGCTTCGGCGTTCCCGCGACGCCGGCCGCGGTGTTGACGACGATCGGGAAGAAGGCGCCGAGCGCGATCAGAAAGAAGGCAGATCCGTCGCGGATGCCGAAGAAGATAACGGCAAAAGGAACCCAGGCCGTGATCGGAATCGGGCGAATGATCTGAATGATCGGGTCAAGCAAGTCGGACGTCAGGCGCGACCAGCCGATGATGCACCCCAGCACTACACCAAACACCGACGCGATGAGAAAGCCGCCAATGACGCGGTAGAAGCTGTTGGCGGCATGGGTAAACCAGGTGCCGGAGTAGGGACTGGCGCCGACCGGTCCGAACATCCACTCTTTGAGGGAGTTCAGAACATTGAGCGGCGCCGGCACAAAGCGCGCATCGACCCAGCCGTAGGTCGATGCGCAATGCCAAAGCACAAGGACGACAAGTGGCCCGATTGCACGGCGGAAGATCGGGTGCGCGTACACGAAGGAGAGTACGTTAGCCCGTCCTCCCTGTGTTTGGGCAATCGGTGCCATTGTCACGGATGGTGCCTACTCGCCGCCGAGCTGCCTTTTCGACTGACCGGTTGCTTCGGTCAGCAGTGAATAGTCGAACTGGCGATCGACGGCGCCCGACGTGTCGGTCTGCGTCATCTTCGCCTGGGCGATCAGATTCAGGAGAGCCTTGGCTTCCTTTTCGTATAGCTTGTAGTCGAGGCGCCCGCGCGGGATGGCTTCCTTCACAACATCCATCGACGAGCCGGTGCCCTTGACGGCGACCTGCACGTATTCGGCATTGTTCTTATTGAGCTCGTTGGTCGCATCCACCAGCGCTTTGACCACGCCGACCACCGCGGCGCGGTGATCCTTAAGGAAATTGGAATTGACTGTCAGCGTGCCGTTGATGTGCTTGGTCGCATTGTCTCCGATGTCGAGCGTGCTGTAGTAGCCGTCGCCTGCCACCGCGGCGTCGGCGTTGTTCGGCTCCCAGGACACGAAGCCGTCAATCTGACGGTTCTTCAGGGCCGAGAGCATCGGTGGGCCGCCGGCTGCGAAGCTCACGGTCTTGATTTTCGAGAGGTCGGCGCCGGCGAGCCTCGCGCTGGTCTTGAACAGGAGCTCAGCGTAGCTGTTCGGCGCCGTGCCAAGCGTCAGACCTTCGAGGTCTTTCCAGGTCTTCGGCTTGATGTCCTTGGCAAGGGTGAGACTCTGACCGCCGGCAAACACGCCCGCGATCACGCGATAGTCCTTAAAGTTCTTTTCTTCCATCAGGCCGACGTTGATGTAACCCATCACGGCGACGTCGACCTGATTGGTCATCAACGCCAACTGCAGGTCGGCGTAACGCCGCATCGGCACGATCTCGAGCTCAACACCGTATTTCTTTGCGAAGTCCTGAATGATCATCATATTGGCCTGATGAACCTGGATCGCGTAAGCAAATCGGACCTTGTCCGCAGCTTGCGCCTGGGCAGTCAGCCCAAACACACTGAGGAGCATCGCTATTAACGTCAGCTTGCGCATCGAAGACTCCATCCCAGCCGCACTGCGTTATTGCTTGTTGTGCACTTACGGCACCAGCGCGGTGAGAATGCCGTAAGTGTCTGGGCGCCTGTCCCGGAAAAATTGCCAGGCGCGCCGACGTTGAGTGACGAGATCGAGATCACAGTCGACGAGGAAGATTTCCTCGCCATCGCCTGCCTGGCCCAGCATTTCGCCGGCAGGATCGAATGCGACGCTGTGACCGTAGTAATAGTATTTGCCCTCTTGGCCGGTGCGGTTGAGACCGCAGACGAAATATTCGTTAAAGATCGCGTGGCCGGCGAGCTCCTTCTCCCAGACTTTGCGGGAGAGGCTCTTGTCGGGAGTGGCACTCGGCACGAGCAGGATCTCGGCTCCATTGAGTGCAAGAGCGCGCGCGCCTTCTGGATAATGCCGGTCGTGGCAGATTAGGAGGCCGATCTTGCCATAACGGGTATTGAAGACCGGATAGCCCAGGTTACCGGGCTTGAAGTACAGCTTTTCGTAGAAGATCGTGTTCAGCGGAATGTGGTTCTTGCGGTAGACGCCAAGCAGTTGGCCATCCGCATCGATCACGGCGGCGGAGTTGTAGTAGACGCTGCGGCCCACCGATTCGTAGATCGGCGCAACAATCACGACGGAAAGCTCTGTCGCGAGCTTCGACATCATCTCGGTGATGGGGCCGGGAATCGGTTCCGAGGCATCGAAGTACTTGTTGTCGAGATCAGTGATGAAAAATAATTCGTGGAAAACTTCGGGCAGCAGCATCACCTGCGCGCCCTTGCTTGCCGCTTCCCGGATGGCACGCTCCGCCCGCGCCAAGTTTTCCGAACGGCTACGATTGCACTCTACTTGAAGGAGTCCGACGCGAACGGCCATGATTTCCCCACTTCTGTACGTTCTTGCAGAAGTATATACAATACTGATTTTGTGGTATACAAAAAAAATTCAGTTGCATTTATTTCAAGCATTGACGATGAGATTTGCGCTAGGAGGCCCACATGGCAAGAGCGGCGACGGCTAAGGTCCCGGTTCGCGAGGAACTGGACGACCAGCAACCGCTTACCCGATCGGACCAGGTCCGGCGGCAGATTTCCGAAAAGATCATCTCAGGCGAGTTCCGTCCGGGCGAAGAGCTCGACGAAAAACGTCTGGCCGAGACCTTCAACGTTTCGCGCACTCCGGTTCGCGAAGCGCTCCGTCAGCTCGCCGCCAGCGAACTCGTCGAATGGCGTCCGCATCAGACAGCTATCGTTGCAAAAATCACGCCATCGCGGATGGTAGAGATGTTCGAGATGATGGCGGAGCTCGAGGGTTTTTGCGGCCGGCTCGCGGCACGCCGCATGACGCAGTTCGAGCACGCGGAACTGATTGCCATACACAGACAGTTCGCGCCGTACTTGAAGTCCGGCAACAAGGAAGGCTATCACGCGATGAACAAGACATTTCATCGCGCCATCTACAAGGGTTCGCACAACCGCTATCTGGCCGATCAGGCGAGTGCGCTCCACGATCGGATTGCGCCGTACCGAGCTTTCCAGTTGCGCCGCCCCGACGCGTTGCGGCTCGCATCCCTCGAGCATCAAATGATCATCGACGCGATTGTGTCGGGCGACGGTGACAAGGCCTTCAAGCTTCTTGTCGATCACGTCAGTCTGAACAATGAACTGTTCGCTGATCTGATCGCTGCCCTCAATCTGGCGGATCGCGAAGCCGATCTCAATCGTCACGCAAAGTAAGCGCGGCGAATTTCTTCGTTGTTGATCGCGTCATCTGCTGAGCCTCGCCAGACGACGCGGCCTGCCGCCATCACAATGCAATTCTCGGCCAAGGCCGAAGCGATTTCCAGGTTCTGTTCGACGAGCAGGATGGCGACCCCCGTCGCTCGGATCTGCCTCACCACGTCGATGAATGAACGCACGATACCGACCGCCAGCCCGGCCGACGGCTCATCAAGCAGGATCACCTTCGGGTTAGACATCAGCGCGCGGCTAATCGCGAGCATTTGCTGCTCGCCGCCGGACAGCGAGCCGGCGAACTGATGCCGGCGTTCCGCCAGCCGTGGGAACAGGTCATAAATATGATCGCGTGATCCGGCTTTGCGCCGGCCAGCCGCATTGGCGCCTGCCAGCAGGGTCTCGTCGACCGTGAAGCCTGGAAAAAGCTCCCGCAACTGGGGCACCAACGAGAGGCCCATGCGCACGACTGAGCTCGCCGGCAGAGACGAGATATCCAGTCCGTCGAAGGTCACCCGTCCGGACGACTTCGGGATTAGCCCGATAATAGCCTCGACACTGGCGGTCTTGCCGGCTCCATTGGGGCCGAGCAGCGCAAGGCAACCGCGTTCTTCTAGCGTCAAGTCGAGATTGTCGACCCGGATCATCGGTCCGGCAGTGACGCGAAGATTGGAGACCTGAAGGATCACGCTGAGATCTCCCGCTCCCCGAAATATGCCCGGCGCACAAGGGCGTCATTGACGACAACATCGGGGTCGCCCTCCGCGATGATACGGCCGTCGCTCATGACCGAAATTCGATTGCACAAGGACACCAGGAAGCTGATGTTGTGCTCGATCACGACCATTCCGGTGCCGAGCTCGCGGTTGATTCTGAGCAAGAGTTCACGCAGCCCGGCCGCTTCCTCGACGGACACGCCGGAGACCGGCTCGTCGAGCAGGATAATTCGTGGGCATGAGACGATCGCCCGTGCGATCTCCAGGCGCCGTTGATCGCCGAGCGACAATGAGCCGGCGCCTTCGCGCGCACGGTGGGCGAGACCGACTGCGTCGAGAGCGGCCATTGCGGCCTTGCGTTCTGCACGGGCGCGCTGCGAATGCATCGCCATGTGAACGCTGCGCACACTTGCCTGCCAAATGTCATTGAGGCCGAGACCGATCAGCACGTTATCGACGCACGATAGCTTGTCGAAGACGGCGGCGTGCTGGAACGTCCTGGACATGCCGAGTTTAATGCGGGACTCGACCGGAACATCGTCGAGTGGCGTTCCGTCAAACAGCACCTGACCTTCATCGGACGCGTTCAGGCCTGAGACGATGTTGAACAATGTCGTCTTACCGGCGCCGTTCGGGCCCATCAGGCCGTGGATCGTTTGTGCCGTCACGTCGAACGAGACGTGGCTTACCGCGCGTAGTGCGCCGTACGACTTCGTAACCCCGGAAATTCGAAGAATCGGTGTAGACCGAGAGCGGTCCTGTGGTGGACGAACCTCTCGCCGACCCAGGATATTCATGTCCGAGATGAAATCATGTACCGCGCGCCGCGGCTCGGATCTTGCGGATGTTTCCAACTTCGCGGGCTTCCGCCGAAATGTCCCCGTGACGAATGAGCCGAAACCGCCCGGGAAGAAGATGATGGTCGCGACCACAAGGATGCAGAACATCAATTCCAGATAATCCGCCAACGGGCGCAGGACCTCCGGCAGTGCGCGAAGGACTGCACCGCCAACAAGTCCGCCCCAGGGTGAACCCATGCCTCCCACGATCGGATAGGCAAGCGCCAGAATGGAGGCGAGGATGCCGTAGCTGTCCGGATCGATAATCCGGTATCGCGGCGCCATGATTGCTCCTGCGCACGCGATAACTGCCGAGCTCCAGACGAACGCTGCAATCAGATGCCGATTGACGTTGATGCCGAATGCGCGTGCGGCGCTCTCATTGGCTGCCACGGCGCGCAGGTTCTTGCCCAGCGCGCCTTCGAGCAGGACGATCAGTGGCAGGATCACCAGTGCCGAAAGGAAACCACAGAGGAGGAGGAAGTCGGCGTCGCTGCTGAAGCGGAACCCGAAGACAACTGGTGCAGGGATTGGGAGGCCTTCGGCGCCGCCCGTGAGACCTTTGCTCTGGCGCAGCACGATGATGACGACGGCCTGAAAGACAAAGGTCACCATTGCGAGATTGTGGCTGCGGAACCGCACTCCCGGCACTGCGAGGATCAATCCGGCCAACCCACCGAGCGCTGTGGCGAACAGCAATGCAACAAGGAATGGCACGTCCAGGCGCACCACCGGCAGGGCAGCGCCATAAGCGCCAATAGCTAGCATCGCGCCGGTCGCGATCGTGATGCAGCGCGCATAGCTCACGATCATCGCGAGCGCAGTGCCTATCACGGCGGCCGAGATCGACAGCGCGAGAACGTATTGCCAGTAGCTGCCCAGCAGCAATCCGGCGATCGAGAGCGCAAACACAAAAAGACTTGGCGCGAACACTCTGAGCGCGCCGGTTCTAGACATGTCGTATCTTCGCTTCCGGGAACAGGCCCTGTGGCCGCCATAGCAGAATAATGAAGATCAGCAGGAAACTGACGGCGTTCTTCATGGCGCTTGAAACGTAGCCAGCGGCAAGGGTTTCACAGACCCCTAGGATCAGGCCGCCGAGTAGTGCGCCGCGCAGGGAATCGAAACCTCCGATCACCGCCGCGGCAAATCCCGCAGTGACCATCGCAACCGACAGCTCGGCGGTGACCCCTGTGCTGGGAGCGGCGAACGAGCCGGCGACACCGGCCATCGCCCCACCGACAAACCAAGCCAACGCGTTCATAGCATCTGAGGAGTAGCCGCAAAGGACGGCGCCGCGCGGGTTTGACGCCATCGCTCTCATGCCGCGGCCGAACTTCGCATATGCGAATAAGGCGACACCGATGAGCGCGACGGCCATTGCGCCGCCGACCACTGCGATCTGTTCGCGCGTGATCATCGCATCGCCAATGAACAACGGGGCGCCGCGGATCATGCTGCGAACGGCAAGAATCTCGGTGTTCTGGAGGAGTCTGTAGATATCGGAGATGCCGATGCCGATGAAGATCGTCGCGGTGATTACGGCAAACGAGTCAGCCTGACGGATCGGCCGAAGAATGCCGAGCTCGACAACGGCGGCGAGTAGGCCTCCTGCCAGTGAGGCCAGCACGAACGCTGCCCACCAACCGAATTGCAGCACTTCAACGATGCCGTAGGTCACATAGGCGCCGCACAAAACGAACGCGCCGTGCGCGAAGTTCACGGTGCGTGTCGCCTTGTGGATCACGACGATGCCAATGGCGGTCAGGGAGTAGATCGCTCCCATCTTTAGACCGCCAACGACGATCATCAGCAGTTCAGACAGCATCGCCGGCTGCCGTCAGGGCACAACTTTCCACTTGCCGTTTACGATCTGGGCGGGACCGATCAGCTTGTTGCCTTGGTGATCGGTGGACGTCACAGTCTCGGGGAAGGTCACGTCATAGCCGCCCATATCTGACGGCTTGGCGTTTTTGAGTTTCTCCCAGCTATCCATCAGCGAGGTCCAGTTCAAGTCGCGGCCTGCGCCCTTGATCGCTTGCGCCATCACGTAGGTGCAGCCGTAGGCAACGATGTCGTAGAGGTTTGGGCGGCCCTGCGGTGGCTGGCCGTATTTTGCGATCCAGACCTTCATGAAGCCCTGGATCGGCGCGTCGGTCTGCGACGGGAAGTACGGCGCATTGTAGTAGCCGCGCAGGTTGGTTGAATTCTCTTTTCCGATGATCGATACGATCGCGTCGTTGGTGCCCGAACCATCAAGGACCCAGGCGACGTCTGTGAGTCCCTTGTCCGGCGCCTGCTTGATGGCGAAGCCGGCTTCCGTGAAGCTGCCCAGCACGATGATGGCCTGCACCCGCTGCCGCGCGAATGAGACAAGCTGTGCGGTGTAGTCGGTGGCCGCGGCGTCGAACTGTTCGAGCACGACTTCAAGATTTCGCTTTTGAAGGATCGGCGTCATCGCCTTGAGGTTGGCCTGCGGGAACGCGTAGGTACCGGCAAGCACCCCGACCTTCTTGATGTTCGGCACCGCCTTGAACACCTCGTCGACCATTCCCGAGCCGGTGACGACGGGATCGGGCATCGAGCCGTGGAAGACGTTGCGTGCGAAAGGTTCGCGGATGATCGGCGTTGCGCCGAAGATGTTGTAAGTCGGGATCTTCGCAGACCGCACGTAGTCGGCGGCCGCAGCCGCGCCAGTGCTGCCCGACGCCAAAACGAGAATGAAGACGTTGTCGTTTTCAGTGAGCTTCTTTGCAGCCGCGACGCTCTCCGCAGGTGTCGCGGCGTGCTCATAGACCAGCCGCAGCTTGCGGCCGTTGATTGGACCAGCCTCGTTGATCTTCTCGATCGCCAGCGCCATGCCGTCGCGTGCCGGCCCCCCGATAAAAGCAGTCGGTCCCGTAATAGGGCCGAGCGCGCCGATCAGAATCTCCGTATCGGTGATGCCCTGTTTTTCGTCGGCAGATGCCTGCCTTGGCCACGTGCCCAAAACACCGGCCGCAACGCCTGCTCCCATGCCCTGAAGAACAGTACGTCGTCGAATACGCGTCGAAATAGCCATCTTCCCCTCCACGGTGAATGGGCTGGGCCTCTGCGACGACAGCCTCGCCTTTAGTATACAAGTCGTGCAAAAAATTATGCAATATACCGGCCAGCCGTTTCGGATAGGGACAACCTCATGAATCCCCAGAGCTTGGATCGCCCAATCGTCCTCAAGGACGGACGTGTACTTTCAACCGGGGCTAAGGCTCCGGAATTGCTAGAGATCGAGATTGGGACTGATGGCCGCATTGCCCGGGTTGGAGCGGCTTTGGCGGTCGGCGAGTCGCACCAGAAGATCGAACTCGGTGGCAAACTGGTGGTGGCCGGTCTTGTCGACATGCATCAGCACCTCGATAAATCGCGTACCCGCCGGCTGGTCCAGAACCAGACTGGCGATATTCCCGGCGCGCTTGCGGGCTATCAGGCCTTCGCGGCGACTGTGACCAAAGAGGGCATCCTGTCTCGCGCTGCGCGTACACTCGAAGCGTGCCTTGCGTGCGGCACTGTGGCGATCCGTAGCCACACCAACATCGATCCGGACACGCGGACGCGCGGTGTCGAGGCGATGATCGAATTTCGCGAGCGACACGCTCAGCGCATGACGGTGCAGGTCGTTGCACACGTGACGAGCGGCGCAACGCGCATGCACGATGCAGCACGGAACTGGCTGCTCGCTGCGATCGACATGGGCGTGGATGTGCTCGGCGGCGTGCCGTTCATCTCAGATGACCCGATCGCTTTCCTCGACATGGTCTTTGATCTCGCGAGTAAAAGCGGATTACCGCTCGATCTGCACATCGATGAACATTTAAACGCAGACAAGCTGCTATTCGAGCCACTTGCGGAGCGCACCGAAGCGCTTGGCATGCAGAACCGCGTTGTAGCCAGCCATTCCTCGGCATTGAGCGCGCTCGGCCCAGTTGCCGCTGCTCGGATTATCGAACGGCTTGCGCGGGCTGGCATCGCTGTTGTCACTTTGCCCGCCGCAAACCTATTCCTCCAGGGTCGCGATGCCGACTCTTTGCCGCCGCGCGGCTTAACGAGAGTGCCAGAATTGCTGGCAGCCGGTGTGCGTGTTGCGGCGGGCTCGGACAACATCCAAGATCCGTTTGTGCCGACCGGGTCGGGTGACATGCTCGAAATCGCGCGCTGGACTCTGCTTTCGGCGCATCTTGGATTGACCGACGTTGCCAAAGCCTACGAACTCGTTAGCAGTTCGCCGGCCGCAATCATGGGCCTGGGGAAAGACTGGGGCGTCCATAAGGGTGCTCGCGCTGATTTGTTGATCACCGATGCCGAAGATCAAGAAGACCTCGTGGCGAGTGGCTCACTCAATCGCGCCGTAATGGTCGGCGGGCGCCTGGTCAGCGGGCGCCTGCAGTAAGTCCTCACATCAGGCCCCGCCATTTTCGCGCGACAGGGCGAGCGCCGCCGCAATGATTGGCTGATACCCGGTGCAGCGGCATATGTTGCCGGAGATCGCTTCGCAGATTTCCGCTTCGTCCGGCGTTGCATTCCCCATGAACAGATGGTGCAGCGCGACCACCATCCCCGGCGTGCAGAAGCCGCATTGCAGCGCGTGATATTCGCGCATTTTCTGCTGCAGGGAAGAGAGGCCGGAGGGGGGAGACACGCCCTCAATCGTTACGACCTGAGCGCCTTCGAGCTGGACGGCAAACATTAGACAGGAACGTACCGCGTCACCATCGACCATCACTGTGCACGCGCCGCATACGCCATGCTCACAGCCGAGATGCGTACCGGTCAGCCCCAATTCCACCCGCAAGCAATCGGCTAAAGTTTGTCTCGGCTCGACATTGAGCTCGAGCGGCCGCCCATTGACCGAGAATTTCAGGCTTTGCTTCATACCGATTTAGCATCCGTGGAGCGGCTCGTTGATTCGAGCGCGCGCTGAAGCAAAACACGCGCAACATGGAGCCGGTAATCTCGGCTTGCCCCTCGGCTTTCGAACTCGATCATCCCCGGATCGATAGCGTCTGTTGCAGCCCGAAAATTCACCTGGTTCAGCGGCTGGTTTTGAAGCATTGCTTCCACTGCTGCACAACGCACCGGCACGGGCCCGACACCGCCCAGGACGACGCGCGCTTTCTCGCATTTGCCATCGACATTCAGGGTCAGGTTAACGCCAACCGATACGATCGCGAAGTCTCCGTGCCGCCGCGCGAGTTCAAGGAAGGCATGGCGCGCCAATGGTGGCCGCGAGGGGACGCGAATTTCGGTCAGGAGTTCACCCTCCCGGATCGACGTTTCGAACATTCCTCGGGAAAAATCCCTTGCGGGGATCACGCGTTCGCCGGTCGAGCCACGCACGACAAAGTCGGCATCGAGCGCCAACATCACTACTGGGAGCTCGGCAGCCGGATCCGC
>DASXLC010000054.1:0-39579 GCA_036496445.1 Pseudolabrys sp. | reverse complement strand
CCATGTGAAACTCGAGAAATTCCTGGTGGCGGAGGACGCAGGGCGCATCATCAATCCAATGATTGCCGACGGCCAGGTGCATGGCGGTATCGCGCAGGGCATTGGCAACGCGCTGCTCGAAGAAATTATTTACGACGACAGTGGCGGTATTCTCACGGCAACGCTCGCCGACTATTTGGCGCCGACTGCGCATGAAATTCCGCCAATCGAGCTTCATCACATGGAAACTCCGAGCCCGAACTCCATCACCATGGCCAAGGGCCTGGGCGAAGGCGGCTGCATCGGCGCACCGGCTGCGGTGATTAACGCGATCAATGACGCACTCTCGCCGTTCGGTGTCGAGATCGACGAGATGCCGGCAACGCCGCAGCGTATTCGCGCCGCTTTGCGCGCCAAGGAAAAGGCCGCATGAGGGAAAAGGCCGCAATTACGCTTACAATTAACGGGCGCGACCATCCGATCAGCGTCGAGGCGCGGCGCACGCTGGCGGACGCAATCCGCGAGGATTGTGGGCAGACGGGCACGCACATCGGTTGCGAACATGGCATTTGCGGCGCCTGCACGGTCATCGTCGACGACGAACCGGTGCGCTCGTGCCTGATGTTTGCCGTACAGGCGGATGGCAAAAAGATCCGGACCGTCGAGGGATTGGCTGACGGCGAGAAGCTGCACCCGATGCAGCAGGCCTTCATGGACCATCATGGCCTGCAATGCGGCTTCTGCACGCCCGGCTTTTTGATGCTGGCTGTCGGCGTTCTGGAGCGCGAGCCTGACATCAGCGACGAAGATCTCGTGGACGTGCTTTCGTCGAACCTCTGCCGCTGCACCGGTTATCAGAACATCATCAAGGCCGTTCGCGCCGCAGCAAAAGAAATGCGCGGAAAATGACCGCCCCGGCGAAATTCGTCGGCCGCTCCGTCCCGCGTCTGGAAGACCGGCCACTTCTCACCGGGCAAGGCCGCTTCTCCGCCGACATTTCGTTTGCGGGCCAGTGGCATATGCGCGTGGTTCGTTCTGACGTCGCGCACGGAAAGATAAAATCGATCGAGACTAAAGCAGCTCTCGCATTGCCGGGCGTCCATGCAGTGTGGACGCATGCCGACGTTGCCGACATTCCGCCGATTCCGTTTCGTCTCACTGGGCTCAAGGCGCTCGAGCCGTACCGGCAGCCAGTGCTGGCGAAGGATGTCGTGCGGTATGTCGGCGAACCAGTCGCGATCGTCTTTGCGGACAACGCATATCTCGCAGAAGACGGTGCCGACCTCATCGGGCTTTCCATCGAACCCATGAGAGCAACGATGCTCGCGACGGAGCAACCGGGCACCTACGAGCATGAACTGACAACGGAGCCCGGCATCATCCGCAAGGGCTATGGCGACGTTGACGCAGCCTTTCAGCGGCCCCACGCCGTTGTTTCACTTGAGCTTTCCGTCGGCCGCCATTCCGGCGTGCCGCTGGAGACGCGCGGCGCCATCGCACGTTACGACGCGGCGCGCGACCTCCTTGAGCTCTACGGCGCGGCAAAAGTGCCGCACTGGAATCGCGATACCATCGCGCAAATGCTGGGACGAAAAAAAGACTCCCTCCAGCTCTACGAAGGTCACGTTGGCGGTGGGTTCGGCATTCGCGGCGAAATTTATCCCGAAGACATTCTGGTTTGCCTGGCTGCGCTAAAATTCAAACGGCCAATCAAATGGATCGAGGACCGGCGCGAACATCTGATCGCCGCCAATCATTCGCGCGAGCAGCATCACCGCGTGCGCGCGGCTATCGACACACAGGGTCGCATTCTTGGTATTGAGGTCGAGTTTTTTCACGACAATGGCGCATATATGCGTACGCACGCGGCGACCGTGCCCGACCTTACCGCCGCGATGCTGCCGGGCCCCTATCGCGTGCCGGCTTACCGCGCGACCAGCCATATACGCCTCACAAATAAAACACCTTGTGGCACTTACCGCGCACCTGGGCGTTACGAGTCCACTTTTGTACGCGAGCGCTTGCTCGATGCGATCGCTGCCAAGGTTGGTGTGGACAAGGTTGAGATCCGCAAACGCAACCTCATTAGCAAAAGCGCGATGCCCTACGCGCTCGGCCTCGAAACACTCGGCACGCAGATCGTGTATGATTCCGGTGACTACGCACTGCTACTCGACAAGACTCTCAAAGCAATCCGTTGGACTGAGCTTCAGAAGCAGCTCAGCGAACGCCGCAAGAAGGGCGAGAAAGTCGGCGCTGGCGTGGCGATATTCGTTGAGAAAAGCGGACTCGGACCGTTCGATACCGTCCGCGTGGAGATCAAGCCCGACGGCATCGTAGAGGTGGTCACCGGCGTCGCTTCCATCGGACAGGGTGTGGAAACCGTGATCGCGCAGATCTGTGCCGATGCGCTTGGCGTTGACTACACGACGATCCGGGTCATTCACGGCCAGACCGACCGCATTGCACGCGGCATGGGCGCCTTCGCCTCACGCGTGACTGTCATGTGCGGAGAAGCCACACGGCTCGCGGCAACCAAGCTGCGCGGTCAGCTGCTGCTTGCCGCGGCCGAACTGATGCAAACGAACGCCGATTCGCTCGACATCGTGAACGGCGAGATCGTGCGCGTCACGGCTCCCGGTCCGTCAATGCCTCTTGGCGAACTTGCGCGGATTCTGCCGGGCGGCTTGAGCACTGAAGATACGTTCGAATCAACCCACATGGTCTATCCGTACGGCGTGCACGCGGTCGTCGTACGCGTCGATCCGGAAACCGGTGATGTCACTATCGAGCGCTATGTTGTTGCTTACGACGTCGGCAAGGCCGTGAATCCGAAGCTCGTGGAAGGTCAGATCGCCGGCGGACTGGCGCAAGGCATTGGCGGTGCGCTCCTGGAGGAGTTCCGCTATGACGAGAACGGAGAGCCCCTTTCGGTCACGTTCGCCGACTACCTGATGCCGACCGCACGCGAGGTCCCCGATGTTTCCATCTTGGTGACGGAGGACGCGCCAAGCCCACTCAATCCCCTTGGATTGAAGGGTGCGGGAGAGGGTGGGACCAATCCGGTCGGCGCCGCGATTGCTTCGGCGATCGATGACGCCCTTCAGCGACCGGGCGCGGTGACCCAACTTCCCGTTACACCGCAGCGGCTCAAGGCAATCATATAATATCTATCCTTCCCCCCGAGCCCTCGACTACAATTCGTCCCGGCCGTCGGGCCGCGAAAACTATAAAATATTGGGGAGAAACAATGACGATCATCAGCAGATGGGGACTGGCCGTCGCGGCCGGCGCACTGGCAGTTTCATTCAACGCGAATGCCCAGGAGAAACACTATCGTTTCGCCCACGACCAGCAGCTCAATTCCGGTTACAGCGTCGCCTACGACATCTTTTCGGCCAAGCTCAAGCAATTGAGCGGCGGCAAGATGCTGGTCGACCAATATCCTGGGGCACAGCTTGGGCAGGAGCCACAGCTTCTGCAGCTCGTGAAGGCGGGCGACCTCGATTTCGCGATCGTTTCATCAGCGAACACCGCAACGATCTCACCACAAGCCGGCGTAATGTCGCTGCATTTTCTGTTCCGTGATGAAAATCACATGGTCAAGGCACTCGCCGATCCGAAGGTTTTCGAAGCGATCCGCGACATGATCGACCAGACCGTGCAAGGCATTCATGTGATCGGCCTCGGCACGCAAGGTCTGCGCAACATGTACAGTAAAAGGGAAATCCATAAGATCGAGGACATCAAGGGCGTCAAGATCCGCGTACAGGCCACTGCAACCGAGGACGCGACCTTCAACGCCTATGGCGCGCAGACGGTGCACATGCCGTTCGGCAGCGTTTACACCTCATTGCAAACAGGTGTCGTCGATGTTGGCGAGAATTCGGTCAACGTCTATCTCATCAACAAGCATTACGAGCCTGCTCCCGTGCTCTCAATGACCCAGCACGAGGCAAATAACGCCATCCTATGGATCAGTGACAAGCTTTGGCAGAGCCTCAGCGACGATCAGAAAAAGTGGGTGCTCGAAGCGGGGCGTGATGTTTCCACGCAGGAACCGAAGAAGGCCTTCGAGCTTGAGGACACTGCAGCGGGCAAACTCAAGGCGATCGGCATCAAGATAGTGACGGATGTCGACAAATCCGGCTTCAAAAAGATTTCCGATCCCATGCTCGATAAGCTCGCGAAGGAGCTTGGGCCGCACGCCGACAAGATCAAAACTCTGATCAAGTCAGTTCAATAAACCACCCTCAGGCGGGACAACGGAGAGGCCGGCAACACCGGCCTTTCCAACATGGCGGAAGGGCGATGGGCATCGCCGACAAGCTGGTCTTGAACAGGCAGCGTCATCTGAAATGGAAGGCACTCGACAACCTCGAGATGATCCTGATGATCATCTGCGGCTTGACGCTGTTTGGCTTCTCGATGTCGGTTTGCGCCGACATCACGACCCGGATCATCGGTCGCCCCTGGCTTTGGTTGCAGGAAGTCACGTCGACTCTGTTCATCTACGGAATTTTCATCGGCGCGGCGGTCGCCACCCGCCGCAATGATCACCTCTATCTCACCGCCGTTGCGGAATCGATGCACGGCAAGGCGCGTCTTGCCGCTGAAGTGATTATTCGCCTGATCGTGCTCGTGGTCGCTGCCTGTCTGATCTACTATGGCTATCTCAATTTCCTCCGCGGTTTCGGCAGTTTTCGACTGCCATCGAATACACCCATCGCCTCCCTTTATGCCGCTATCCCGCTGTCCGGCATCCTGATCGCCCTTTTCACCATCGAGCAGATCGTCAACGGTTGCCGCAACGGATTCGAGCACTCCGAACCGCAGGAGCCGGAGCATTCGGCTGCGTTCGGCGCGTCCAGACCGGAGGGGCTGCAATGAGCGCTCCGGTTATCCTTGCTCTCATGACGGCGTGCTTTCTGACTTTCGGCTATCTCGGTGTGCCTGTGCCGTTTGCGCTGCTTGGCGGCGTGTTTGTCGGCGCACTCCTGTCGGACGTTTCGCTTGCCGCCATCATCCAGAAAGTTTTCGACGGCGTCGACAATGAGGCTTTGCTCGCGATCCCTTTCTTTCTTCTGGTGGGCGAGTTGATGAGCTCGGCCAACGTGGTCGTTCGCATCGCCAATCTGTCGATGGTGTTGGTCGGCCATATTCGCGGCGGTCTGTCGCAGGTCGTCACCGTGTTCAGCATGTTCTTCTCGGAAATGTCCGGCTCAACAACGGCCGACGTCGCCGTGATGAGCCGTGCCCTCGCCGGACCGATGAAAAAGGAGGGCTACGAGGGCCCATTTATTGCAGCGATCATCGCCGCTGCATCGACCATCGCCGCGCTGGTCCCGCCAAGCATTACCGCCGTCGTCTACGGCGCAACGGGCAACGTGTCGATTGCCGGTCTGTTCATGGCCGGTTTCATGCCGGGCTTGATGATTGGCTTCGGCCTGATGACCTACTGCTACTTCTTTGGGCCGATCGGTTTTAAGCGACCACGCGCTTCGTTCGGAATGATCGCCCTGGCGACGCGCGATGCGGCATTACCCCTCATGATTCCGGTCATCCTGCTCGGCGGTATCCTGTCCGGCTGGTTCACACCTACCGAAGCCGGCGTCGTTGCCGCGCTATGGATTATCGTCGTCATCATTCCAGCGCTCAATCCCAGACATATATGGAACCTGCCTTACGATTTCTGCCTGGCGGGACTGATTTTCTCGTTGCCCCTGATCACGATTGGCGCAGCCAATGCCTTCGGCTACCTGCTCGCCTATTTGCGCGGCGCGATCGTCATCTCGGACTGGATCATCGGCATTGCCGGCACCGATCCCCATCTGATCATGTTGCTGATGGTTCTACTGTTCACGATCGTCGGCGATTTCATTGAACCGGTGCCGACAATCATCATCTTCATGCCGCTGGTGAACGCGCTCACTACCGCTGGCAATATCAATCCGGTCCACATGGGGGTCGTGCTGATCGCGACACTGGCCTTCGGATTGATCACGCCGCCTTATGGTCTGGTTCTGCTGATGGCATCCAAATTCGTGGGTGTGCGGTTCTCACAGGCATTGCGGGCCGCCCTGCCGATCTACCTCGTATTTTTCGCAACCATTGCCTTCTGCATCTTTTTTCCCGAGGTGGTGCTCTGGATACCCAAGCACGTCCTGCCGACTTCGGTCGGCTGCTTCCAAAATCCAAACGGGACAGGGCTAGTCTGCCACTAGGATCGCATCATGCCAGCCATCGAAAGCACACTCAGGCCAAAGCTCAGGGCGCCCGCGGGCACCTGCGATACCCACATGCACGTCTACGACCCCAAATATCCGAAGGCGCCGACCGCCAAGATCGATGCCCCCGCGGCACCCGTGTCGGCTTACCTGAAGATGTGCGTACGCCTCGGCATCGAGCGCACCGTTGTGGTGCAGCCTTCGACGTACGGCAAGGATAACCGCTGCACGCTGGAAGCTGTTGCCGCGATGGGGCCAAATGCACGCTGTGTCGTCGTGGTCGATCAGGACGTCAGCGATTCTGAACTTGATCGGCTGACAAGGCTTGGCGCTCGCGGCATCCGCTTCTTCATGCTGGCGGGCGCACCGCTGCCCTGGGATGTCCTCGAAATAATGTCGGCGCGCGTGGCGCCATTCGGCTGGCACGTTCAGCTGCAGCTCGACGGCCGCGACCTGCCTGATCGTGTGGCCATGCTCAAGCGGCTGACCAGCACGCTGGCGATAGATCATGTCGGAAAATTTCTCGAACCAGTGCCGCTCGATCACCCGGGATTTCGCGCGCTGCACGGGCTGGTTGATGGTGGCCGTACCTGGGTCAAATTGTCGGCGCCTTACGAAGTTTCGAAAGTGGGGCCGCCGAACTACGACGATGTCGGTAAACTTGCTAAGGCGCTTGCAAAAGCCGCGCCCGAACGGATGTTATGGGCCACCAATTGGCCGCATCCGACGCCCGGCGCGCCCGTGCCGGACGACGCATGGATGCTCGATATGCTGCTGGACTGGATTCCGGATGAAGCCGTCCGCAACAAGGTGCTCGTCGATAACCCCGCGCAGCTTTACGGGTTCTGACCGGTTACGGCTCGAAATCCGGGCGATATCCCTTTTGGTTCGCCTCGATGTGGCCGGCAAATGGCAGACCGACGTGACCCGGAAACACGAGAGCGCCGCTTGAAGCGCAATAGTCGAGCACCTTGCGCCGGCTCACGCGCGCTTGCGCCGCGTCGGAATTCTTCGGGAAATTCCAGTCGGGATAATAAACCTGCAACAGGTGATGCCAGACATCGCCGATGAAGGCTGCCCGCTTGCCTTTGCTCTCGATCTTGAAGAAGACATGGCCGGGCGAATGGCCCGGCGCCGAGTCGATCTCGATGAATTCGTTGAGCCGGAAGGAGCCGCCGCTGACAAGATCGGCCCGGCCATGTTCGAGAATCGGCACAACGCATTCGCGGAACGTACCCAGTTCCGCCGGCCCCTCTTTCGGGTCGGCGTCGACCTTGGAGAAATAATCGACGTCAGGTTTTGAGAACACGTATCGGGCATTAGGAAATGTCGGCACCCATTTGCCGTCCTTCTGCCGGGTGTTCCAGCCGACATGATCATGATGCAGATGCGTGCACATCACCAGGTCGACCTCTTCCGGCCTTGCACCGGCGGCAGCGAGCCGCTCCAGATAATTGACATTGAGCATGTGCCAGAATGGCCGGCCAGGTTTGACCTTGTTGTTGCCGCAGCAGGAATCGATCAGGATTTTCTTGCCGTCCACCTGTAACAACCAGCTATGAACCGAAAGCCTGATCTTGCCAGTTTCGGCCTCGTAATGGTGCGGCGCCAGCCATGACTTGTGCTCGGCCATATGCGCGTCGGTAAAATCCGGAAAAATATCCCGGAGCGGATAGCTCGGAAGATTGGTCTCCTCGACCCGCGTGATGATGGCACTGCCTACGCTGAACACTGACATCCTCCGTCGCGGCTTATTTTTTCGGCAGGAAATCGTTGGTGAAGGTCGACGGAAAGTCGACTTCAGACGGGCCCTTCGGCTGCAGGTAGGCGAAGGTACCGCGCGCCTGCGCCTCGGTCATGTGGCCGTCGCGCGTCCAGATCTGGCTCACGGTCTTGTAGGCTTCCACATTGGTTTCGGCCGTCATACTCGGATATTCCTTACCCATGATTGCCATGCCGCGCTTGGGATCGTCCTTGAGAATTTTCTGCGCCTCGGTGAACACCTGCGCAACCTTGCGCAGCATATCCGGCCTCTCTTTGATGATGTCCGGATGGGTGGCGAGCGTCATGAACAGAATGTCACGGAATTCGGGAATTTCGCCATTCATCATGTTGAGATAGATCCTGCCCTTGCCCGACTGCTGCACCAGGACGCCCGCCGGCTCGAACGGCAACGCGGCGTCGATCAGATCCTTCTGAAAGGCCGCAACGTAGGACGGCGCCTCGGCGCCCAGATAAACACTCGAGATGTCGCCCGGCAGCGTAAGCCCGTACTTTTTCGCCAGCACGCCGAGCATTTTTTCTCCCGAGCCGTTGGCCGACGGCATCGCCACCCGCTGCCCTTTCAGCTTCTTGATTTTGTCGGCAACGCTCAGCTTCTCGGCGCCGGCCATCAGCTTGTCGCTTGCGATTACGTTGTTGACCGGACGGTTAGCGATATTGAAGAACGAGACAATACGTTTTCCCTGCACCGCGACAGTGAGCACGTGCTCATACGACAGGATGCCGATATCGGCCTGCTTGGTGAGCACTGCCTGCAACGCAAGCGGCCCACCCTGTACGTAGGACACCTCCGGCTCCAGTCCGTATTTCTGGAACAATTTCTCCTGGACCGCGACATAGAGCGCACCGGAGAAATAACCATGACCGATGTTGGTGATTTTCACGGTCTCGGCCGACGCCGCGCCTGTAAACAGCGTGACCGCGGCGAGTATTGCCACCATCAAAAATTTCATCGCGCATCCTCCCGATAATTTTTTGATTTCAGCGGCCAACGACCCGCCATTGTTGCATGCGATGTTGCACGATTTCGACCAGGAAATTAAGTGCAACGGCAAGTAGTGCGATCACGATGAGCACTGCGAATACGCCGGCGGAATCGAACTGCGAGCCGGAAAACTGCACAAGATAGCCAAGGCCGCGGTTGGCCGCGATCATTTCGCCCAACACTGCACCGATCAAAGCATAGGGTACGGAAATCTTCAGGCCTGCGAACATCCATGACATAGCCGAGGGAATGATAACTTTTGTAATCACCTGGGCTCGCGTTGCTCTCATCAATCGAGCGCCGTCGATCAAATCCTGATCGACCTCGCGCACGCCGGCATAAGTGTTGAGGAAAACGAGAAACAGCACAAGCACGGCGGCGAGCGCGATCTTGGATTCGATGCCGAGCCCAAACCACAGCACAAACAGCGGGGCCAGCGCCACCTTCGGCAACGCGTTAAGCGCCGACATATACGGGTTGAGCAGCCGGCTGGTAAAAGGCGATACGCCGAGCCAGATGCCCAGCATCACGCCGATTATTGAGCCGATGACAAAGCCCATCACGGTCGCATAAACCGTCGCCCAGACATGGACGAACAGCGAGCCATCCGCGATCCAGCCGAACAATCGCGTTCCTACCTCAACCGGATTGGAAATGAAGAAACTGTCGATCAGTCGACCGGATGCGCCTTGCCACAGCAAGAGCAGCACCGCGCCGAGCACGACCTGGCAGATGACCATGAAGCCGCTGCCGAGCGGACTCGGGCCGGGATTTGCGGCGTTGTCGTGGAGCCCGCCCGGCGCAGCATCCGCATCGGGTGCGGTCATATCCGCTCCTCGTGATATTCGACGCGCAGGCGCTCCCATAGCGCGTCGTAAAGCTCCTTGAATTCATTGGTGAAGCGCACGTTGAGCACATCGCGAGGCCGCTTGAGTGCGATGCGCTGTTCGAGCGCAACCGTGGCCGGGCGGCGTGTACAGACCAGCACGCGGTCGGCGAGAGTCACGGCTTCCATGAGATCGTGAGTGACGAACACCACAGTCTGCCCCGTTTCAGCAGCCAGTTTCAGCAGCAAATCGTGCATGGCGAGTTTTAACTGCGCGTCGAGCGCAGCAAACGGCTCGTCGAGCAGGGCCGTTTCCGCCCCATACAGAAGCATACGTGCGAGACAGGCGCGTTTTCGCATGCCGCCCGATAGCTCTTGAGGATAGCGATGTCCGAATCCATCGAGCCCGACATGGGTGATCACCTGATCCGCGCGCACCGCCCGTTCGCCTTTCGCGACGCCGGAGAGTTCCAGCGGAAAGGCGACGTTATCCCGTACGGTCCGCCAGGGCAGCAGATTGTCCTTCTGGGTCATGTACCCGACGTCGGTATTGATGTTTGACACGCGCGCGCCCTTGTAGACGATTGATCCGCTCGAAGGTGCGTAGAGCCCGGCGATCATGTTGAGCAGTGTGGATTTGCCACAGCCGCTCGGCCCGATGATGGCGACGATTTCCTTCTGCGCGATCGTCAGGCTGATGTCGCGCACCGCGTCGACTATTTCGTCCTGCTTCCGGAACGTCTTTGAAACGTGTCGCAGATCGATCATGGCCGCGCCCGCTAGACAATCGATCGCTGGTGGCCGCCATCGACGTCGATATTGGCGCCGACGATGAAAGCCGCACGGCTGGAGGCAAGAAAAGCGACTGCGTTGGCAATATCTTCGGGCGTCCCCCAATGGCCAAGCGGCACCTCAGCACCCCATTTCGTCTCCTGCTGCTCCAGGCTTCGGCCGAAATAGACTTCGTTGTGGAGCGTCAGGGCATCGGTCAGCGGGCTCTTGATCCGGCTCGGACACACCGCATTGACGAGAATGTTGCTGGGCGCGAGTTCGTCCGAAAGCGATTTCACGAAGGCATGCTGGGCAGCATTGACGGTCGTGGAGGCAATCGCGTTTGCCTGCGGAACCTTGCCCGCCTGGCCGATGACAACGATAAAACGCCCCCCGCCCCTCGCGGCCATGACTGGCGTGACGTGGCGCGCCAGTTCCCAGGCGCCCGATACTTTGGTTTGAAAATGGCGCAACAACCTGTCAGGCGAAACTTCGCTGAGGCGGCCGGGCAGATGTGTGCCGGCATTGCTCACAACGATGTCAATGCCGCCGAACACCCTGGTGACATCCCCCACAAGCGAGGCAACGTCGCCTGTCTTGCAAATGTCGGCGACAAACCCTTTCGCTTCTGCCGGGCCAAGCGAGGCAACGGCTCGGTCAAGTTTGATCTTGTCGCGTCCGCAAATCGCGATTTTGCAGCCCTCGGATGCAAGTTTCTGGGCAATGGCGAGGCCGATACCGCTGGTGCCGCCGGTGATCAGGGCAATCTTGCCGCTCAGGCCGAGATCCATCGTTTTCTACCCGAACACATAGCGTTGGTAACCGCCGTCGATGCTCACCGCGCTGCCGGTGACGAAAGCAGCGCAATCGGAGGCCAGAAAGGCTACCAGGTCGGCAACTTCGTCGGGCCGGCCGGTGCGGCCCAGGGGATTTGAGCGCGTGAAGCCGGCGGCAGCGGTTGCGCGATCGACACCGCGCTCGCGCATTTCTTTCTGGATAAGCGAGGCCAGCAAGTCTGACTCGATATATTGCGGGCACACGGCATTGACACGGATATTGTCGCGCGCGACAGAATCCGCCACCGATTTGCTCATTGCCATCAACGCCGCATTTGTGACGCCCGAAGGAAACCGGTCCGGATGCGGATGACGCGCGGCCTGTCCAATGATGTTGATGATACGTCCGTCGCGCTGCGCCTTCATCGTGGGCAACACCGCCTTTATCATGGTGAAAAACCCGAAGACCTTGTCGCGCAATTGACGATCGAGGATGTCGAGCGTCGTGGTTTCGACTGTACCGCGCAAATGCGTGCCGGCGTTGTTGACGAGAATGTCGATGCGGCCGAATTTCTCGATCACTGCCGCGATAAAACGCTTCACTGCATTCTCATCGGTGACGTCGGCTGCGATGCCGAGCACACGGCCTTTTGCAGACAATTCGACCACTGCAGCGTCAAGTCGGTCAGCGTTGCGACTGCAAATTGCAACGGCACATCCTTCCTCGAGCAAAGCCTGCGCGATCGCTTTGCCGATGCCGCGCGAGGCACCGGTGACCACGGCGACCTTGCCCTGAAGGCCAAGTTGCATTTCCGCCCTCGTTTTCTTCTTGCATTGCCGCCGCGATGGATACTCTATGCTGCGGCCAAACGCGTCAACGGGAGAGTGAGATGGACTTGGGAATTAGGGGCCGCCGCGCGATCGTCACTGGCGGCAGCAGTGGCATCGGCTTCGAGACGGCACGCCAATTTTTGGAAGAAGGCGTGCGTGTTCTCATCACCGGACGTAATCAACAGAAGCTCGAGAAGGCGGGCGACGATCTGGCCAAGCGCACGGGCGGAGAAGTGCACGTCATTGTTGCCGACATGACCAAAGAATCCGACATCGCGAAAATGGTCGAGACCGCGCAACAGAAACTCGGCGGCGTCGACATTCTGGTGAACAATGCGGGGCAGATGTATTCCGGCCGCTTCTCGGCTTTCAACGACAACGACATGAAGACGCAACTCGAGACAAAATTGTTTGGCTTCATGCGGGCGATCCGCGCCGTGCACCCGATGATGAAGGCACAGAAATGGGGCCGCATCGTCAACACGATCGGCGGCGCGGGAAAAGAGCCGGACCCGTATATGTTCGGCAGCGGTATGACGAACAGCGCACTGCTTAATCTCACCAAATCGCTGTCTACTGAATTCGGCGAGGACAACATTCTCGTCAACGCGATCTGTCCGGGTTGGGTCGCAACCGATCTCTGGGTGCGCAATACCGAGGGCATGAAGAAGGAATTCGGTGTGACGACCGAGGCGGAAGCCCGCAAGGTGGCGGCAAAGAAGAATTCGCTTGGCAGAATGGGCAAGCCGGAAGAGCTCGCAAATGCCACGGTTTTCCTGTGTTCCGAGCGCGCGAGCTATATCACCGGCGTGTCCCTCAACCTGGACGGCGGGCGGCTGAAGGGCCTCTGGTAACCAGCCTAACCCAGCTTGCGCAGCAGCTTCGAGATCTGCCGTTGTTCGTCTGCGGTCAGCGGCGCAAGGGTGGCAGCGGTTATTTCGACGGCAACCCGCATGGCGGCTTCGGTCACCTGCCGTCCACGGTCGGTGAGCGCGACAGCGCGGCGGCGCCGGTCTTTCAAATCGTTAAGGGCTGTGACGAAACCGCGCAGGTGCAGGCGGTCAACAACGCCTTTGATCGTCGCGGCGTCGAGATAGATCAGGCGCCCAAGATGATTCTGCGAGCAAGGGCCAACCTCGTAAAGCTTGGCAAGCGCGGCGAACTGGGTTTGGGTCAGGCCTTCGATCATGCGCGAGGTGAAGATCGACGTATGTCGCTGCATGGCGACACGCATGAGAAAGCCGCCCTGGTCGTCGAGCACATAGCGACCCTGTTCCGACTGATCGGCCTGGGTGGCGACGACTTTCAGCTTCTCCGGCCGTAATGGCTTCATGCGTTCGTCCCGCTAATCCATGACATCCTATACCGTGAGATAAGTCCTTTGCACATCCACATTGGCATCGAGTTCTGCGAACGAACCCTGCCAGTGAATCTGGCCCTTTTCCAACACATAGACACGATCCGATACCAATCGGGCGAAATGAACATTCTGTTCTGACAGCAAAATCGACAGGCCCTGTTTCTTCAACGCGATGATGGTCTGGGCCATCTGCTCGACAATCAGCGGTGCCACGCCTTCCGAGGGCTCATCAAGCAGCACCAGCAATGGATTGCCCATCAGGGTACGCGCCACCGTGAGCATCTGCTGTTCGCCGCCGCTCATGCGGCCGCCGAGACGATCCGGCATTTCGGCGAGATTGGGAAAAAGCGTGAACAGCTGTTCCGGAGTCCAGGACGGCGCCGGTTTTCCATCGGCAAAGCTGCGCGGCGGCTGACGGCCGACGTCGAGATTTTCCATCACGGTCAGATCGACAAAGATGCGGCGGTCTTCCGGGGTAAACCCGAGACCGCGCCGCGCAATCTCGAAGGGCTGGCGGTTTGAAATATCCTCGCCATTGAAATGAACCGAACCCTGACGTTTGGCCATAAGGCCCATGATCGTCTTTATGGTGGTGGACTTGCCGGCGCCGTTACGTCCCATCAATGCCACCACTTCGCCGCGACCGACCTCGAAGCTCAAATCATAGAGAATGCGCGCCGCGCCGTACCAGGCGCTCAAGCGTTCGACCGTGAGCATCGCTCCGCTCATCGTTTCGCTCATGGCGCCGCTCCCGCGAAAGTCTTGCCGGTGCCGAAATAGACTTCGCGCACCTGCGGATTGTCGCGGATCGCTGCGGCATTGCCGTCGGCGATCAGCCGCCCTCGCGCCAGCACGATGATGCGGTCCGCAAACGCAAAAACGACATCCATGGAATGTTCGGTAAATAACACTGAGATTCCACGTTCCACGACCAGCCGTTTGACGAGTGCAATGAGGTCGTTGCGCTCGCGTGGCGCCATGCCCGCTGTGGGCTCATCCATCAGCAAGAGGCGCGGCTCATTGGCGAGCGCGATAGCGAGTTCGACACGTTTGACGTCGCCATAGGCAAGCTCGCGGCTCGGGCGCTCTGCTGCGTCGCGCATGCCGACCTGGGCGAGCAGATCAAGCGCACGGCCGCAATGGAGTTTCGAGGCCGGCTGCCAAAGGTGATAGGTCTGTTGCGCGTGCGAAATCAGCGCCATTTGCACGTTTTCGGCAACCGTCATTGAACCAAAAGTTGCGGCAACCTGAAACGTCCGACCGACCCCGAGCCGCCAGACCTCGCGCGCCTTAAGTCCGGCAATGTCGCGCCCTGCGAACAGAATCTGCCCTGAATCCGGGGTGAGCTGGCCATTGATCATATTGAAGCAGGTCGATTTTCCTGCGCCGTTGGGGCCGATCATGGCGAGAAACTCGCCTTGTGCGATCTCGAAGCTGACATCGTTGACCGCGCGAACGCCGCCGAATGTCTTGGACAATGAGCGAATGGCGAGCACGCTCATGACTTCGCACCCGACTTGCGCCAGAGCGACGAGAACGCTCCGACAATCCCTTGCGGGAAAGCGAGGACCAAAAGCAGGATGATGATGCCAAGCAAAGCCCGCCAGTACTCGGTTTGCCGCATCACCGTATCCTGCAACGTGGCAAATACCGATGCACCGACGATCGGGCCGGTGAGTGTCTGGATGCCGCCAAGCAGCACCATGACCAGACCGTCAATTGAGCGGCTGACATGGATCGTCTCCGGCGAGATCGATCCTTTGGCAAATGCAAACAATCCTCCGGCGATTCCGCAGACGCAGCCGGCAATGGCGAAGCCGAGCCAGTGGACGCGTTTTACATCGATGCCGATGGCCTCTGCACGCAAGACGGAATCGCGGCCAGCGCGCATGGCATAGCCGAAGGGCGCAAACAGAAAGCGCCGCAGCAGGAGAACGCCGATCGTTGCGAGCGCGAGCGTGAGCAGGAAGTAGACCCACGCCTTGTCGAATGGCGGCCGCGGCCAGACGCCGATCACGCCGTTGGACCCGCCAGTCAGCGTCTCCCACTGAAAGACCAAAGCCCAGACGATCTGAGCGAAAGCGAGCGTCAACATTGCGAGATAAACGCCGGAAAGCCGCACGGCGAACCAGCCGAACAACAAGGCGCCTGCGAGAGCGAGCAGCGGTGCCGCGGTCAACGCTACACCCATCGGAGCGGCCAGCCATTTGACCAACAGGGCCGCCCCATAAGCGCCAAGGCCGAAATAGGCGGCATGCCCGAAGGAATGCATGCCGCCGGGGCCCATGATGAAATGGAGGGAGGTCGCGAAAATCACCGCAATCAAAACGTCGATGCCCAGAATGAGCAGATAGGGGGATGTTTGCGCAAGCAACGGCAGGCACACCAATAGTACCAGCACCACCGCCCCGAGAATTTTCAGTGCGGGCGTCGCAGGACGGATGGGATCTTCCGGCTCGGCGATTGAACGGACAAAAGCTTGTGGCCTGCCGAGCAGGCCATAAGGCCGCACGATCAGCACCACCGCCATGACCAGGAATTCGGCAACCAATGTAAGTTTGGTGAAATTGACGGTGAACAGACCAAAATCGACGACACCCATGGCGATACACAGGGCCTTCACTTCCGCGATGATCACGGCTGCGAGATAGGCGCCGGTAATCGAGCCCATGCCGCCGACGACCACCACAACGAAGGCGTCGCCGATGGCGACCAGGTCTGTCGCAAGATTGGCGGGCTCGCGCGCGACCTGCAGAGCGCCGCCAAATCCGGCGAGTGCTGCGCCAAGCGCAAATACCGAAGTGAACAGGACAGCCTGATTGACCCCCAGCGCGCTGACCATTTCGCGGTCTTGTGTCGCCGCGCGCACCAGGCGGCCGAAGCGCGTGCGTGCAAGCGCTAAATGAAGCACCAGCAGGACCAGCGGGGCGATGACAATCAGGAACAGGTCATAGCTCGGCAATTGGCGGCCGAGCACTTCGATCGACCCACGCAGACCCGGGGCGCGTGGACCCAGCAGATCCTCCGGACCCCACAGCCAGAGCGTGGCGTCGTTGATGACCAGCACCAGCGCGAAGGTCGCGAGCAACTGAAAAAGCTCGGGAGCGCGATAGACCCGCCGCAGCAACAGGATCTCAATCAACGCACCGATAACGCCGACAATAAGAGTCGTCGCGACTATGCCGCCCCAGAATCCCAACGCACCGCCGACACGAGTCGCGAACGAGTAGGCAATGTAGGTCCCGAGCATATAGAGGGACCCGTGGGCAATATTGATGATGCGGGAAACGCCGAAAATCAGCGACAGCCCCACGGCGACAAAGAACAGGCCCGAGGCGGTCGACAGCCCGTTGAGCGCCTGAAACAGGAATGCGCTGAAAGTCATGAAAGAGTCACCTCTCCCCGCGACGGGGAGAGGTTAGCCAAGGACATCGTGCGCGAAAACCTTAGTTCGTCTCGGCCGGACGCAGCTTTTTGACCTCGGCGTCACTTGGCAGCACCGTCGCGCCGTCGACATACTTGAAGTCGACCATGACGCCCTTGCCGCCTTCAAGCGCGATCGTGCCGACATAAGCACCCATAGTGGCCTGATGGTCGCTCGCCCGGTAGGTGAACGCCCCGAACGGGCTTTCCACCTTGAGGTCCTTGAACGCTTCCACCAGCTTCTCGGTGTCAGTCGAGCCGGCCTTTGCGATGCCGGCGGCGAGCGATTTGAATGTCACGTAACCGACGATCGAGCCGAGCCGCGGATAGTCGTTATATTTTTTCTTGTAGGCGTCGACGAAGGCGGTGTGTTCCGGGGTCTTGATCTTGTCCCATGGATAACCGGTGACAATCCAGCCGACCGGAGATTCGTCCTTGAGCGGATCGAGATATTCCGGTTCGCCGGTGAGCAGGCTCACCACCGTGCGATTTTTGAACACGCCGCGGGTATTGCCCTCGCGAACGAGTTTCGACAGGTCGGCGCCGAACAGCACGTTGAAGATTGCGTCCGGCTTGGCATCGTCGAGCGCCTGCACGACCGCGCCAGCGTCGACCTTGCCGAGCGGCGGCGCCTGCTCGGTGACGAATTCGACGTCAGGCTGCGCCTTCTTCAACAGCACCTTGAAGTTCTCCGCTGCCGACTGGCCGTATTCGAAATTCGGATAGACCAGCGCCCAGCGTTTCTTCTTGGCGGCAGCCGCGCCCGGGATCAGCATCGCCACCTGCATGTAGGTCGAAGCACGCAGGCGGTAGGTGTATCGGTTGCCGTTCTGCCAGGTGATCTTGTCGGTGAGCGGTTCGGCTGCGAGGAAGAACACTTTTTTCTGGCCGGCGAAATTGGTGACCGCCAACCCGATATGCGACAGGAAGGTGCCCGCGATCATGGACACGCCTTCGCGCGTCACCAGCTCGTCGGCAGCGCGCACTGCGTCGCCAGGATTACCGCCGTCGTCGCGTGAAATGACTTCCAGCTTCTTGCCGAGCACGCCGCCCTTGGCGTTGACCTCATCGACCGCCATTTCCCAGCCCTTTTTGTACGGGTCGAGGAACTGCGGCTGGATCTTGTAGCTGTTCAACTCGCCGATCTTGATCGTGTCTTGTGCGGAGGCGGAGCTGACAAGGCCGATCGCGACGGCGCTCGTCAATGCCAGCTGCAGAACTCTATGCGCATTGATCATGATTCAGCTCCCTGCGTGACCCGTTGCGCGTTTGCGCGAGGCGCCCGCATTACTTGCCTAAGTGGCCATTCGGCCTCCCGGTGGCTAAATTAGTTTGCGTACAAATAGTCCGTCCGGTGTGATGCGTTGTCAAGCGCACCGCTCTTGCTAGGCCGCGACCGTTTGCCGTTCGAAGACCGTCGCCTTCACTGGCGTGCAATGATAGCCGTTGCACGGCACCATGACATCGAGCGGACAGTTCGACAGTCCAATCAGGCAATCCATCAGGGCCTCGAACTCGATGTAATCGCCAGCCTTCGATATCGGCTCGCCGATGTGCCAGCGGCCCTGCTTGCAGTCATGATAGTAGTTCATGAACAGGTCCATCGTGTCCGGCACGTCTTCTGGTAGCAATCCGTAGGGAGCGATCGCCTTCGAAATAATTTCGTGGCAACCGTCGAGCGGGCCGTAACCGAAGGTTTCGTACAGGAAACGATTGCACATCCGGTTGTGCGTATCGTGCATGCCCTTGATCTCCGGCGTTTCCGCGAGAATCTTCATCATCGGGCGGCAGATCGTCGACATCAACGTATCGCCGGCCACGAGCTTGTCGCGTGGGATATACGGCTGGCCGGGCTCGGGCACGTAGCGCGTGCGCGAGTAGGACGTCGACAGTTTCTCGCGCAGGTTCGCGAGATTGAACACCGCCATGTCGACGACCTGTTTGCCTTCGAGATCGGTGACACGAAAGATCTGGCCGGTTTTGACTTCCACCGCCAAGCCGGTCTTCGGCGGTATGACCTTCTCGAAAACTGCTTTCATCGCACTCTCCTGTCGCGGCTTTTAAGATCAAGTCTTGTCGCGGAACCGATCCATCAGCGGCTTGTCCTGTCCGCCATCGATCTCGATCATCGTGCCGTTGACCATCGCCATCAGCGGCGAGGCCAACATAACAACGAGATTCGCGACTTCTTCGACCTCAGCGATCCGGCCCATGGGAATCGACGCAGGCGCAAGCTTGTCGGCCTGTTCATAGGAAATCTTCATGTCGCGTGACATCGCCTTGACCAGTCCGGCCCATCGTTCTGTCCGCACCGGGCCCGGATTGACCGCGACAAAGCTGATGTTGTTCTTGCCGTACTGCCCGGCTAACGACATCGTGAGATTCTGCCCAGCGGCATTGGCTGCACCCGGGCAAATCTCCCAGTAGGACGGCTTCACGCCGTCGTTGCCGATCAGATTCACCACGCGGCCCCCGCCCTGCTTGACCATGATCGGCAGCGCGTAGCGCAGGCAGCGCACATAGCCCATGAACTTGAGCTGCAGGCCTTTTTCCCAATCGTCTTCGGTCAAATGCTCGATAACGCCGCCGGCGGCCGAGCCCGCATTGTTGACCATGATGTCGATGCGGCCGAGCGCCTTGGCGCCCTGCTCGATGAAGCTCTTGGCGTCGGCGTCCTTACGCAGATCGGCGGTAATGGCCACGATCTTGCGGCCGGTTTCCTTGGCGATTTCGTTCGCCGTGGCTTCGAGCGGTTCCTTGCGGCGGGCGCAGATCGCAACATCAACGCCTTCCTTGGAAAGCGCGCGGGCGATGCCTTTGCCGATGCCTTCGCTGCCGCCCGTCACCAGCGCGGTCTTGCCCTTGAGCTTGAGGTCCATCACTTCCTCCCGGTTCTATTTGGACGGTTTATGCGCGAGCCAGCGACCGGCTTCGGCCGCGGCAAAGAGGTCCGCCAGCGCGGCGTTGAACGCGGCCGGTTCTTCAGTTGGTACGTTGTGTCCGGTACGTGGGATCATCAAAAGGCCCGCCGTCGGCGCGGTACGCTTGAGATAGACGCTGCCGTCGATGCAGGGCTCATCCTCGTCACCCACAATGATCAGCAGTGGCACGGAAAATTTCTTCAGGTCCCTCTCCATCTCCCAGAGCGTCGGCCGTTTGAGCTGGAGATTGAACATTGTCTGAGCATGACCTTCGGCCGAATGCTCTGCGAGCATGCGGGCGAACTCGGCATAGCCTCGCGGATCCTTGTTCTTTTGCGCCTGGCGCATCGGCGCGTCGGCATATTTCGCCGCCGCCGACGCTATGCCTTCTGCGGCGAACATCTTGCCCGTCTCGGCGGCGAGCGTCTTCATGTCCTCGCGCCTTTTCGCGTCCGGGCTCGAGCCCCAGCCGCAGCCTGCTGCAACAACTGAGATGCACCGCGCCGGCGCGTGGATGCCGACGTGTAACGCCGTATATGCGCCCATGGAGTGGCCAACCACATGGGCCTTGTCGACTTTAAGGGCGTCCATCACTGCCAGAACGTCATCACGCGCGATATCTTGGCTGTAGCGGGCACCGTCTTTCGGCACGTCGGATGGCGGATAACCGCGCTGGCTGTAAGTGATACAGCGGTGCGCACGGGAGAAAAAACGCATCTGCATCTCCCACGTGCGGTAGTCGCCGGCATATTCGTGCACGAAGATTATCGATGAGCCGCTGCCGGCTTCTTCGTAATAGAGCCGCGTCCCGTCCTGTGCGGTGATGTGCGGCATCACGCCCTCCGACTACGCTGATCGATTATTTGCACACAAATGAAAGCGGAGTAAAGTCGCGCTCGCCTTCAAGCCACGTGACGCGCAAGATCACAGCTTGAGCGACCACGAGGGGGAAATGTCCATGTTTAACTTATCACGACGCGGCTTTACCGTGCTGGCCGCTGCGTTCGCTATCGCCACAACAGGAGTCGTGTCGCTCCCGGCGCACGCTCAGCAGAAGCCCGTCATCAAAGTTTCCAGCCTGACACTGCCGGTGTTCAATCCCCTGGTCTGGAACATCATGAAGGCGCAAGGCTTCGATGCGAAACACGGCTTCGAATTGGACGCAAAGGCTTATCCTTCGATCTCGGCTTTCTATGCAGGCTTCGCGACAGGCGAAACCGACGTGCTGATCGGTGGCCCGACTATTCTGCAGAAGCTTTACCAGGAAGGTGTGCCGGTGCGCATCATCGGCACCGGTTTCACGCTCGCCGATCTCGTCATTTTTACCAAAAACGATCAGATCAAGTCGTTGGCCGATCTCAAGGGCAAGCAGCTCGCCGTCGATATGGGCGGCTCGCAATTCCAGGTCACCAAAATGTATGCAGCCGCCAAGGGAATCGACCTCGGCAAGGACATTATCGTCGTCAACGCGAACTTCGCCGTCGCGCGCGCGCAGCTCGAAGCCGACCGCGTTGATGCAGCCCTTGTGATCGAGCCATTGGCGAGCATCATCCTCAAGCAAAACCCCAACTGGAAGGTGATTTTCAACGGAGCGCAGGGCTGGAAAGAAATCACCGGACAGGACGGATGGGAAATCGTGACGGCAATGCGTGCCGACGCGATCGCGAAGAATCCAAACGCGCCAAAAATGCTGATCGCGGCATTGCAGGACGTCGCGCAATTCATGCAAACGAACACTGCCGAAGCGGACAAGATCGCCAATGAAACGCTCAAGCTGCCGCCGGGAATTCTGACCGCCGCGCTGGCGAGCAAGCGCTTGCAAATGGTGATCCAGCCTGCGTGGGAACCGGCGACGCGCAAAACCATCACCGACATGATGGAGCGTGCGGTCAAGGCTGGCTTCTACGAGAAGATGCCGGACGAAAAGATCATTTATGTCCCATAAGCGCGTAAGCGCGTCCGTCGATGACTGAGGAGTACCGCGAGTCTGTTCCGGTCCTGACGTTTCCGCGTCAGACTCTCGTCTCCCTCCTTGTCTTTGCGGTTGTCTGGGAGGTGCTGTCGCATCTGGCGCCTTACCTGGGTATTCCGCCATTTGCGATCCCCAGTTTCGTACGTATCGCGCGCAGCATCGCGACGATTACGCCGATCGACATTGTGGTGACGCTGGCGCGCGTGATCGCCGCTCTCATCGTGTCCTTTGTCCTGGGTCTCGCCCTTGCGATGGCGATGTACCGCTCGGATTCGCTCAACAAATACCTGCACCCGATGATCCGCCTGCTGATGGCGGTGCCGGTCGTCTCATGGATCCTGTTTGCGGTGCTGTGGTTTCCGGGCGTCGAATTCCGCATCGGTTTCGTGCTGGTGGTGGTCTGCGGGCCGGTGTTTCTTGTCGATACGCTCGACGCGATGCACGGCGTGCCGCGCGAATTGCGTCATATGATGCGATCGTTCCGTCCGACGACCTTGCAGTACTTCTTCAAGCTGATCCTGCCGGCGATTCTGCCGACGATCTTCACCAGCTGGAAGGTCAATATCAGCCTGGCGATCCGCGTTGTCACGATTGCCGAGCTTGTCGGCGCCGTAACCGGCATTGGACACCAGTTATCGGTGGCGCAGGAATTGTTTTCGGTTGCCGACGTCTTCGCCTGGACTTTGGTGTTGGTCGCTCTTCTGTTCTTGCTGGAAGCGGTCGTCGCGCGCGCCGAGGCCCGCATATTGCGATGGCGTACATGAGCGGTCCCCCACCCATCGAAGTGCGTGGCCTGCGCAAGGTCTTCCGCCAGACCACCACCGGGCAAGCTGTCGTTGCGATCGATCGCCTTGATCTTGCTATTGCGCCGCGCGAGGTGGTTGCAATCGTCGGGCAGACAGGCTGCGGCAAGTCTACGTTCTTCGATCTGATGATCGGACTGGAAGCACCGAGCGAGGGCGCGATCCATATCGGCGACAAAAGTCCCTATGCCGATTTCGACCACTTCCGCGGCAGGATCGCAACCGTCTTCCAACAGGACAGATTGTTGCCCTGGCGTTCCGCGCTCGACAATGCACGGCTGCCGCTTGAGCTCATCGGCCTTCCCGAGCAGGAGCAACGCGAACGCGCGTTGATGTGGCTCAACCGCCTTGGCTTGGCCCAGTTCACGAATGCCTATCCGCACGAATTGTCCGGAGGCATGCGCCAGCGTGTGGCAATCGCGCGCGCCTTTGCGGTCGGGCCTGACATTCTGCTGGCCGACGAAGCTTTCGGTCACCTCGACGAAGTAACCGCCGCCGAGCTCCGCGATACGTTTTTAAAGCTCGCGCGCGAGTGCGGCTCGACGGCAATCCTGATCACGCACCAGTTAGAAGAGGCAATCGGCGTCGGCGACAGGATTATCGTGTTTGGTAAATCGGCGAAACTGCTCGCCGATATCCATGTCGCGCAGTGGCCGAAATCGAAATACGGGTTGCTGCGCGAGGTGATCCAGTCGACCTTGCAGGGCAACGTGGCTGATCCACGGCTGGTGCTCTAGTCAACTCCGCAATATTGCCTTTGCGGCGTCTCCGACCGCCTCAACCGACATGTCGGTGTCGAGGAAGCACACGATGCGGCAAGGACACCCTTCCAGACCTTCATAGCGCCAGGGAAATGCGCCGATCACACAGCGCTTTCCCAGCATCATCTCGATGTCACCGCCGAGGTTTTCCGCGTGCAAGAGCCCTTCCTGAAATGCCCAGTTGTGGAAGGGGAACACGTCAGCCGAAACCTTCCGGCCGGACTTCTTGTGAGTGTATTCGAACGTCCCGAAAAATTCGCCAGGCGTCCTGCCGTGTTTTTTCGTGAACTCGTCTGCGAGATCGGGCCGCATGTAGCGGATGGAGGTGTTCATGGCGTGGTCGCAGGAGCCCGTATCCATGCCCCACCATTTTATTTTCTTCTTGAGCATCCAATGCAGCGTATCGAGGTTCGGGCCGGGGTGGTAGCAAAAATACTTCACCAGATCCTGCTGCGGCTGGCCTTCGTAGTGCCTGTGCCAGCCGGTGTGCAGGATGAGGATATCACCCTCACGGATGTCGGCGCCGGCGTTCTCGATGATCTCCGGCGTAATCACCGCCCAGTCTTTCATTTGTTTTGAAATGTCAACGACGACACCGCGATTGACCAGATAGTCGAGCGGCAAGTGTGCCATGTCGCCCTTGTTGTTGTCGGTCGCGTGCATGGCGCCGTCAAAATGCGTGCCGACATGCAATGCCGTGTCGATGCGCTGTGCGACGATGCGGACGGTCTGCAGATTTTGCGCGTAGTACATCTTGTTGCCGGCATAACCGACCCAGCCGGGCGTA
Organism: Pseudolabrys sp.; assembly: GCA_036496445.1. GTDB lineage: Bacteria > Pseudomonadota > Alphaproteobacteria > Rhizobiales > Xanthobacteraceae > Pseudolabrys. The sequence continues at coordinate 15,375 of DASXLC010000054.1, read as the reverse complement.
TGCACATTCATGACATGGGAAAGATCGACGATTTTCATAACACTGGTCCTGATGAGTTCAAAAGGCGTCGCCTAATCGATCACAAGAGCCCACGCAACGCCAGATGCGCCCCAAGCAGAAATAGCCCACTAAAAAAACACAGCCGGAACGTTCCTTCTTTCACCCATCCACGGATGAGTTGTCCCAGTCCCATCCCGGCGAGCGCCGCGGCAAGGGCGACGATTGACGGCCAGGCAAGCGAGGTCCGCATCTGTCCGGCATAAGCCAGCGCCAGAGCCAACGTGATCGTGGAGACCGTGAACGAAAGGCCGAGCGCCTGCACCAGTTTGTCGCGATCGAACTTGAGAGATTGGATGTAGGGCGTGCCCGGTATAACAAAAATGCCGGTCGCCACCGTGAGTGCGCCGGTCGCCGCGCCCACGAGCAATCCCAGCCAAGTTTCGGCGTGGCGAGGAACAGCAAAATGCCCTTTGACGAAACCAAATGCGGCGTAGAGCACGAGCAGCACCCCGAGCCAGACGGTCGCTCGCCCGCTGTCGTCGTGCGGCAGCAGCGCGGCGCCGATGATCGTCCCGATGCAGATTCCGGCGAGCATCGGCCATAGCCGTCGCGCCAGTGCAATCAGCCCGCCGCCGACCGCCGCCTGCCAGATATTCGTGACCAGCGACGGCACCACCAGGATCGCTGCCGCCTGCGCCGGCGCCATCAATAAGCCAAGCAATCCGATCGACACTGTCGGCAGACCGAGGCCGATCACGCCCTTAACGAAGCCTGCCAGCGCAAAGGCGCCCGCGGTTGCGACAAGAATTGCGGCAGAGTCCATCCGGCCTTCCCTATGGGCGGCCGACCTTGCGGGATGCCATACCTTTAGACAATGCGCATGGCTGCAACCCTGCTTCCGGCTTTCGCGAAGCCGCTTCGTTGCCCGGCTGTGCGGTTCGATGCCATACTTTTCCGCAATTCGAGGCTGGAGCCGGGCTGAATGCCGGAAGTATTTGTCGCCAAAGCCAACCAATTTCCCGAGGGCGATCGCCGAATCGTTGCCCATGGCGGACGCGAGATCGGAGTGTTCCACTGGCAGGGCAAGTTCTACGCCTATGAGAACCTGTGCGTGCACCAGGGCGGGCCTGCCTGCGAGGGCATCATGATGCACAAAGTCGAGGACGTCATCGGCGCTGATCGCGGTTGGCTGGGGCAAAGGTTTTCCAGCGATGAAATGCATTTCGTCTGCCCCTGGCACGGCTACGAATACGATATCAAGACTGGTGAATGCGCCGCGGACCGAAGCCTGAAGCTGAAAAGCTTCGAGGTAGTCCGGCGCGGGGAGGACATCTATGTCGTTGCAAGCTGAAACGAGCGCGTGGGCAGCAGATGAACGCCCGAGCGACACCGATATTCAGTCGATGCTGGCGAAGGCCGTGCGCCTCTATGCGGAGCGCGCGGGTGAGCAAGACGGCGCCCTGCCCGCCTTTGCATCCGACGCAGCGACCGCAACCGAGGTCATGGTGACCGTCACGGCCATGCTCAAGGCCGTCAATCTCCAGGTGTTCGAGCTTGGCATGTGGCAGGCCTGGTCGGGGAAATAGCGCATGATTCCAAAAAGTGGGAGCCGGTTTTCGGACACGATCATGCGTCAGGAACAATAATCATGGATCTCCCGCTCAGCGACTTTCGGCGCATGGAGGTCGAGGAATTCGACACCAGCAAGTTGCTGGCGCACGCAGCGAAGCAGGCAACCGAGCGCGGCTACAAGAATTTCCCCATCGTCGACGTGGATTCGCATCACTACGAAAGCGAATCGATCGGCGAGATTCTCGACTACATGGACGACCCGGTGTTGCAACAGCTTGCGCGCAGCGCGCGCCAGGCAAATGCAAAGAGTGTCGGCATGCTGCCGGCCGGAGTCGGTTATCAGGACATGGGCGGCCGCGTGATGCGCTACGCGGTACGTGGCATGGAGAAGACAGAAGCCGGCGTGCAGCGCGATATCGCGTTGACGCGGCGCTGGATGGACGCCATCGGTATCGATGTGGCGGTCATGTTTCCGACGCCGATGCTCCAGCTCGGACTGCACCCGCAAGTCGAGGTCGAGGTGGCTCTGGCGCGCGCTTATAATCGATGGCTCACCGAGCGGGTCCTGGCGCACGAGCCGCGCATTCGCTCGATGCTCTACCTGCCGTTCAATGATGCGGACGCCGCCTTTCGGACCGTTCAGGAATTCGGCCAGTGCAAGGGTGTCGTTGGCTTCATGGTGACATCGGCCCGCTACCGGCCAGTGCACCACAACTCCTACATGAAGACCTATGCCCTCCTGGAAGAAATGAACCTGCCGCTTGCGTTTCACGCCGGCTACAATTGGAACGACCAGACCGTGGGCATGATGAACCGCTTCATCTCGGTGCACGCGCTCGGCTTTGTTTTCTACAACATGGTGCACTTGGCCAACTGGATCACCAACGGCCTGCCGGAGCGCTTTCCCAAGCTGAAGGTCATGTGGGTCGAAAGCGGCCTGGCCTGGGTGCCCTTCATGATGCAGCGCTTCGACAACGAATACATGATGCGCTCATCGGAAGCGCCGGCACTGAAGAAAAAGCCGAGCGAATATATGCGCGATATGTATTTTTCGTCTCAGCCGATGGAAATGACCGATCTGTCAATGCTCGAGCAGACCTTTCGAATGATCAAGGCGGAGACCCAATTGCTCTATTCGTCCGATTACCCGCACTGGGACTTTGACCTGCCCTCGACAATCTACGATTTGCCTTTCCTGAGCGAACAGGTCAAACGCAACATACTTGGCGGCAATGCGATAAAGCTTTTCAATCTGAAACTGCCGGCGCAAAAGCTGGCGCGCGTCGCATAAGCCTGCCGGAGACTTGAGGAGGACAAAGTGCGCAGACTTCTGGCGTCGATTTCGTCCGTGCTGGTTATCGCATCTTCTGCAGTCGCACAGGATGCCGCGGCCACGTTCCCCAACAGACCGATCAAGATCATCGTCTGCGTACCCGCCGGTGGTGGCGTCGACACGGTGACGCGCATCGTTGCGGAAGGGCTGCACCAGAGACTCCGTCAGCCGGTGATCGTGGAAAACCGGGCCGGCGCAGCGGGCAACATCGGCGCCGAAGCGGTGTTCACCTCCGATCCCGACGGCTACACGCTGCTGGCGGCGCAGCCGGCGCCGCTCACGGTCAACCCTTTGCTTTACAAGAAAATGAACTTCGACCCGGCGCAGTTCGAGCCCGTGGCGATCATGACCTCGATCGCCAATGTGCTTCTGGTCCGGCCGGATTTCCCGGCCAGGACGGCGCAGGAATTCATCGCGTACGTCAAGGCGAATCCCGGTAAGGTCAACTACGCATCACAAGGCATCGGCACAACGTCGCATCTGACGGCGGCGCTGTTCGAGCGTGTCACCGGCACCAAGCTGGTGCACGTGCCCTATAAGGGCACGGCTCCCGCGCTCAACGATATCATCGCCAGTCATGTCGACTTCATTTTCATGGAGCTTGCCTCGGCGATCAAACTTCACCAGGCGGACAAAGCGCGTATCCTCGCGGTGGCCACCGACAAGCGCATTTCCAGTCTGCCGGGCATACCGACGCTCGACGAAGCCGGGGTGAAAGGCTTCGAGTCCGGGACCTGGAACGCGCTCGCTGCGCCGCCAAAGACGCCGGCCGCCGTGGTTGCAAAGCTCAACAAGGCCGTGAACGAAGTGCTTCAGAGCCCGGAGGCGCAGGACCATTTTGCGAAGATCAACCTGCATGCCGCGGGGGGCTCGCCGGCGGAAGCCGCCGCTTTCATCAAGAAGGAAACCGAAGTCTGGGGCGGCGTCATCAGGGATGCGAATGTCGAGGCCCACTGATGTCGTGATTGTTGCCGACAGCGCCGCCGCCAAGGCATATAATGCGCGGAGCTCGCCGGCGATAAAGCCGGCAATCAATACCGCGTAAGGAGACGGCCATGGACGAGAGAACGCGCGAACCGGTGAAGATCACCGCCGAGGACATCAACCCGCGCTACAACTGGGGACGGCATTTGCCGGTGCTCGGCACCATGGGCGTCGACTTCGAGGAGCGTGTCGACTACCGCCGCATGCATCGCTACCGCCTTGGCCGCGCACAGGCCGCGCTCGAGGCGTCCGACCTCGGCGCGCTATTGCTGTTCGACGACAACAACATCCGCTACGTCACCTCGACCAAGATCGGCGAATGGGCGCGCGACAAGCTCTCGCGCTGGGTGCTGCTCACACGCGGCGGCGATCCGATCCTGTGGGATTTCGGCTCGGCCGCAGTCCATCACAAACTCTATTCGCCATGGCTCAAACCGGAGAATTGCAAGGCCGGCCTTGTCGGCTTGCGTGGCACCGTCGATCCGGCTTTCGGCCTGATGAAGCGTCATGCCGAAGAAATGGCCTCGATTCTCAAATCCGCGGGAGTCGCCAAGATGCCTATCGGCGTCGACATCATCGAACCGCCGATGATGTTCGAACTCGAGAAGGCCGGGCTCAAGATAAAGGACGGCCAGCAGATCATGCTGAGCGCGCGTGAGGTAAAGTCGGCCGACGAGATCGCGCTGCTCAACCGCGCGGCCGCGATGGTCGATGGCGCCTATGACGTGGTCAACGAAATGCTCCGTCCGGGCATCCGCGAAAACGACATCGTCGCCGAGGTCAACAAGTTTCTCTACACGCACGGCTCCGACGACGTGGAAGCGGTCAACGCGATTTCCGGCGAACGCTGCAATCCGCACCCGCACAATTTCACCGACCGCATGATCCGCCCAGGCGATCAGGCATTCTTCGACATCCTGCAGTCCTTCATGGGCTATCGCACCTGCTACTACCGTACCTTCAACGTCGTGCGGGCAACGCCGGCACAGCATGACGCCTACAGAAAGGCGCGCGAATGGCTCGACAAGGCGATCGCCCGCATCAAGCCCGGCGCCAGCACGGCGCATATTTGCGAGGTGTTCCCGAAGGCAAACGAGTTCGGCTTCCCCGACGAAATGTCGGCGTTCGGCCTGCAGTTTGCGCACGGCCTCGGCCTCAATCTGCACGAGCGACCGATCATCTCGCGCGTGGTGTCGATGGATCATCCGACCGAGATCAAGGAAGGCATGGTGTTCGCGATCGAGACGTATTGCCCGGCCACCGACGGCTTCTCCGCCGCGCGCATCGAGGAAGAGGTCGTGGTTACCGACAAAGGCTGCCGCCTGATCTCACTGTTCCCGGCAGAGGAGCTGCCTATCAGCGCGAAGTATTAAGCGGACAGAGGTGGAACTTTTTCCCTCAAGTGGGGAAAACGCTCGCTCAGTAACGCGCCGTGATAGAAGGTCGGCTTAAACGCCGGTTGCGCGCGGATGCTATCGAACCAGGTGGCAACGCGCGGGAGGTCCTGCCAGCCCGGGATGCCCAGGTCATGCATGCGGACCAGTGACGGCATCACCGCGACGTCAGCCAGCGTGATTTCCTTGCCGAGCAGCCAAGGACCGCCACTGCGTTCAATCTCCGCGTCCATCCGCTCATAGCTACGGCGCAGACGCGCGAGTGCTGCGTCCATTTCGTGCTTGGGAAAGCCCGTCTGTCCCATGGTGAGCATGAATTCACGGCGTATGGGTTTGCTCTCCGCCATCGCCACGAAGGCCTCGCGGCTCATCTTCTGGAAACTTGGCAGAAAAGCGAGGTTGAAGGTGGGCACGCGCACGGCCGCCGCCGGCATTTCGTCAATGTAATGCATGAGCCCGCGCATGTGCGCACGCACAACCGGATCTTCTGGCGTGAAACTGCGATCGGGCGCGACTTCGTCGAGGTATTCCGTGATGACGTTTGAGTCGACGATGATCTCGCCGTCATGGTCGAGCGTGGGCACGACACCATTTGGATTGAGTTTGAGATACCCGGGCTTGAGCTGATCGCCTTCGAGCAGATTGAGCTTCACCTCATCGAACGGTAGCCGCTTGCCGTTGAGAACGAAACGCACACGCTGGCTGCAGGTCGATGGCGGAGCGTTATAGAGCGTGAAAGCCATTACTGAGGCCCCAATTTCAGTCTCATTCGAACGGAGGATATGTCATGTGTAAGGTGCATATCCACCATGACATTTCACCCTCAAATTTACGGCCATTTTACTTGTGATACCCGTGCCAGGCGCCTTGAGTAGACACGTGCGCAGCCGCCGTTTTCCTCCCTTCAGGCTTAGACGGCGGCGTGAATCCTCCACCTTATGCACACGGGCCCCGCAAGGGGCCCTTTTTTTATGCGCGACCGGCTCCGCCGGTCTCCCTGGTTCTCGGGACGGGCGACAATAAAAGGCCTCAGCTTTCCAGCCCCGTGGACACGTTCTTGTTTTCCGGCGTGAGCTTCATGCCCGCGGCCAGCGCCATGGTTTCGGCCAACGCGGCAAAATCCTTCTGCAGATATTCTTCCGGATTTTTCTGGAGCGTGGCGGCACCGAAATGGGTTTGCAGCACCTCGCGGGTCGCGGCAGTAACCGGCATCGGCACATCCCATTCGCGGCCCAATTCGAGGCCGAGATCGAGATCCTTGCGCAACAGTTCGGGCGTGAAGGTCGTGGTCCAATCGAGATTGACCAGGGCCGGCGTCTTGTAGCGCGTGAACATCGAACCCATGACACCGTTGTTCATAAAGGCGAGGAAGGCGTGGCGCGGCACGCCCATCTTGTTGGCAAGCAGAGTGATCTCGATCAGGTTCTCGATCACCACGCCGAGCATGACGTTGTGTGCGATCTTGCAGATGCGCGCGAGCTCGCCATCGCCCACGTAGGACACGCCCTGCGGCGCGAAAACTTCGATCAGCGGCATCGCTATCTTGGCGTCGGCTTCAGGTCCGGATACCACCGACGATAGCTTGCCGGCCTTGATCACCTTGGCATTGCCTGACACCGGCGCTGCCAGGAAGCTCACGCCCTTCTCGGTCAAACGTTTGCGGATAGCGGCGGATTCCTCGACCGAAATCGAGGAGCAGTCGACAAGCATCTTCGGCTTCTTTGTACCGCTGAGCAGACCGTCCTTGCCGAAAACAACTTCTTCGACATCCTTGCCCGTGGAGACGATGGCGAACACCACATCGCAGTCAGCCAGCTCGACCGGCTTGTCGACCAGTTTGCCGCCCTTGGCCGCAAGCGGCTCGGCTTTCGCACGCGTGCGATTCCAGATGGTCACATCGTGGCCGGCTTTGAGCAGGCGTTCCGCCATGGGTGTCCCCATGCGTCCGGCGCCAATCCAGCCGATCTTCTGTGCATTCTTCGACATCACGAAACTCTCCCGTTGAAGGTCTGCCGCAACAAAGAGCGGACTTGGGACGCGCTTTAGCCGTTCTGCGTAAAATCCGCCAGAGGCGGCGAGGCGCAGCAAATCGCCTGCTTGTAGGGACCGCGCCCGCCGCACTATTCTGCACCCAACGACAACAAAAACCGCGTCAATGGGCCAGAACAAGAGCCCCGTTGGTCCAAATAATTCGGGAGGACGTCCGCTTACCTCATGCAGGATACGACCACCATAGCGGTATCCGCGCCGGAACGGACGGAGAGCGCCGGACGTGAGCGGCTGCGGCTGATTATCCGCAACATCTTTCCTTTCGCGGTCGTGGGCGGCATCTGGGAAATCGTCGCGCGCGCCGGCATCTTCCCGCGCCGGCTGTTTCCGACGCTCGAAGACGTGGCATCCTCCTTCGTGCACCTCACGATATCCGGCATCCTGCCGCACCACGCCATCGACACCATCATCCGCCTGCTCTCAGGCTTTGCACTCGCCGGCATCTTTGGCGTCACCATCGGCGTGCTCATGGCCCGTTCGCGCCGCGCCGAAGATATCTTTCTGCCCCTGGTGAGCATTTGCGCGCCGATCCCCGGGCTCGCGTACGCGCCGCTCTTTCTGCTCTGGTTCGGGCTCGGAAATTTGTCGTCTGTGCTTCTGGTTGGTTTCGTATCGGCGTTCCCGATCATCTTCAACAGCTGGACCGGCGTGAAGGCGGTAAAGGAAATCTGGATACGGTCGGCGCAATCGATGGGTGCCGATGATCGCCGGCTGTTCCGCCATGTGATCCTGCCAGGCGCGTTGCCCTACATCCTCACCGGGATGCGTCTCGGCCTGGCGCAGGCCTGGCGCATTTTGGTAGCCGTGGAGATGCTGGCAGCCGTGCCCTGGGGCCTCGGCTGGATGATCTTCGGCGCACGCAAGTTCCTCAACACCGACGTCATGATGGCCGGCATCGTCGTGATCGCTGTTATTGGACTGGCGCTGGAAAAATTCGTATTCCGCAAGATCGAGGATTACACGGTCGTGCGCTGGGGAATGATCGCCTCATGACCGACAATCGGCAAAACCTGCGTTCGGCTGTGCGCGCCGCCATCACGCTCACCGTGGCGGCGGCGGCCTATGAGGCGCTGGCGCGCAGCGGATATTTTGCACCAGCGCTGTTGCCCACGCTGGCCAATGTCGCACGGGCGCTGTTCGCAAGCCTCGCCGACGGAAGCATGATCGCACACGCGGCGTTCACCTTGTATCGCGTGCTGTTCGGTTTCTGTCTGGCGGTGGTTGTCGGCATCCCGCTCGGCATCCTGATGGCGCGGTTTCAGCGCGTCGAGCATTTTTTCCTGCCGCTGGTGAGCGCCCTGATGCCGATCCCCTCGTTCGCACTGGTGCCGCTGTTCATGCTCTGGTTCGGAATCGGCAATTTGACCACAGTGCTGATCGTATTCTACGCCGCGACCTTTCCCATGGTGTTCAATACGTGGTCGGGCGTGCGCTCGGTCAATCCGATTTGGCTCCGTGCGGCCGGCGCAATGGGCGCCGACGAGCAAAAGTTGTTCTGGAAGGTGATCATCCCGGGTGCCTCGCCCTTTATTATCACCGGCATGAGACAGGCGTTTTTGCGTGCGTGGATCGCGGTGGTCGGCGCCGAAATGATCGCAGCATCCGACTGGGGGCTGGGGTGGGTGATTTTCGACGCCAAGGAATTCCTCAACACAGATACTATGCTGGCAGCATTGATCGTCATCGGCTGTATTGGCTACCTGTTCGAACGTCTGGTGTTCGGCTCGGTCGAAAGGGCGACTGTTCAGCGCTGGGGCATGACGCGCGCGGCTAAAGGGTAAGCCATGCAACCGATCGCGATCCGCGACGTCACTCTCATCTACGATACGCCGGGCGGCAAGGTGCCCGGTGTAAAGAACGTCAGTATCGACATCGATGCTTCCGAATTTCTGTGCATCGTCGGACCGTCCGGCTGCGGCAAGTCCACGCTGCTCAACATCATCGCCGGGTTCCTGACGCCGGCGTCGGGCGAGATCCGCATTGGCGGAAAGGCGGTGACCGGCCACGGCATGGACCGCGGCGTGGTATTTCAGGATTTTGCCCAGCTTTTCCCGTGGCGCACCGCGCTCGGGAACGTCTCGTTCGGGCTGGAAATGAAAGGCGTGCCCAAGCCGGAGCGGGACAAGATTGCGCGCGAACAATTGCGCCTGGTCAAGCTCGAGAAGTTCACCGGCTCGTTCCCGCACCATCTGTCCGGGGGCATGCAGCAGCGGGTCGCCATCGCCCGTGCGCTGGCATACAATCCCTCGGTACTTTTGATGGACGAGCCATTCGCGGCACTCGACGCTCTCACGCGCGACGATATGCAGCGGCTGCTCGCCGATGTCTGGCGGGAAACCCGCAAGACGGTTATTTACGTGACACACAACGTCGCGGAAGCAGTCTACCTGGCGGATCGTGTAATCGTAATGTCGCCACATCCCGGCACGGTAAAGGCCGAGATGAAAATCGACCTGCCCCGGCCCCGCGACCCGCTCAGCGTAGAATTCGTGGAGTGCCAAAAGGAGTTGCTGCGCCATCTTGGCCACGATGTGAATGCCAGCGACACAGCCAAGCCCGCTAACGGCAAGTCAAACTCGCAGGGAGGATGAACAATGACGATTGCGCATAAGGGAATAACCCGCCGGCAATATCTGACGGCGACCGGTGCCGGTTTGCTGGCGGTCGGAATGGGCGCGCGCCCCGCGTTCGCGCTGGAAACTGTGCGGCAGGGCTACCAGACCAACATGTGGGGCATGCCAACTTACTATTTGCTGCGTTCCGGCCTGCTCGAAAAACACGGCGTCAAGTTCGAGGAATTCGCTGTGCCATCGGGCAATCTCACGATGCAGCAGATGGTGGCGAGGCAGGTGGACATGGGCACCTATGCGGGGCCGTCGCTGGCGCTCGGCCATGACAAAGGCGGCATGGTCGCCATCGCCATGATCGAATATGTCGGCAAGACCGCGCGCGTGATGGCGCGAAAGGATCTCGGCATCACCAAGGTCGAGCAATTAAAAGGGCTGAAGGTCGCCAACCAGACCGGTTCGTCCACTGGAAACATCTTTGTCGACCAAATCGCAACCAAGGCTGGCCTGAAAAAAGGTGACTACCAGGAAATCCGGATGAACGTCGACGACATGGTGGCTGCGATGGCGGCCAAGACGGTCGATGCCATGTGCAATGTCGAACCGTACAACGCGATCGCCGAGGCTGACGGTCTGGCTGTCACGATCTCCGAGTTCGACACCTTCGACAAGTTGCCGGTGTTCATGGCTGCGACACCCGAGTTCGTCGAGAAGAGCCCGCAGACCGTAGTCGCTTACCTGAAGGCATGGCTCGAAGTCGCGAAGGATTTCAAGAGCAAGCCGGACACGGTGGCGGATGTCATCTACTCGTTCTACACCTCGAAGGGTTACACGATGTCGAAGGCCACCTTCACCAAGGCGCTCGCCCGCGTTGAGGTGCAGCCCGGCTGGCCGAGCGACCTCAAGCCCTATATGCAGGCGCAGGCCGAAATCCTGCTCAGGGAAAACAAGATCAAGGCTATCCCCGACTGGGACAAAGTGCTGCGTACCGACTTCCTCAAGCAGGCAAGCGCTTAACGCTCATCTACCAACCTCAAAGGCCGGCGCGGAAAGCGCCGGCCTTTCCACGACAACCGCCAGTACTGGAGACATCGATGCCCGCCGCCACCAATCCGCTCAGCCAATCCGGTCAGCCGGTAACCTGGAATTTCAAATTGCTTGCGCAGAACGACCTCGGCGGCTTCGGCGGCATGGGCGAAGGCATGGCGGTGCAAATCGCCAAGGACGGACGACGTATCATCTGGCTGGCGCACGAAAGCGCGCCGAAAAATTTCACGGCCGTCGACGTCTCCGATCCGAGCAAGCCGAAAGTGGTGGTGCAGACCGACCTGCCGCAGGCCCATATGCGTTCGAACTCGCTGGAGATGACCGGCGACATTCTTGCGGTCGCTTATCAGACGCAGAAAGTCGGACAGAAGCCCGCCGGGGTCGAGCTGTTCGACGTGTCTGTGCCGGAAAAGCCGCGGTCGATTTCGTTTTTCGATTGCTCCGGACCGACGTCGCGCGGCGTGCACCAATTGTGGTTTTGCGACGGCGAATACGTGCACATGGCTTCGGGTTCACCCGACTTCAAGCCAAGTCACCCGAATGACGATCAGTTCTACCGCTGCATCGACGTGCGCAACCCTTCGAAACCGGTCGAGGTCGGCCGATGGTGGATGCCGGGAACGAGCGCCACCGACAATGTTGCCCCACCGCCGCGCCATCCGCTCGACAAAGGCTATCGCGCGCACAATACCAACGTCTATCCGCAGCGGCCGGACCGGCTCTATCTCTGCTACATCGACGGCGGCATGTTCGTCATGGACATCAAGGATAAGGCCAGTCCGAAGGTGATCTCGCACTGGACCAATTCTCCGCCCTATACCGGCTTCATGCATACGGCGGTTCCGTTGTTCGACCGCGGACTGATGCTCGTAACGGACGAGTCCACCGAAAACGCCGGAAAAGACTGGCCGAAGTTGATCTGGGTTCTGGACGCTCGCGACGAGAAAAATCTCGTTCCGATCGCGACCTGCCCGATGCCGCCTGTCGATGCCTATGCCAATCGCGGCGGCCGCTTCGGCGCGCATAATATCCACGAGAATGTGGCGTTGCCGACGGCGTGGCAATCCGACCAGATCGTGCTCGGCACGTTCTTCAACGGGGGCTTGCGCGCATACGACATTTCCAATGCGTACCAGCCAAAGGAAGTCGGCGCCTTCGTGCCACCGCCACCGAAAGGCACGCCGGCAGGCGCGGTACAGCTCAACGATGTCTTCGTAGATGAACGCCAGATCGTTTACACGGTCGACCGCCACACCGGCGGTCTCTATACGCTGGAGATGGATTTCTGAACGAGCTCTTTCCCTCACCCGCCGCCGGGCGTTTCGGACGCAGGCTCAAACGCGAGCGCGGGCCCCGCATACCCGTGACCGTGATCACCGGGTTTCTCGGCGCCGGTAAAACCACGCTGCTCAGGCGCTTCCTGGCAACACCGGAGGGACAAGGTACGGCGGTTGTCGTCAATGAATTCGGCGCAACCGGAATCGACGATGTACTTGTGCGATCCAGCGCCGACGAAACCGTGCTGCTCGGCAACGGCTGCCTTTGCTGCATTACCCGCACTGACCTGCAGCAGGCCTTGCGCCGGATGGTCGTTGAGCGGGAGCGCGGCGAGTTGCCCGACTTCCGTCGAATCGTCATCGAAACCAGCGGGCTCGCCGATCCAAGCCCGATCCTGCAGACTTTTGCCACCGACCGCGCGCTCGGCAGCGCCTTCCACGTTGAGGCCGTGGTGACTGTGGTCGACGCGGAAACGGGCGGCGACACGCTGGGCTGGTCAACCGAAGCACGCAAGCAGACTATTCTTGCGGATCGTCTGGTCATCACCAAAACCGATATTGCGGGGGAAGGCGCAAGCGCGGCGCTGAGCGGACAATTGCGTGCACTCAATCCGGGCGCCGAGATTCATGAAGCCGTTAATGGCGAAATAGACCCCGGTCGCTTGACCGAGCCGGCACGCGATCAGCGCAATGCCTTCGTCGCGGAAACCACGCATAGCGACGGCATCGGCAGCTTTGTGCTCACTCACGACAAACCAATGCCATGGGCCGTGTTTGCGCGATCGATGGATACCCTGATGCAACTGCGCGGGCCGGACCTACTGCGCGTGAAGGGCTTCCTCGATGTCGAGGGCTGCAAAGGGCCGGTGGTGGTGCAGTTCGTGCAACACCTCGCGCATCCGCCAGTCGAACTGGAAAGCTGGCCGGATGAAGACCGGAAAAGCCGCGTGGTGTTCATCACACGGAATATTCCGGAGCGACATGTGCGCGATTTGTTTAAGGCGATTGAAGCGCTGGCTTGATCTATTCCCGATCCCGGCCTGCGATTTCCGCCTGCCAGGGCGCAACGCGCCGCTCGACCCATCCGATCAACCAGTTGAGGCCGACGGCCATCAACATCAGGATGATGATCGGAACAAACATGGTCGCCGTATCGAAATTGTTGGCAGAATTGATGATGACGGCGCCGAGGCCGGAAATCGTCGTGAAGAATTCCGCAATGACCATTGCCACGACTGCGCGCCCGACGGCAAGACGCACGCCGGCCATGATGTATGGCAGAGTCGCCGGCAGCACGATACGGCGCAAGATCACCAGGTTGGGCGCCACAAATGATTTTCCCACCTCGATCAGTGTCTTTGGCACGGCGACGACGCCGAGCCAGGTGTTGATGCAGATCGGGAACAAAGCCATCAGGAAAACCACCGAAACTTTGACGGCGAAACCAAGCCCGAGCCACAAGATCAGCAGGGGCACCAGTGCCACCAGCGGCATCGCATAGCCGGCGGTGACGTAGATACCGAGCGCGGCCTCGGCCACACGGAATCCCCCAATTAACAAGCCGAGCGGCACGCCAATCAGGATCGCCAGTGCGTAGCCGAGCAAAAAGGGCCGCAAGGATTCATAGAGCGCCGACCACAGTTGGCCGGTAACCGCCAGTTCCCAAAATGCGACGGCTATCGCGGACGGATAGGACCCGAATACAGGATTGATGCGTCGGCCGAATATTTCCCACAGGATCAACAGGATCGCGATCGATGCAAGCGTAATCACCCAGTGAGGCAGCGGCTTGCGCTCAGCTGATTGCGCCTGTGGCGCAGCTGCGGCCTTTTCCTGCCTGTTCGCGATGTCAACCATCAGTGTACCGTTACGCCATCGTGTATCGCGCGCCAGACCCTGTAGCGCGTCTCGGCAAATTCCGGCGTACCGCGCACCACGCCAAGATCAGGGCGCGGACGTTTGAGCGGCACCTCCATGATCTCCTGCACGCGCCCATTTTTCATAACCACAATACGATCGGCAATCAGCACGGCTTCGTCGAGATCATGGGTGACAAACAGAATGGTTTTTTGCGTACGCCCGTGTAAATCAAGCAGTTCGGCCTGAAGCGACTCGCGGGTTTGCGCATCGAGGGCGCCGAATGGCTCATCCATCAACAGGACCTTCGGGTCGATGGCTAGCGCGCGTGCGATGCCAACGCGCTGTTTCATCCCGCCGGAAAGCTGATGCGGACGCCGGTTCTGCGACCCCTTCAGCCCGACAAGATCCAGATACTTTTCTGCCGTCTCGTGTAATTCGGTCCCGCGCATGCCTTTCATCTCCAGGCCGAACATCACGTTCTGCCGCGCAGAGAGCCACGGCAGCAGTTCGGCGTGCTGGAACACCATGCCGCGATCGTGCCCGCAACCATGGACTTCGCGCCCATCCACAGTGACCCGGCCGCCGCTCGAGGCATCCAGACCCATGGCGACGCGGAGTGCCGTCGTTTTGCCGCAGCCGGAAGGCCCGATCAGCGCAACGATCTCGCCGTCCCTGACGCTAAAGCTCACACGGTCGAGCGCCTGAACGTAATGGACCTCGCCGTCCACGCGCAGCGAAAAGCGTTTGGACACGTCGAGGAAATTTACCTCACCCATTCAATTCTCCGAATTGTAGTTCAATCAGTGACCCAAGACCTGAAGTGCCTTTTCGCGATACTCAGGCGCGGTGACGGCCTTCAGATCGAGCGGCGCCTTCAGCCTGCCCGCCTTCACCATCTGCTCTTGAATCCATTGGATCTTCTCCGCCGGCAGCGGCAGCGTCGGATCAACGGCATGGTACTGAATGGCGTCGTCATAGACAAACGCGGGACGCGGATCGTCCGCTTTCGCATGCGTGAGTTCGCGTGTCAGGGCGATCGTCTCATCCCGGTGCGAGAGCGCGTAACGCAGCGCGCTCATTTCGGCGGCGAGAAACTTCACGGCATCGTCGCCCCGCTCCGCCAGTTTTTTCCCGGTGGATACCATGCATACGCGCAGAAAATTCGGCACCGCATCGCGGCCGGCGACGAGCAGATGAATATTCTTTGGCGCGACGGGTTGATACTCGTTTGATACAACTGCCGCGTCGACAACGCCCCCGATCAGTGCCTGGTAACGGTCATTGTCGCCACC
>DASXLC010000053.1:0-2452 GCA_036496445.1 Pseudolabrys sp. | reverse complement strand
TGACTGCTTTGTTGCCGATGCGGGACATCAGAACACCGTGCAGATAATTTCGCCGCCGACATTGGCGTCGCGGGCGTCGTGATCGGCCATCACGCCTTTGGGCGTGGACAGGATGGCGACGCCCAGGCCGTTGTTGATGCGCGGCAAATTGCGCACCGCAACATAGACGCGGCGGCCGGGCTTCGAGATACGCTCGATCTCGCGGATGACCGGCGCGCCGTCGAAATACTTCAGCTCGATTTCGAGCTCGTTACGGCCGGAGGCGTGCGCCACGTTGGCGTAGCCACGGATAAAGCCTTCGGCCTTGAGCACCTCGGCAACGCGTTCGCGTTGCTTGGAGCCGGGCATGGAGACCTTCGACTTGTTGCGCATCTGCGCGTTGCGGATGCGGGCGATCATGTCGCCGATCGGATCGTTGACAGCCATTCTCGCCCCTCCCTACCAGCTCGACTTCACGAGGCCAGGAATCAGCCCCTTGGAGCCGAGTTCGCGGAGCGCGATACGGCTGAGTTTGTGCTTGCGGTAATAGGCGCGCGGTCGGCCCGACAATTCGCAGCGGTTGCGGATGCGGGTAGCCGATGAATTGCGCGGCAATTCGGCAAGCTTAAGCGTGGCGGCGAACCGCTCCTCTGTCGGCAGCTTCTTGTCGTGCGCGATCGCCTTCAGCATGGAGCGCCGGTTGGCGTATTGCTTCGCCATCTTGCGCCGCCGGTTATTTTTCTCGATCGAACTCTTCTTCGCCATTCGTCTCTCTCCTTACGGTCCCGCGTTTGAGGACGTCGTCCTCACTGCCGGAACGGGAAGTTGAATGCGGTGAGCAGCGCGCGCGCTTCGTCGTCGTTGCGCGCGGTGGTGCAGACCGTGATGTCGAGGCCCCATGTATCGGTGACCTTGTCGAAATCGATTTCCGGAAACACGGTGTATTCCTTGATGCCGAGGCTGTAGTTACCGCGGCCGTCGAAGCTCTTCGGGTTAAGCCCGCGGAAGTCGCGGATGCGCGGCAGCACGATGTTCACCAGCCGGTCGATGAAGTCGTACATGCGGGCCTTGCGCAGCGTGACCTTGCAGCCGATGGCCTGGCCGTCGCGCAGCTTGTAGGTGGCGATCGATTTGCGCGACTTGGTAATCACGGCCTTCTGGCCGGCGATCATGGACAAGTCGCCGGCAGCACCATCTACTTTCTTTCGGTCGGCAACGCCTTCGCCGATGCCCATGTTGAGCACCACTTTGGTGATCACCGGCACCTGCATCTTGTTCTTGTAGCCGAACTGCTTGATCAACTCGCCGCGGATGGCTTGCTCGAACTGGAGCTTGAGCCGCGCTTTGTAATCAGAGCGCTCGCGCGGCTGCTTTGCCTTCGGAGCGCCGTCACCCTTGGGAGCGCCGCCGTCTTTCGCGCCCTTGGGCGCACCTTGCGGCTTCTGCGGCTTCTTGCCTTCGGTCTGGTGCTGCGTATCAGCCATCGATCTCTACTCCGGAGCGCTTGGCAACGCGCACCTTCCTGCGATTGTCGCCCTCGCCCACGAACTTGAAGCCGACGCGCGTCGGCTTGCCGTCTTTGGGGTCGGCGAGCGCAAGATTCGACAGATGGACGGACGCCTCCTTGGAGACGATGCCGCCTTCCTGCTGCGCGGTCTGTCGCTGATGACGCTTGACCATGTTGATGCCGCGGACCAGTGCACGGTCATCGGCCGGGCGCACCTCGAACACCTCGCCGGTGCGGCCTTTGTCGCGGCCGGTGAGGACGATCACCTTGTCGCCCTTCTTGATCTTCGCCGACATCACAGCACCTCCGGCGCGAGCGAGATGATTTTCATGTGGTTCTTGGCGCGCAATTCGCGCGGCACCGGCCCGAAGATGCGGGTGCCTACCGGCTCGTTTTGCGGCGTCATCAGCACGGCGGCGTTGCGGTCGAAGCGGATGACCGAGCCGTCGGCGCGCTTGATGTCCTTAGAGATGCGCACGATCACGGCGCGCATCACGTCGCCTTTCTTGACGCGACCGCGCGGAATAGCCTCCTTCACCGAGACGACGATGACGTCGCCGATGGTGGCGTATTTCCGTTTGGAGCCGCCCAGCACCTTGATGCACATGACGCGGCGAGCGCCGGAATTGTCAGCCACGTCGAGGTTGGATTGCATCTGGATCATGATGCGGCTCTCTCGGTCTTGACCAAATTCACTTAGGACACTTTCGCTTTCTTATCGCCGCGGATCACTTCCCAGCACTTGAGTTTGGAAAGCGGCCGGCGCTCCTCGATCCACACCACGTCGCCGATCGAGAACTCGTTCTTCTCGTCATGCGCGTGGTACTTCTTCGAGCGGCGAATGGTCTTCTTCATCTCGGGATGCGTGAAACGCCGCTCGACGCGCACGACCACCGTCTTGTCCTGCTTGTCGCTGACGACCACGCCCTGGAGGGTACGCTTCGGCATCTCTTATTCCTTCGACTT
>DASXLC010000052.1:0-32388 GCA_036496445.1 Pseudolabrys sp. | reverse complement strand
GGTCGCCGACATGGAAAAGCGCATGCGCGAGGCCGCCGCCGATCTCGACTTCGAGCAGGCCGCGCGCCTGCGCGACGAGATCAAGCGCCTGCGCGCAACCGAACTGGCGGTGCTGGACAATCCAACCGCGCGGGATGTGGTTATTGCGCAGGATCCCAAGCTTCGCCGCGCGACGCGAGGCTCGCGCCGAAGCACGGAGCGCGAAGACAGACCGCATAAGCCGCATCTCGACGAGATGGGCATCGCGCTGTCACATGAAGTGAGGCCTTCTCGATCTGGCCAAAGCCCTCGCAAGCCGACGCTTGATGAAATGGGCCCGGGAGTGGAGGCGATTCCGGCGCGCAAGGACAGCCCGCGATCCACGATGGGCCGCCCCGGTATGCGCGGCGGTTTCAAGCCGTCACGGCAGCGCTGAGATCCAGAGATCTAGAATCGGTGCCGGTGCCGGCGCGCGGCGTAGGCGTAAGCCGAGGGGCGATCATCAAACGGATAAGAATAGACGTATCCATCCCAGGCGTAGAGACAGTAGTAGCCCGCATAGGCGCATCGGTCGCGCCAGTTCCAGTGACGCCATGTTGCCCTGACGTGGCCGGCGCCCGACCGCAATCCAGGCCCAAGGTCTGCAGCCTGTGACGGAACGTACGTGCTGCCGAACGCGGCCGCTGCGATTGCGACTGCAAATATTACCCGCTTCGTAATGGAGATACCCATGACATCGCCCGCGTTGAACTTTGGGTTTGTAGTATCTCCATAAATCAAAACGAGATGGCAAATCACAACGGCCGAATTGGTTAAGCGGCGGCGGATGCTCTTGCTTAACTCTTGAGTACGAAGGCTTCTCCGCTCATCCTCCGGCCCTGCCAACCAGCACAGGCCTCCGCCCGGAAGGAGACCGTTTGGGGTTGCGCACGCGATTGTGACATTCTATCGCGGGCGTTGCGTATATGGGTCATTTCGGGCATAGCCGGACCGCCGCGTTGCCCCAGCACTCTGTCCACTCAATGTCCGGAATGCGCCGTATGAATGTTGTGATGTCCAGTACCCGTAAGGTCGCCACCGTCACGCGCTTCGCCATGTTCGTTTCGTGCGCGCTGGTGCTTGCCGCCTGTGAAACCGACGGGACCGGCCCGACCGCCGCTGACGCCCCCAAGGCGGAGCCCGCGTCAGCCAAGCCCGACGCTGCCGCGTTCAGAACCCAGGCAGCCAAGCCTCCTGAGCCGGTGCGCGATACAGAGCCGATGACGCGGTCGCGCGCGGCGCGCGAATGCTGGATGCGGACCGAAAAGGCCAGCGCCCACGAAGATCTCGACAGGCGCGCCGACCTCGTCAACAAATGCATCGACCAGAAGATGAACGCGGCCGGCGTACCGGCTCCGAAAGGCTGACACGATCGCGCCGGCGCCCACATCCCCTTGCGTCCGCCCCCGCGCCGGTTAGCATTCGCTTTTTCCAGACCTTCAGGAGATCGTCATGGCAAAAGGTCAGATGCGGGTTCCCAAGGAAAAGAAGAAGCCGAAGGCCGACAAGGACAAGCCCAAGCAGCTCTCCGCGTACAAGTTGGCTCAGATGCAAGGGTCGTCCGGCAGCCCGTACAGCACGCCGCCAGGCAAGAAGCCCTGAACAATTACTGCCCGCCGACGGTCCCCGCTTTCGATTCTGCGGGCAGCTCTGTGGACTGTTTGGCAATCTCCAGGCAGGTCAGTAATTCAACGTAGCTCGGCGCGCGGTCGAGCGCGGCGAAGCCCGCGCAGTGCCGACGTTGTGTGGCGCTGTATCCGGCCCATTGCTGCTCGAGCTTGTCGCGCGCGTCGTTTTCGTCACGTTGACACGCGGATGCGTCGCGCCCCGGCAAAACGCCCGCAACGGCCGCGGGCCGGCACGTCCGTTCGACATCGAATTTCGGCGGTCCGTCAGCAACCAGGACGATGTGCGACGCGGTCAGGATGATCGGCAGTAGCGCCGGCATGCTCGTACTCCCATTATGCCGCCTCCCCTGCCTGGGGTAATTCGTCAACCAAGTTCCGGTTTCACGTCACAGGAACCTTTTTGCCGGTTCCGCCGACCAACAGAAGTCGTTCGGGAGGCGACGCCGTGCTCAAGCGCTTCATGTTCGCATCTCTTGCCTTTGTCGGACTCATCGTGCCTGGCGCCTGAACCGCTTCAGCAAGCGGGCTGCGACCGCAGTCTCGTGGAGGCCGCGGCCGGGATTGCGGCCGTGCAGATACGCGTCAGAGGTCTCACCGCCGCGAGTGATCGGGAAATCTGCAACGCCACGCGGGACTCTATTTTCTAGAACTCGTAAAGGCCCGCGCAGTGACCGCCCTCTGCAGGAATGGACCGGAACGGGAACGGGACCTGGGCCGCTTCGACGCCGACGTCGCTCACCGCAGCGCGCTGCCTGTGACTGAAAATAAATCCAACTTGCTCCACAGCTTCGCCAAAGTTCCGTGGCACTGGCGCTACCAATGCTTAACCGGTCTACGCCGACTATCGCGTGATCGGGGAGCCAAGGCCGGAATGCATTTTCGGGGGAGATCTGGAATGCGAACGAGCGCTTACTGCGCATTGTGGATGGCCGGCGCCCTTGCCCTCGCCGCTCTTCCCGCATTTGCGCAGGACTCTGCTCGGACGGACAACGGCGCGCTCGTTCCCGAAACGCAGCTGACGCCCGAGGAAAGCGCGATCCTCGGCAATGCGCTGGTCTTCGATCCGGTTGCGCTTGCGACACCGCCGAAGAAGCCGCTGCGGATCCCCGGAACATCCGGCTCAGACTACGATGTCACCCGCACCGAGAAACTTGACGGATCGAGCACCATCGTTGTGAAGCAACCGCTCCAGACCGAATGGAGCAACTCGGTGGGCGCTGAACTCAGACCGTCCAATTCTGGCGGTGGCTTCGAACGCGCGCTGCCGACAACGCGCGACACTCCTGCCGGGGCCGCGTGGGCATCGGTCGGTGTACCGCGCATCGGCAGCGTGGATGCGCGTGTCGACCCTTCCAATGATCAAGGCAAATTGGGCACGACCCTCCAACAATCGATTCCGTTTGGTGGACGATTCGCTGTGACACTTCAGGACACCTATTCGGTGACCGAAACGCTCGGTCAGCCGTCCTCGGCGCCGAGCGATATCCCGTTGATGAGGTTGCCTTCCGGTCCCGGCGGCGGAGCACCCCAAGTCTTCGGGAATGAAAGGGCGGTCAAGTTCAACATCCTGCCGACCGGCACCACATTGGGCGCAGGGATGACAACCGTCAGCAACGATCCGGTGACTCACAATACATTCAGCGCCGAACAGAAGCTCTACGGTCCCCTCCAGGTTACAACCACGGTGACCGATTTCGGGCAGACGACCAGCAGCAAGAGCGTCACGGCCGGCTTCAAACTCCATTGGTAGCCCTCCCCCAAAAGCACGAGACAGCCTCATAAAGTCGTGCATAACTGGGGTGCCGGTGGCTGTTTACCACAAAGTTTCGTCAGGGTTGCAATCCCGCCCCACGGCTGCCCAAGTCACGTGCGGCAATCGAGTTGCAACTGGGGATCCGTGCGCAGACACTCTGCGCTTCTGTTAGGAGTTGACCATGACGGCCATCAGACCCGATCGGCTTGGTGCGGTGCCGGAAAAGCCCGGTCCGGAGCTGTACGCTCCAAACCGGAAATCACCGGAACGGCCGCCTGAAATCGATCAGGAGGCGGCGACTGCTTTCGAGGGTGAGATTCGCGAATTTGTCCGGCGGGACGTTGCCTACTTGCGGCGGCAGCGGCCTGAGGACTCGGCGCCTGAACCGGTCTCCGACAATCTGAATGTCCTGATCCGTCGTGTCTCGGGAGCCTCGATCGAAGAAATCGACCGAGTGATCCTTGAATTGCAGGGCGTACGCGACATGCTTCGGAGCGAAGGCGAACGCGTTGGGCGGGAGATCGCCAGTTATGCAAGCCTGAGCCACGCTGCAATGAATGCAATGAAAGTTATCGGCGACAGCCTCACGCAATGGAAAAATGGACCTAATAATCCTGGTCAGCGTCCGGCAGAGTAAGATTCGCACGTAGCTGGATGAGCCATCGCCGGCCCTACACCGGCGGTGGCTTTGTGTTTCAGCCGCCTACCCGACCCGTTTCCACAGACGCACAAACGCTACGCCCGTCGCGCGAGCGGGGGTGGCAGTCAGACGGATTGGTCGATTGGTCAGTTCGCCGCGGCGACTTTGGTCTTGGCGGCCTTGCGCGGCAGCGGATAGTCGGCGCTTTCGTAAAGCTGCCGGATGCCATTGCCATCGAACCGCTTTTCTTCCACTTCCAGATACGCCCCTAGCAGCAACTCCGGCGGCAACTCCTCGATGGCAAAGCGGATCGCTTCCGCAGCAGTCGGAAAGCGCTTGTAGCCAATCGGGCGGCGCGACTTGCGGCTCCGGCTAGGAAATAGTTCGGACGGGGCACGGTAGTTGATCATCGACATAATCAAAGGCTCCTCGACCGCTAATATGGCCCTTGCGACGCCGAAAATCCAGCACCTACCGCCTGCGCTTATCAGGGCCGGCCGCCGGAAGGTAAACATGGAGTACCCAAAACGTGGGCCCGGCGTGTGTCGCGCCGGGCCCAAATCTCAGCCGATGGGATGCTATTCGGCCAGTTCGGCGACCACTTCGCTGGTTGCCGGATCGATCAATACGACGCGGTCGTTTACCACCATATATTTATAAGACCGTATCGCCGGTACTTCGACTGCAATCTCCTGCGGCACCGAATAGAGCTGCACGCTTTCCGGCACACGCGTTCCCACACGATATTCCACGGTCGGCCGTGCTGGGCTCACGCGTTCGCGCACGATCGTGCGGTAGATCGTCTGCCGCTGAACCGGGGTAAGTTGAATTGGCCCGGTGGTCACAACCGTCCGTGATTCCACCGGCTCGCGGGTGATGACCGTCGTCTGCGCGCTGGCCGTGCCGGCGCCGGCAAGAAGCACGGCCGCGATCGCAGCATGGCGAAAATGTGTCATAAGTTCCTCCTCTGAAGTTCTGTCCAGAAGAACAAACGCCCGCTTGCGCGGAGGGGTTCCTCCCGCAATTGCGGACGACGATTCACGAATTCCGTCACTGCGTGTGTGGCGGTTCGCTCATCAATTTCAGTTTGGCCTGAAGCATGTCGATGCGCCGCGCTGCCTCGGCTCTGGTCAGGTTCGGGCTGAAGGCCTCGGGTTCATAAGCGTCGAAAGCAATCTTGCGCAGCAGCGCGGTTTGCTCGGGAGTCATCTGGCCGACGACATTCGGCTTTTTGTGCATGCCACATCAATCGCGATGACAGCGGATCGGTTCCTCTCGTGCGGCATCTCTCTAGTCTGCCGGTAAGATAATGCAGATTTTTCATGCACTGCGACTCCGACTGCGATACCTCAATTGCAGACCCTGATTCGCCGAGGTCCAAGAGATGATTCTCGAACCTTTGTTCGGGTTGTCGCTTGTGTTGAATGCCTCCCTGAATATGCAAAATCATGCCGCCGCCGGCGCGAGCCCGTGGACGCAGATGTCTGTTCGCCAGAAGGACGCGGCGCTGTTGCCGCTGGTGCGTCAGGCGACGGATTGCATCGTGCACAGGGTGTTCGGCCATCCCCGCTATAGGACCGATCTGCGGGCGGACGAAATCAATGATCTCATCGTGGATTCGATGGCCGCATGCATGCGGCCGGTGCGCGCCATGATCGATGCCCACGACCGGATGTATGGCGCTGGCTCGGGAGAAGCGTTCCTATTGGGACCATATCTCGACGTCTTGCCGGCGGCGGTGGTGGGGCAGGTCAAGGCCAAAACGCCAACCCGTTGACGTTCAAGACGGCCGTGCCACGAGCACCGGTCGAAGCATGAGCGTTATCGGCAATGTCACGAGCACAACTGCCGCAACTATAAGGAGCGCCGTCGGTACGCCGACCGCATCGCCAAGCAAACCATAAATCGCAGGCGATACGGCGCCGGCACCAATCGTGCCGGTATAAAAAATGCTGAAGGCGCGCTGACGCCATGCCGGTTCGACCAAATCAGGCACCGATCCATAGAGAACCGAGGACGTGCCGTTAAGCGCAACACCGACCACAGGGAGCAATATCAGCGCGGCTTCAAGCGGCAGCGGCAAGAGCGCCACGATGCCGCAGGCTGTCACCATCTCTGTCAGCCATACGGTCGCCACGGCGCCGATCCGCGCGCCAATGAAGGCGCAAACCAGTTTGCCGGCTGCTCCACCGGCAAAAACCAGAGTGAGCGCCAGACCGACAGTTTGAAGGCTCGCTCCTTTTGCGGTGAGCACGAACGGCAAGAATGTCAGGAAGGCCATTCGGGTCGCGCTGTCGATAACCCCGACCGACAGCAGCAACGGGAAACCGTAGGCCGGCACGGGGACGCCCGGGGATGCGGAAACATCGCTCTTGCGCGGCGCGGCAGCGTGGTCGCGAAAGTGCGGCATGGCAAAAAAGATTGCCAGCGCCGCAAGACCTCCAAGACAGCCGAGGAGCATCAGTGCCTGCCGCCAGGGCAACACGATGAACAGAAATGCCGCCACGGCTGGCAGCGTCATTTTTCCAATGTCGCCGGCGAAATTATAGGTGCCGAGCGCTTTCAACGACCGCGATCCTGCAAAGGCGTGGGCAATCAGCGATGACGCGAGCGGATGCTGGGTGCTGGCGCCGAGTCCGCCAACAAACAAAGCCGCAACCAGAAGCGCCACGCCGTTGCTGAAACCCGCCAGCACATAACCGAAGCCGGCGAGCGCGGTCCCGAGTGCG
This sequence comes from Pseudolabrys sp., assembly GCA_036496445.1. Lineage (GTDB taxonomy): Bacteria > Pseudomonadota > Alphaproteobacteria > Rhizobiales > Xanthobacteraceae > Pseudolabrys. Next base: position 25,620 of record DASXLC010000052.1, on the reverse strand, counting down.
AGAACCGTGACAGCACCGAAACGTTCGGCAAGAAAGCCGGCCGGGATCTGAAAGCTTGCCAGCGTTCCTGAAAACACCGTCCGCATAAGTCCAAGCGCGGCGAAGCCAAGTCCGAACTCGTTTTGCCAGATCGGCAACAGGATATAGACAAGATCGGTATATCCGTCGTGCAAGGCGTGCGCGCCGCAGGCGACGCCAAGCGCACGCCGCTCCGTGCTTTTTGCGGAGTCGGGATTCGGCACCTGCATTTCGTCGGCGGCTGCACTCATGCGAAACGAGCCTAGCAGAAAGAGCTTTGCTCAGGTTGCAAAGCGGAAATGCATTACATCGCCGTCCGCGACCACGTAGTCTTTGCCTTCCAGACGCATTTTTCCAGCTTCGCGTGCGCCGGCTTCACCATTGCAACCGATGAAATCGTCGTAGCTGATGGTTTCGGAGCGAATAAAGCCGCGCTCGAAATCGGTATGGATCACGCCAGCGGCCTGTGGCGCCTTGGTGCCCTGCGTGATTGTCCAGGCCCGCGCTTCCTTCGGACCGACGGTGAAATACGTTACGAGGTGCAATAGCGCGTAACCGGCACGCACGAGCCGGTCGAGCCCCGTCTCCTTCAACCCGACCGCCTCGAGGAATTCAACGCGCTCCGCCGGCGGCAAAGTGGCGATTTCCGCTTCGATTTTGGCCGAGATCACAACGGCTATCGCGCCTTCTTCGCTGGCCCGCGTCTCTACTTTGCGTGAGAATTCGTTACCGGTCGCAGCGGCCGCTTCGTCGACATTGCAGGCGTAGAGTACAGGGGCCGAGGTCAGCAGACCGAGAGAATGGAAAAGCTTTTCCTCCTCGGGCTTGCGATCGACCATGCGCGCGGGCTTGCCCTCGCGCAGCAAAACCAGCGATCGCTTGATCAGGTCCAGCATTTCCCTGGCTTGTTTGGCATCCTCGCCGATGCCTTTGGCTTTTTTCTCGAGATTGTCGACGCGTTTTTCCAGGCTATCGAGATCGGCCAGCATTAGTTCGGTTTCGATCGTGTCGATGTCGGCAATCGGATCGATCTTGCCTTCTACGTGCGTGACATCGTTATCCTCGAAACAGCGCACGACATGCACGATGGCGTCGACCTCGCGGATCGTGGCGAGAAACTGATTGCCGAGCCCTTCGCCTTTTGATGCACCGCGCACCAGGCCGGCAATATCGACGAAAGTAATGCGGGTCGGAATGATCTGCTCCGACTTTCCCAGCACCGCCAGCTTGTCCAACCGCGGATCGGGCACTGCGATCTCGCCCACATTCGGCTCGATCGTGCAGAACGGGTAGTTGGCGGCCTGTGCCGCTGCAGTCTGTGTGAGGGCATTGAAGAGCGTCGACTTGCCGACATTCGGCAGGCCGACGATGCCGCATTTGAAACCCATGGCTGTATCGTCTCGTTGCTTACACTATCAATCGGAGCCGGGCGGCTCCTCGTCCTCATCGAAGCCCTTGGCGGTCATCGCGAGGTGCACTCTGTTCTGGAACGTGGAATCTTTGCCCTCAATCAGAAGCGCGGCGTTCTCGGCGATGACATCGCAGAGCGCTTCCACCCATGCCCATTCGTTTTTAACGAAATCGCCAAGCACATGCATTGGCACCAGCTCCTTGACGTCAGGTTTGCCTATGCCGATGCGTACGCGCTTGTAGTCATTGCCGAGATGGGCGGTGATCGAGCGCAGGCCGTTGTGACCGGCGACGCCACCGCCAACTTTGACTCTGACCTTTGCCGCCCGCAGATCGACCTCGTCGTGAAATACCACGATGCTGGCAGGCTCGAGTTTGTAGAAATTCGCGGCCTCCGCCACCGCTCGTCCGGATTCGTTCATGTATGTACCCGGTAAAAGCAGCAACACACGTTCGCCGCCAATACTGCCTTCCACCGAAACACCCTGGAAACGCCGCCGCCACGGCGAGAGCTCATGGCGGCGCGCGATCGCTTGCACCACCATGAAACCGATATTGTGTCGGTTGCCCACGTACTTGGGACCGGGATTGCCGAGGCCGACGAAAAGCAGCATGGCGTCAACAGCGCTGTTCCAGTGTGCGCACTACGAAAACGCCAACGACAAAGCTTAAGCGCGTCCTCACTTCTTCTCGGGCTTCGCGGGCGCCGCAGCGGCGGCAGGCGCAGCGCCTGCTGCGGGCGCAGCCGCGCCAGGAGCCGGTGTCGCACCGGGAGCCGCGCCCTCCGCACCGGGCACCGCGCCGGTTGCCGCGGCAGCGGCGGCGGCAGCAGCAGCGGCAGCAGCCGCTTCGGCCGCAGCCTTCATTTCTTCGGCGTAACCGGACGGCGGCACAACGGTGACCAGTGTCATGTCGGCGCGGCCGATGACGCGAATGTTGGCCGGAAGCTTCACATCGGTAAGATGCTTCGAGTGATTGATGTCGAGGCCCGAAATGTCGACATCGATCGATTCCGGAATTGCCTCAGCCGGGCACACCACTTCGACGGTGTGAGTGACGATGTTGACTGCACCGCCGCGCTTTACGCCGGGCGCCTGATCGGCATTGAGTACGTGGACCGGAATGTGCACGCGGATGGTGGCCCCCTCCGACACGCGGAGGAAATCGACGTGCATCGGCAGATCTTTGATCGCGTCGAGCTGGAAGTCGCGCGGGATCACACGATGCTTGGTGCCGTCCACATCGAGATTGTAGAGCGTGGTGAGAAAGCGCCCGGCATAAATGCGCTGGCGCAGTTCGGCGTGGTCCACCAGGACCATCAGCGGGGGTTTGTTCTCTCCGTAGATCACGCCCGGCACGTGGCCGGAGCGACGCGCAGCCCGGGCGGCCCCCTTGCCGCCTTTCGGACGCGCCGTCGCCTTCAATTCCTGGACGGTCGCCATTTTGTATCCCTCATCTAAGCCAATGGAAAAGGCGGCCTTTTTCGCCGCCTGTGAACGCAGCAAGCCTCCAGGGGTGCCGGGGGCCGCGAACGGGGCGGGTTATAGCGGCGGAGGACGCAAAGGGCAAGAAAACCCGCCCGGCTGGCCGGTATCGGCCTATTCGGCAGCGGTGTCCTTGACCTTCTTGCCGGGCTTTTCGGCCTTGGCCTCCAGCGCCGCGATGCGCGCCTTCAAGGCCTCATTTTCTTCCCGCGCAAGACGCGCCATTTCCTTGACTGCCTCGAATTCCTCACGCTGCACCACATCGAGGTCGCGCAGAATACGCTCGGCCTGGCTACGGAAGAGCGTGTCGAATTCGCGCCGTACCCCTTGCGCCACTCCGGCGGCATCGTTCATCAGACGTGCCATCTCATCGAAAAAACGGTTGCTGGTTTGGGTCATATTTCGCCTCCGGCGCAATTACCATTCTGCCTGCCATGAACATTTCCGGAAAACCGGTTCCCGCCCGTCGGCATCATGCGCCCACAATGGCGATCCGGTCATCCCGCCGCAAGACCCGGCATGCTACGACTTGCATACGGGGCTGATGCACAACCGCCGATTCGGACATCGCAATGCCTTCACTGGTTATTCCCTATCCAGCCTTCGATCCGGTCCTCGTCCATCTCGGTCCGTTCGCCGTCCGCTGGTACGCATTGGCATACATTTTCGGCATCCTGATCGGCTGGGCATATGCCCGCGTTCTCGTACGTTCCCGGAAATTGTGGGGCGGCAAGGCGCCGATGACCGTTGTCGACCTCGACGATTTCGTCCTGTGGGTGACGCTTGGCATTATCCTCGGCGGGCGCATCGGCTATGTGCTGTTCTACAATCTGCCGCACTTCCTCGAGCACCCGGCCGAGATCGTACAATTGTGGAATGGCGGCATGTCATTCCATGGCGGGTTCACCGGCTGCGTGGTTGCGGTCGTGCTTTTCGGCTACAAGCGCGGCATCCCGATCCTCTCCGTCGGGGATATTACCTGTGCAGTTGGACCGATCGGGGTGTTTCTCGGCCGCATTGCCAATTTCATCAATGGCGAATTGTGGGGACGTCCCGCCGACGTGCCGTGGGCGATGATATTTCCAAACGGAGGGCCGCTGCCGCGACATCCGAGCCAGCTCTATGAAGCGACACTGGAAGGCCTGGTGCTGCTCGTGGTTCTCGCCGTCCTGATGCGTGCCGGCGCGTTGAAGCGGCCCGGCCTGATTATCGGCTGCTTTGCCGTCGGCTATGCCATCGCACGTACGTTCTGCGAGTTCTTCCGCGAACCGGATGCCCAGCTCGGTTTTCTGTGGGGCGGCGCGACCATGGGGCAACTGCTGTCGGTGCCGCTGTTTCTCGCCGGCGTCTGTTTCATCGTCTACGCAATGAAGCAGCCGCCGTTCCGGAGCCGGTAGTGGAGGTCCGCTCGCCGCTGGAGATGGAAATTCGCCGGCGCATTGCCTTGGCAGGGCCGATGCCGGTCGCCGAATATATGGCGCTCTGCCTGTTTGACCCTGCACATGGCTACTACACCACGCATGATCCGTTTGGCGCACGCGGCGATTTCATCACTGCTCCGGAAGTCAGCCAGATGTTTGGAGAGCTGATCGGCCTCTGGGTCGCCGCCGTGTGGAAGCAGATGGGCGCGCCAGAAAACGTGCGATTGATCGAACTCGGTCCTGGCCGCGGCACGATGATGAAAGATGCCTTGCGCGCGGTGAAGGTTGTACCGGAATTCCGAACTGCGGTCGTAGCACACCTGGTCGAGGTCAGCCCGTTGCTGCAGGCGCAGCAGGAAAAGACACTCGAAGATGCCGGCGTCCCGATATTTTGGCACGCCACTCTCGCCGACGTACCGAAAGGTCCGGCCATCATCCTTGCCAATGAATTTTTTGACGCACTGCCGGTCAACCAGGCCATCAAGACCGAGCGGGGCTGGCACGAGCGCCGGATCCAGATTGATCCGAACGGGGAGCTCGCCTTCACGATCGCACCCGAGCCGATGCCGTTTTTTCAGACGCTGTTGCCGCCGGCCTTGCGGGCGCCGCGCGCGGGCGCGATCTTCGAATGGCGCGCCGACACCGCGGCAATCGACCTCGGCCGGTGCATCGCCGACAACCGCGGCGCTGGCCTTGTCATCGACTATGGCCATACCGAAACCGGCCTGGGCGAGACGTTGCAGGCCGTGGGCCAGCACGCCTATGCCGATCCCCTGACTTTCCCTGGCAGCCTGGACCTCACCGCTCACGTGGATTTTCAGTCCCTGGCGCGCGCCGTCGAGGCTATGGGCGTAAGGGGTTTTGGACCTATCGAACAATCGCAATTTCTACGGCGGCTTGGCATCGAACAGCGCGCCACCACACTTAAAGCCGATCGTGCGCGCGCCGGGGAAATCGACGAAGCGCTCGCGCGGCTAATCGGCCAAAACCGCACCGCCATGGGTGAATTGTTCAAAGTCGCCGCTTTCGCACATCCGTCGGTTGGCGTGCTGCCCGGCCTTGAAGTCTGATGCGCTAGCCTCGCGCGGTTGCGCGCACTATCTATGCCGTTGCCCCGACTCTTTGACTGCCGGACGAAAATTGATGCTGCAGGCTCCCTCACTTGCCACCCTCGCGCGCATTCGCCACGCTTTCTTCACGCGATCCGGCGGCGTGTCGCAAGGCGTCTATGTTTCACTCAATGGCGGCGTCGGCTCCAACGATGCGCCTGAAAAGGTCGCCGAGAACCGCACGCGCATGGCGGCGGCGCTGGGCGTGAAAGCAGACCGGCTGCTGACGGCGTATCAGATCCATTCGCCTGACGTTGTTGTGGCCGATGAGCCGTGGACACACGAGAACCGCCCTCGCGCGGATGCCATCGTCACCCGCGTACCCCAATTGGCGATCGGCGTATCGACCGCCGACTGCGGGCCACTATTGTTCGCCGACAGTGAGGCAGGCGTGATCGGCGCCGCGCATGCTGGCTGGCGCGGCGCGCTCACGGGCGTGATCGAAGCGACCATTGCCGCAATGGAGCGGCTCGGCGCCGGCCGCAATCGTATCGTGGCTGCACTCGGCCCCACCATCCGGCAGCCGAACTACGAGGTCGGGCCTGAATTTGTCGAGCGCTTCGTCGCGGCGGATTCCGGCAATGCACGCTTTTTCGTGCCGGCGCAGCGAGATGGACACGCCATGTTCGACCTCACCGGCTATATCGCCGAACGGGTTCGCGGCGTGGGTATCGCTCAGTTCGAAGATCTTGGGCTGTGTACCTATGCCGAACCTGAGCGGTTCTTCAGCTACCGGCGCACAACGCAAAGGGGCGAGCCAGACTATGGACGCCATGTCAACGCCATTGCGCTGACTGACTGACAGGCGGCACCTGTTGCGCTGGACTCGAAGGCGCCCTTGCCGCTACGCTTTACCCCGGCCGAAGAGAATTAAAGACAAATTCCAGGCCAGTGGGGTCGTCGATGGAGTGGAGTTGGGGTCGCCGCATTGGCGCGGTGCGGCGCATTTCGCGTCCCGGCGCATTCTTGGTCGCCGCCTGCGCATTGGCGCTTGGCGGTTGCAACCCCGACAATCAGACAGTCTCAATCGCGCAGCCGCGCGGCGCCAGCGTTGCCTTCGACTCTCTCGACGGTCTGCCGCCCGGCCAGTTCCAGAAACTGGTGCGAGATCTCAATGATGAGGCACAGGCCCGTCGTCTCGCGGTGATTTCTCGCGAGCAGCCTTCGGCCTACCGCGTGCGCGGCTATCTCGCGGTGAAAGTGACAAAGCGCCAAACGACGGTCTCGTGGGTGTGGGACGTATTCGATCAGGAAGAACAACGCGCCCTGCGCATCAGTGGCGAAGAAACCGCCAAGGTACGTCACCGCGACGCCTGGGCGGCAGCCGATGACGTCATGCTGCAGCGGATTGCCCGCACCAGTATGGATCAGCTCGCTGCATTCCTGACCTCACCCGATATTGCTCCCGGGACCTCACCGCCGGCAGTGGAAGCCCAGGTGGCGCTGAGCGGCCCGAACGAAGCCTCGCCCGAAGCCGCCGGAATATTCCGCATTTCCCGTCCGCAGGCCGATCCGATATCGCTGGATACGGGGGAATCCCCGGACGTTGACAGCGCCGAGCCGCTGCCACTGCCGCGACGCCGGCCGTCTGCGGCTCTTTCCGAGGGCGAGACGCTGACATTGGCGGCATCGAGCCGCTAACGCGGCATTTCATCCTTTCGACGAAAGCTTCGGCACAACCATTCCAGCCATATTGCCGGGCCCTGTCCGCCTTGTTATGACCACGCCGCCTGTGGCGGGAGTGAGGGCGAGGATTAAGGATGTCGGGCAAGAACGGAGCGATAAAGCTCGTCGCCGGCAATTCCAATCCCGTGCTGGCCGAGGGCATCGCCGCGTATCTCAAGCTCTCGCTGACAAAGGCGGTCGTGCGGCGTTTTGCCGATATGGAGATCTTCGTCGAAATTCAGGAAAACGTGCGCGGCGCCGATCTTTTTGTGATCCAGTCGACGTCGTTCCCTGCCAACGACCACCTGATGGAGTTGCTCATTATCATTGACGCCCTGCGTCGGTCGTCCGCGCGTCGCATCACTGCTGTGGTTCCGTATTTCGGCTATGCCCGTCAGGATCGTAAACCCGGCCCGCGCACGCCGATCTCGGCCAAGCTGGTCGCCAATCTGATAACCCGCGCCGGCGCAGACCGCGTAATGACGCTCGATCTCCATGCGGGACAGATCCAGGGATTTTTCGATATTCCGACCGACAATCTATACGCCTCGCCGGTGATGGTACGGGATATCAGGGAGCGGTTTAAGCTCGACAACGTGATGGTCGTGTCGCCCGACGTCGGCGGCGTGGTGCGTGCGCGCGGGCTGGCAAAGCGTATCAACGCGCCGCTCGCCATCATCGACAAGCGGCGCGAACGCGCCGGCGACTCCGAAGTGATGAACGTTATCGGCGACGTCGCCGGTTATACGTGCGTGCTGGTGGACGACATTGTCGATTCCGGTGGCACTCTTGTGAACGCCGCTGACGCCCTCCTCGAGAACAAGGCCAAGGCGGTCTACGCCTATATCAGTCACGGCGTGCTTTCCGGCGGCGCAGTCAAGCGCATCGCTGGTTCTCGGCTGAAGGAACTGGTCATTACTGACTCGATTCAGCCGACGAAAGAAATCCAGGCAGCCGGTAACATCCGAATTCTTGAAATCGCATCGCTGATCGGCGAGGCGATCGGGCGCACAGCGGCCGAAGAGTCGGTGTCGAGCCTGTTCGACTAAAACCCCGCCTCGCGCGGCCCCTTCGGCTCGCGCCCCGGAATAACCGGAGCGGATTTATCCACTGCTGATTCATGTTGCCGCAGCATTGGCTGTGGAGAGTCGAATCCACGCGGTTGCCTATGACGGGCAAATCACGGCTCATTGGCTTTAACGATGCCTTTGGCGAGCGGAATCAGTCAGGTTATAGTCGAATCGCTTGGTGATTCGTCCTCGCCGTCAAGGCATCCCGTAACCCCTGCGTCAAACTATCGGTCCGGGCCCATCTCGGGTCTGCCCTCTGCCCTGCGCGTTCGGTGGCGTGCGTTTCCTCTCGCTCCACTCGGCCAAGCGGAGACGTCATGTCCCTGACAAGCTATGCGGAAGAACCGCGCATCAATCCTCTCGATGTTGTGGAACGCCTGGCGACCGGCAACGACTGGTCATTCGAGCGCGCGAGCGATGACGAAATTACCATCCTAGTGACCGGGCGCTGGACCGACTACCAGCTTTCCTACACCTGGATGGGCGACATCGAAGCCCTCCATCTGGCTTGCGCTTTTGATTTGCGGGTCCCCGAGCGCAGGCGCGCCGAGGTGCAGACGCTGATTTCGCTGATCAATGAACGGCTTTGGGTCGGACATTTTGATCACTGGAACAATGAAGGCATCATGATGTTTCGCCATGCGCTGGTCCTGGCTGGGGGCACCGAAGCGTCCGGGAAGCAATGCGAGGCCCTCCTCGGCACCGCACTCGAGGCTTGCGAGCGCTACTTCACCGCTTTTCAATTCGTGGTCTGGGCCGGCAAAGGTGCGCGCGACGCGCTCGATGCCGCCATGTTTGAGACCTCGGGCGAGGCATAACTTCTGCGTGTCATGGCGGGCTTGTCGGATGCCCGGCACATAAGTGTGCCAAGGCACGCCGTCCTTCGGACGCCAATGGCCGGGCATGACGCCGGATTTGCCGCTATCATTGCGCAATGATGACAGCCGTGTCCAAACCTCTACGAAAATTCTCAGGCCGTCTCGTCCTGGTCGGTGCCGGCAAGATGGGCAGCGCCATGCTTGAGGGCTGGATCGCGCGCGGTCTTAAGCCGAAACAAATCACGGTCATCGAGCCGCACCCGGGCAAGACAGTAAAGGCTCTCGCCCGGCGCGGGCTGAAGCTCAATCCAAAAGGCAAAGCGGCCGCGGCGAGCGCAATTGTGATCGCCGTCAAGCCGCAAGGCGCGCCCGAAGCGTTGTCTCCGCTTGCGAGGTATTTTGGCAGCGCCACGCTCGTGGTGTCGATCATGGCCGGTCGGACGATTGATTTTCTCGAAAAGTCATTGCCGCCGGGAGCGGCAATTGTACGTGCCATGCCGAACACGCCGGCCGCCATTGCCCGTGGCATCAGCGTCGCCTTTGGCAACACCAGGGTTTCGACACGTCAGCGTAAGCAGGCATCCGATCTGCTCGCGGCCATCGGTAAGGTCGAATGGATCGGTGACGAAGCGCTGATGGACGCAGTCACCGCCCTGTCCGGATCGGGCCCGGCCTACCTGTTTCTGCTGGCAGAAGCCATGGCGAACGCCGGAATTGCGGCTGGCCTGCCACCGGCTCTCGCGACCCGCCTCGCCCGCGAAACCGTCGCCGGTTCCGCCGAGCTGATGCATCGTTCGGAACTCGACGCGGCGACCCTGCGGGAAAATGTAACTTCCCCAGGCGGGACAACTGCAGCCGCCCTCGACGTCCTCATGGGACCCGGTGGCTTCGGCCATTTATTGGCAGAGGCCATTGTGGCTGCAACCCGCCGCTCGCGCGAACTCGCCGGCTAGAGTCTGGCCCTAGAACGGTCGCCATTGCGGGCCTACATTAAAAGGCAGAGATCATACGAATTGCCCATGGGAGGCGGTCATGGCCCGCAAGTCCAAGCGTCGACGCAAGACCCCACCTGCACCTACACCCGCACCCACGTCGCGCGGGACGACTGACCGCGACAAGGCAATTGCTGCGCTGATGGCGCTGCTTGCCGAACGCTCCTTCGAACAGGTCGGGCTTGCCGAAGTGGCTGGCCGCGCCGGAATCAAGCTCTCGCAATTGCGTGCTGAATTCGGCTCGACACTCGCCATCCTCGGCGCGCATATCAAGGAAATCGACCGCACGGTACTTGCCGGCGGCGACGTCGACATGGCCGAGGAGCCGGCGCGCGAGCGTCTTTTCGACGTGTTGATGCGCCGACTGGACGCTCACGCTCCCTACAAAGATGCGGTTCGCTCAATCATGTGTTCGGCCCGGCGCAGTCCCGGTCTTGCATTTGCCCTGAACACAATGGCTGTGCGATCGCAGCGCTGGATGCTGGAGGCTGCTGGAATTGGCGCGTCTGGCCCGCGCGGTGCGCTTCGCGCGCAAGGCGCGGCATTCATGTTTGCGCGCGTGCTATCCGTCTGGATCGATGATGAGGAGGAAGGGCGCGACCGCACCATGGCGGCGCTCGATCGCGGCCTTAGCAGCGCCGAACGCTGGGCCGGCTTCCTTGACGACCTTTGTGCCATCCCGTGTGCCCTGCGTGGCCGGCGCCGCCGACACCGCATGCGCGACGAAGAAGCCGAAGCCGCTTAAACAGGAACGCGCACTGTCGCGCGCAGGCCGCCGAGCGGACTATCCCCAAGCGTAATATCTCCGCCGTGGGAGCGCGCAATATCACGCGCAATTGCGAGTCCGAGGCCAGTGCCGCCTTCATCCTGGTTGCGCGCACCGTCGAGCCGAAGGAAAGGCTTGAACACTTCTTCGCGCAGACCTGCCGGAATACCCGGCCCGTCGTCATCAACCGTAACCGTGAGATAGCGGTGATCGCGGTGCCCGGCAATCGCGATCGAAGGCGCGTGGCGTGCGGCATTCGAGACCAGGTTGGCGAGACACCGTTTGAATGCGGCCGACCGTACCGTAACAATCGGCGGCCCGTGGAATATGACGCTGGTCTTGTGCCCGTGGCGCTCGGTATCGAGTCGCAACTCTTCCAGAAACTCCGCCATGTCAGTTGGCGCCGCGGCCTCTCCGCTGTCACCCCGCGCAAAGGCGAGATATGCTTCCAGCATACGCGCCATTTCATCGACGTCCTTCTTCATTGCGTCGACTTCCGGCGAGTCTTCGATCAAGGCGAGCTCGAGCTTGAAGCGCGTAAGGACGGTGCGCAGATCGTGCGACACTCCGGCAAGCATTGCCGTACGTTGTTCCATCGCACGCTCGATACGGGTCTTCATCTCAATGAAAGCGGCGGCCGCACGCCGCACTTCACGTGCGCCGCGTGGACGGAAGTTCGGCACCTCACGCCCTTTACCGAAACTCTCTGCGGCATCAGCCAGCCGAAGGATCGGCTTGATTTGATTGCGCAGGAAAACGATGGCGACTGCGAGCAATACCGTTGAGGTGCCAACCATCCAAAGCAGGAAAATCTCCGAGTTGGAGACATAGGCCGCGCTGCGCCGCGCGAACACCCGCATCACCGTGTTGTCGAGCTGAACGCGGATTTCAAGCAGCGCCGATTTGCCAACCGTATCGATCCAGTAGGGTCGCCCGATCTGCTTGCGCAATTGGTCCGACAATGCCTGATCCAGTAGCGAAAAGAACGGCTTGGGGCCGGGTGGCGGCATATCGGCCAGCGGCAGGAAATCGACCACCAGACCAAGGCGATCCTGCGCGATGCGACGGATTTGGGCCTGATCGGCGTCTTGCGGGTATCCGCGATAGATGTCGATGAGGGCCGCGATGTCCTGCACCACGCTTGCGGACAGTCGCTGGGTAACGACGTTCCAGTGGCGCTCCATGAACACGAAGGCGACCACCGATTGCAGGATCACCATAGGCGCGATGATGATCAGCAACGCGCGCGCATAGAGCCCTTTTGGCATCACGCTGTTGAGCCAGCGGCTGATCCTGCGCCAGCCATCGGCAACCTGGCCAAGCGCGCTATGGATTTTTCGTACGGGTGGAATGGCGTCATACCACTCCCATGCTTCGCGCAGGCGCGTCAGCGCAGTGCGAACACCGTTTGTGATATCGAGGCTGGTCATGAAGTAATCACCAGCCGGTAGCCGATGCCCCGAACGGTCTGCACGAAAAGCGGATTGGCGGGATTGAGTTCAATCTTGCGCCGCAGCCGGTTGACCTGCACGTCCACCGCACGCTCGCTCACCGAGCCTCCATTGCCCGCCAGTGAGAGCCGCGTCACGGTTTCGCCGGGTGAGCCGGCAAGGACGCGCAACATTTCCCGTTCTCGATCGGTCAGCCGAATGATCTCATCGCCTTTGCGCAATTCGCCGCGAGCGAGATGATAAACGAATGGCCCGAAGCGTACGGATTCCACCGGTTGCGGCGCTGCCGGTTGCGCACGCTTGAGGATGTTAGCGATGCGAAGCGACAACTCGCGCGGCTCAAAGGGTTTCGACAAATAATCGTCGGCGCCGATCTCGAGGCCCTTGATGCGGCTTTCAGCAGCATCGCGGGCGGTCAACATCAGGATTGGCACATTGGAATCGCCGCGGATCGCCTTGGCCAGATCGAAGCCGGATTCTCCCGGCATCATCACGTCGAGAATGAGCAAATCGAAACTCAGGCCTTTCAGTCTGGAGCGCGCATCGGCGGCCGTCTCGGCGGTCGACACTCGATAGCCCTCGCCGGCCAAAAAGCGCGAGAGCAGATCGCGGATGCGCCGGTCATCGTCGACCACAAGCAAATGCGGCGCGTCGTCAGGAAGCGTGGCGGGCAGCGTCATTACTGAGGCTCCTCCCCCCATCTAGTCCCGTGCTTTCGATGCGCGGTCGGAGCGCGCAATCAGGTGCAGCACGCCGTCGCGGTTATCGGCATCGATCATGGAGGTGAGAAAACGGCGCGCCGCCTCATGAGCGTTGGGGCCGAGTTCACCGAACGCGCGGGTAATTCTTTGCGTCTGCAAGGTGGCAAGCTTGAGGGCCAGGGTCTCGCCCTTCGGCGTCACATATAAAAGACGTTGGCGTCGATCATGCGCGCCTTCTTTCTGTGACACGTAACCCTGGTCAATCAATTGCTTGAGCACGCGGCCAAGTGATTGCTTGGTGATGTTGAGGATCTCGAGCAGGTCAGCGACCTTGATGCCCGGATTGCGATTGACGAAGTGCAACACCCGGTGGTGGGCGCGACCGAAGCCCAGCTTGAGCAGCACCTCGTCCGGGTCGCCAACGAAATCGCGATAAGCAAAAAAGAGCAGCTCGATGATGTCCCAGATAGGTTCAGCGTGCCCCACCGCGCCACCTCGGCGATCCGTGACGCTCGTTCCAGCGCGCGCCTTGTCGCTTAAATTTATGTCAGCCATGTTGACATATTTTGTTTTTATGTTACAAAAACGCCCCAGTGGACGAAAGGATCGTACCGAAAGGCGCCTTTGCTCTGGAGTTGAAAGGACTCTGATAGGTCCGGATCGGACCCATTCATACCGGGTGTTGCCCCGAGACGTAAAGTGTTGAAATGGGCGCGAAAAATGCGCGATTACGACGGCATGCGCGCCGGAGTTTTGCAGGGACGTGGTGAAGGAGAAGATCAATGGCTGTTCAATCCTATGACCGGCTCGAAGGGGTCATCTGGTACGACGGAAAGCTCGTGCCCTGGAACGAGGCCAACCTCCACGTTCTGAGCCATGGCCTGCACTACGCGAGTTGTGTGTTCGAGGGCGAACGCGCCTACGCCGGGAAGATCTTCAAGAGCACCGAACATTCCGAGCGACTGAAACGGTCTGCGAATATTCTCGACTTCGAAATCCCCTACTCCGTCGCCGAAATCGATGCCGCGAAAAAGCTTGTGGTCGACAAGAATGGCAAGAAAGAAGCCTACGTTCGCCCGGTTGCCTGGCGTGGCTCCGAGATGATGGGTGTCTCGGCGCAGACCAACACGATCCATCTTGCCATTGCGAGCTGGGAATGGCCGAGCTACTTCGACCCCGAACAGAGGCTGAAGGGAATCCGGCTCGACCTCGCAGAGTATCGACGGCCCGATCCGAAGACGGCGCCGTGTCGCGCCAAGGCTGCCGGCCTCTACATGATCTGCACCATCTCCAAACACAGGGCGGAGCGAAAGGGCTACGCCGACGCCATGATGCTGGACTGGGAAGGGCGCGTGGCCGAATGCACCGGCGCGAATATCTTCTTTGTCAAAGACGGCAAGATTCACACGCCGATCGCGGACTGCTTCCTCGATGGCATCACGCGACAGACGGTGATCGGACTTGCCCGCAAACGCGGCCTCGAGGTGATCGAACGTCGCATCATGCCGGATGAGCTCACGGGCTTTTCCGAATGCTTCATCACCGGCTCGGCGGCGGAAGTGACCGCAGTGGCAGAGATTGCCGACTGGAATTTCAATCCCGGCGGTATCACCAAGACGCTGATGGACGACTATACGTCGGAAGTGAAGCCGAAAGCCGTGGCGGCCTGACCCTCATTCGTTTCCAGCAATTGCGTGCGGCTCCTGGGGCCGCAGCAGCGTGACATACCGTACGCGATTGACCGCTACGAAACGGTCCATGGGCTCGTCCAGCACGCGATGGCGGCTTTGCGACGCGTGCCGCAGCAACAACCCGCCCGCTTTGTCGAAGGCAACGAACCCGACATGGAAATAGTCGAGGTCCGGCCGCCGCGTCACAAACCCGACGATGTCGCCACTTTCGAGCTTGCCTTTGCCGGCGAGAAAAGCGGCACTCGGAATGACACGCATGGCAAATCGCCGCTTGCTGAGACCCTTTTGTGAATCGACCATCTTTTTGATATCGACGGCACCTTCCAGGTCGATCCAGCGGCAGGTTTTGTTCTCGACGTTGTGCTGGCCCCATTCGAAGAAATAATGATTGCGCTCACGCCAGGTGACGATACCGTCGTGATAACGGACGCCGCGCAGGACTGAATCGAATTCGTCGCGATTGTTGGCAATAGCGGCAGCGAGCACGGTTTCGCAGAATGTGACGCAATCGAACGCGTCGTCGCGGACCACGAACTTTTCCGGCCGCCGTGGACCTCCGATCAGCGTATAGCCCTCGTAGCGAACGCCTCGCAGAGCACCGGAAATAAAGTCCAATCTTTGCGAAATAGGGCCTTTGCCGCGGGCTTCTTTGATCAGACGATCGATCCGCGCTTCAGCCGTAGATCCCGGCGTGACGCCTGCAGCAAGCGCCGCACCACCCGCGAAGACATGGAGGGCAGATCGTCGATTGAGGTTTAAATCGAACGGCATTGGAGGGTCCTGCCGCAGGTCAGTCCTTGACCATCACCAGCCGGTCAACGCCGGATTCCGCGCCCCACACTTCGCCCGGCCGCCCAAGCAATTGCCGAACTGAGGCGCCACGCTTGTCGCTCGGAAAACTTTCAAAGGTTTCGGTCCCTGGATCGAAGCGGTGGATGGCGTTGGCGACAAAATCGGTCACCCAGACTTTGTCATTGTTGTCGACATAGATTGCGTAACAGCCGCCCTTGCTTTTGGGCAGACTCCATACTTTCCAGGTCTTGCTCATCGGGTCGTAGCGTCCGACCTCGCCGCTGTTCCAGAAACTGACCCACAGCAGACCCTTGGAGTCCGACCAAATACGCCGGGGGCCAACCCCGGGTCTGGGCGGTGGCACCACCAGTGCATCCCCGCTCACGGTATCGATCTTGGCAATGTGATCACCCGCAAGCGAGGCATACCAGACGTCGCCATTCGGCGTCGTTGTAATGCCGTAGGTGCCGGCGCCTTTCGGCGCCTTCCAGGCCTCAACTTTTCCGCTGGCCGGATCGACACGGCCATAGACGCCGCTCTGACCCGTAAACCAAAGAATACCTTTGCGGTCGAAGGTCGCGGTGTTGAGATTGGCGCCGGGAAATTCTTCCGGCAGCCGAAAAAGCTTCACGGCTTTGGACGCGGGATCGAAGCGAACGATCGCGTTCTGTCCCCCATCGGTGATCCAGGCGGCACGATCAGGCCCGACGATCACACCATGTGGCGCGGCACCCTTGCCCAGTGAAATCTGGCTCGCCTCCCCGCTCTTCGGGTTGAGAACACCAAGCGCACCTTGCGACTGTGCCGTATACCATATGGTGCCATCGGGAGCGGGCGCTACGTCGTGCGGATGCGCACCTCGCGGGACTTCAAAGTAAGTGACTTCGGTCGCCGCCGCGGGCTGGACGCCGGGTGCCACGAGTGCCATGAGCACGACAGCCGCGATCACGATCGGAGTCATTTCGGCCCCTCCGGCGGATGTCCGGTGCGCGTTCATTCCGCCGCTTCTCGCCCGCGACGCGGGACCGACCAGCGCTCGGCAGCCGCGTCATCGATTGTCCTGGCGTCGACCCAGGATTTTCCCTCTGCCATTTCGACTTGTTTCCAAAAAGGCGCGCGCGTTTTCAGGTAATCCATCAGGAACTCAGCCGCCGAAAACGCTGCGGCGCGATGGGACGATGCGGTTGCCACGAGCACAATATTTTCGCCGGGGACGATGCGGCCATATCGATGAATGACCGTGACGCCCAAAAGCGGCCATCGTTCGATTGCTTCGGCGACGTGCCGCTCAATTTCGGTTTCCGCCATGCCCGGGTAATGCTCGAGGGTAAGCGCCGCAATCGGCTTGCCGTTTTCGTCACCGCGGCAAATGCCTGTAAACGTCACCAGGGCGCCAACATCCTCGTGGCTGCGCGCGAGCTCGGCCGCTGCCACGGCGGCGTCAAACGGCTCGCGCTGCAGGCGTACAGTTGCCTTCATGTTCTCAATGTAGCCCGCCGGCGATGGCGAGGCTATCCGCCTGTCATAGGCGGGAAAAACGCGATTTCACGGGCACCTTCGATCGCCGTATCGGGGCGTACGTGCTTTTGATCGATGGCGGCACGGATTACCTTCGCGTTTTTGAATGCGTAGGCGTACTCCTCGCCACGCGAGCCGAGCCACACCATCAGTTCGGCGACTGTTGCGATGCCTGGCGGCACATCGACCGTTTCCTCAGGCTTGCCGATACGTTCGCGCACCCAGGCGAAATACCGCAGTTTTACGCTCATTCATCAATCATATAGCGCAGGCCGGCGCGCATATAGTCCCAGCCGGTGTACAGCGTCAGGATCGCCGAAAGCCACAGAAGCAAGATCCCGATCTCGGTAACAACGGGTATAATCTTGTCGCCGGCTTCACCTGCGATGAGAAATCCGACGGCAACCATCTGCCCGGTGGTCTTCCACTTGGCGAGCCGCGTCACCGGCACGCCCACCCGAAGCTCGGCGAGGTACTCGCGCAGACCCGATACCAGAATCTCGCGGCAAAGAATGATGACCGCCGCCAGCAGACTCCAGCCACGAATGGTGTCCTCCGCCGCCAACATGAGCAGACAGGACGCGACCAGCAACTTGTCGGCAATCGGATCGAGCATGCGGCCCAGCGAGGACTGCTGCCCCCAGGTCCGGGCGAGATAGCCATCCAGAATGTCGGTCACGCCCGCTGATATGAAGATCGCAAGCGCCACCCAGCGCAGCCATAAAGGTCCTTCGAAAATGCTCTGCCAAAAAATCAATCCGACCACCACCGGTACAGCGGCGATTCGCGCATAAGTCAGGATATTCGGCAGGGCGAGCGGGCGCGCCGGCAGCGGGCGGGAACTCATCGCATTCATGCGGGGAAAGGAACACCCGCGCCGCGATCAGGTCAACCGTCGCTATGATTGAATCCCCCACTGACTACCAACCTTTATTGGATCGGGGGCTTGGGGAGGCGGCTTTTACCCGGCTCCATCACGAAAGTCTGATCGAGCGAATACCACTCGCCTTCAACGTCGCTCGCCGGCGCCGGCCCGTCGTGGCGGACGTAGTTTCCGACCAGTGCACGCGTCACGCCGAACTGCACGTCAGTTTCAAGTTTGTCGTCATCATTGACATAGATCTGCGAGATCAGGGTCTTAAAACCTTCCTTGAAGATCAGAAAATGAAGATGCGCCGGCCGGTAGTTGTGCCGCCCGGTGGCGCGCACGAGGTCGCCAACCGGCCCGTCGACAGGAATTGGATAACCAGCTGGTTTAACGCTGCGGAAACCGAAGCGACCCTGCGCGTCTGTCGCAAATTTTCCGCGCAAATTCATCGGCGCCTGCTTGGGATCCTGCTGCTCATAGAACCCTTCCGGCGAGGAATGCCAGATGTCGACTTCGGCGCCCGCGATCGGCTTGCCATTGTGATCCTTGACCGAGCAATTGACGAAAAGTGCCGGCCCCGGCGTCGGCGACCGCACGATCGAGGCTCCGTTTTCCGTGCGAGGTGAATTCAAGCGCCAGAATGGCCCAAGCAAATTGGCAGTGGTCTCTGTCTGCCCCTTGTTGCCGTTGTTGAGAAGGCAGATCAGCGTAGAGAAGCCAAGTGAGCCCGACATCAGCACGACTTCATTGTGCTTATCGTCGGTCTTCTGTCCGAGCCTTACGACGTACTGCACCGCCTTCTCGAACTCCTCTTCAGTGAGGTGCACATCGCGCGCAAACGCGTGCAGATGCGTCACAAGTGATACGAGGATTTCCCGCAAACGCGGAGGCTGCGTGTTCTTGAAGGCTTCCGTCACCACTTTGGTGACGTCTTCCTGACGCTGAATGATCATTGTCGCTTCCCGTCTAGTGAGCCACTGACTCGTGGAAGAACTCATATATCTTTCGCGCAGTCTCCGCATTAATTCCGGGGACCTGGGCGAGATCGGGCAGGCTCGCCCGCTCGATGGCTTTCACAGTGCCAAAATGGCGCAGTAAGGCTCGCTTGCGGGTCGGGCCGATCCCCGGAATTTCCTGCAGTCCGGCCTCGCGAATATCTTTTTTGCGCCTCACCCGATGCGAGCCGATGGCGAAGCGATGGGCTTCATCGCGCAACCGCTCGATGAAATAGAGCAAAGGATCGCGCGGCGGCAATTTGAATGGGTCCCGGCCCGCCATGAAGAAAGTTTCGCGGCCGGCATCGCGATCAGGCCCCTTGGCGATTGCGACAAGCGGCACATCGGCAACCCCGAGCGCGCTCAGCGTCTCCTGCGCCACCTTGAGTTGGCCTTGCCCACCATCGATCAGAACCAGGTCCGGCCATGGCTGATCGCCATCATCGCCTTCGAAGACGGCGGCAAGACCATCGCCCGCCGTCGTGCGCGGGTTTTCTTCCAGCAGCCGCTTGAACCGTCGCTGCAAAACTTCTCGCATCATACCGTAGTCATCGCCGGGGCTGAGCTGGGTCGAACGGATGTTGAATTTACGGTACTGATTTTTGCGAAAGCCATCCGGACCGGCGACGATCATGGCGCCGACTGCGTTGCTCCCGCTGATATGACTGTTGTCATAGACCTCGATGCGGCGCGGCGTGTGCGGTAGCGAGAATATTGCTGTCAGGGCCGCAAGCAGTTTTTGCTGGGAAGATGTATCAGCGAGCTTGCGCGCCAGCGCCTCACGGGCATTGGCGAGCGCGTGCTGCACCAGGTCCTTCCGCTCGCCACGTTGCGGCACCGAAACTTCTACCTTGCGCTCGCTCCTCGTCGTCAACGCCTGCGCCAGGAGCTCACGCTCCTCAAAATCGTGCGACACGAGGATGCAACGCGGCGGCGGCTTGTCGTCATAGAATTGCGCCAGGAAGGCGCCCAGCACCTCGCCCGGGCCGAAGGCGCGATCGGCTCTCGGAAAGTATGCGCGATTCCCCCAATTCTGTCCGGTGCGAAAGAAAAACACTTCAACGCACGAATAGCCGCCGGCCTGATGCACGGCGAAGACGTCGGCCTCTTCCAGGCTGCGCGGGTTGATCCCCTGGTGCGACTGGATTGCCGACAATGCCGACAGGCGGTCGCGGTAGATCGCGGCACGCTCAAAATCGAGCGCGGCCGAGGCTTTGTCCATTTCGCCCGCCAGTTGCCTCTGCACCGATTGACTGCGCCCGGAAAGAAAGTCGTTCGCTTCGCGAACGAGTTCCTTGTAGCCGGCGAAATCGATCTCGCGTGTGCAGGGCGCCGAACAGCGTTTGATCTGGTAAAGCAGGCACGGTCGTGTGCGCGCCTCAAAATACGAATCCGAACAGGAACGCAACAGGAAGGCGCGTTCCAAAGCGTTGATCGTACGATTGACCGCGCCTGCCGAGGCAAAAGGGCCGTAGTAGTGACCTGCCCGCGTGCGAGCGCCGCGATGCTTCAGGATCTGCGGCGCCCAATGGTCGGATGTGATCAGTATATAGGGGAATGATTTATCGTCACGTAAGAGGACATTAAATCGGGGTCGCAACCGTTTAATCAGGTTGGCTTCGAGCAACAGTGCTTCGGTCTCTGTTTTGGTCGTGACGAATTCCAGCGTCACGGTTGCGGCAATCATGCGCGCAATACGGCTGTCATGGCCGGCAGGACGCGCATAAGCCGTTACGCGCTTCCTGATGTTTTTGGCTTTGCCGACGTAGAGAACGTCACCGTGGACGTCGATCATCCGATATACGCCAGCGGCGGACGGAGCCACCTTGGCAAAGCGCATGATTGCGGCGCGTCCCGCAGCGAGTGTGCCAGCGGACGCGCTTTCGAGATCCAATTCCGGCAGTGAGGGCTCTTCGTCCTCCTCGCGCAGCTCGCTTGCCGGATCGATATCTTTGTTGGTGCCATTCATGGAAAGTAGATAGTGCGCTGTTTCATTTCCGCATGGTCTGATCGGAAAGCCGGTAGCCAGTTTTCAGGGTCATGCGCCGCACAAGCTACTCCACGACCTCGCTGTCGGAAGTTCGCCAGGACAAATGCTGGCCTCCATCGACAGGCAGCGTGACGCCTGTGACACTCCTGGCTTGCGCAAGATAAAGCACGGCGGCCGCGATGTCGTCCGGCCGCGGGCCGCGCTGAAGCGGCAAACTCTCCGCTTGTGCGGAAAATTGCACATCCGTCTGGCGCGCGCTCGGCAGCGTCGGCCCTGGTGCAACCGCATTGACCCGAAGCCTTGGTGCCAATGCCTGCGCCAACGTGGTGGTGGCGGTGTACAAGGCGCTCTTGCTCAATGTGTATGAGAAAAAGCGCGGGTTGGGCTTCAGCACGCGCTGGTCGAGGATATTGACAATGGATGCGTCGATACCGGCCGTAACCTGCGAGGCGAAAGCCTGCGCAAGAAACAGCGGTGCCGCGAGATTCACGGCGACAGCGCGCTGGAAGCGCGCGGGCGAAAGCGTTTCAATGTCGTCGGGCTCAAACTCGCCCGCGTTGTTGACCAGGAGTGTCAGCTGGCCGAACGCCGCCGCCGCAGGAACGAGCCCGCGCACCGCCTCGTGGTCGGCGAGGTCGGCAAGCACAACGCTGGCATGTCCGCCTGCTCCCGCGATTGCAGCCGCAAGCCTCTCCGCATCCTCGCGCGAGCTATTTGCGTGCAGCACGACCGAATAGCCTGCGCGCGCGAGTGTCAGCGCGATGGCCGCACCAATGCGACGGCCTGCGCCAGTGATGAGCGCCGCGCGTGGCGCATTCTTTGCAATGTCGTCTGCCATGACCGAAAAATCCGGTGCGGCTTGTCTTACTTGCCGGCGTTTCGCGGCGCCACTCAGCGCGCGGTCTTGCCGTTATAGTAAATGCGGCCTCACCGCACATGGTAAATAGAGGCGAAGAAAAACGCCTAAAAATAAGGGTTCTTTAGGGATACCGACCACCGATCGTTAGCGATTCATAACCGTTTAACGTAAAAGGCCCGATAAATCCCCCACGAAAATGACGAGCTTTCGCCGATGCAACGGCGCGTCCCCTCCATGCATCCATGCCGCACAGGAGGGAGGGAATGGAGGGTAATATGAAGAATAGGATCCTGGCGATTTCCGTGGCGGCTGTAACGACCGCCGGTGCGGCCGCCGCTGCCGATCTTCCGCGTGGTCCGGCGCCGTATTATCCACCGCCCGCGAGCGTCTATAACTGGAACGGCTTCTATGCCGGTCTCAACATCGGCTACGAGTGGGGCAAGGTCACGAACAGCGGCTTCAATCCGGGCGGAGTCGCTGGCGGCGGCCAACTCGGATACAATTGGCAAATTGGCCAATTCGTGCTGGGCGGCGAAACCGATATCCAGGCCAGCGCAGCCGACGACACTTTCGCGCCGTACAAGTTCTCCAATCCGTGGTTCGGAACTCTTCGTGGTCGCGCGGGCTTCGCAATCAACAACGTCTTGCTCTTCGCAACGGCCGGTCTCGCCTACGGTGAGCTCAAAGCAGAGCTAGGCAACCTCGACGAAAGCAAGACTCTTGTTGGTTGGACCGGCGGCGTCGGTATGGAGGTCGGCTTTACGCCCAGCTGGTCGGCGAAGGTCGAGTATCTCTACATGGATCTCGGCAGCCGCGCCTATACGATCACCGGCGTCGACAATGGCCTGCACGCAAACTACCTGCGCCTTGGTTTGAACTATCACTTCTGACGCCGCTCGCATCTGTGCGAAAAACCCCGGCCCATTGTCCGGGGTTTTTATTTTGCAAACGCATCTCAGTCTGAAAGTTCCGTGCGCGTTTCATTGTGACCTCAGCAAGCGTGGACTTTCCCGCTAGACGTGAGGCGGAATTTCAAAAATAGAAAACGGACTGCGGCCGCATGAACGAAACGCTGCCACGCGCCTGGCCCGAATTCAGTTCGAGATGTTGCGCGCGCCGGCGGCACGCGCAGTTCGTATCCAGCTAACCGGTAACCACGAGGTTGACCGCTTTGGGGCCTTTGCCCTTCTTGTCCGGTTCAACGTCGAAGCTGATCCGCTGCCCCTCATTCAGTCCCTTCAATCCCGCTTGTTCCACCGCGGTGATGTGAACGAACACGTCACGTCCGCCGTCATCTGGTTTAATGAAGCCATAGCCCCGTTCACCATTGAAGAACTTCACGACACCCGTTTGCGCCATCGGGAAAACTCCTCTCCCCAACTGCTCCGCCGCCGGCCCCACGCACGGCAGCTCGGCTGGACATTCACAATCGGGGAAGGCGTCGGCCGACAATGGCCTCAGTCAACTCCGCCGGCCCCCACAGGAGGCGGAACGTCACTGCCAATGCGGAACTACACACCAACTGCGAGCCTGTGGAAAGAGGCCGCGCAGTCATTGCGAGACCGAGGGGCCATGAACACCAAGCCAGTCAAGCCGGAAACGGCCCGCACCGTCGCGCCCAAGGAGGCCGGCAAGGGCTGGCAGCAGCGTAGAAAGCTCGTTTTCCAAGGTCCATGGCGGGTTGACGACGATCATCCCGGCCCCATTGAGCCGCGACGGGTCACTCAGGGCTGACACCAGAAGCTCGATCCGCAGGACCTTTGGGATCGCCAGGCGACGCAGCCGTTTGGCAAGGGCCTCAGGCTCGCTGCGCCCTTTGATCGGGTACCAGAGGGCGTAGATCCCGGTCGCCCATTTGCGGTGTGCTGTCGACAACCCACTGGCAAGATGCGTGAAATCGTCGCTTGCCTCAAACGGTGGATCGACCAGCACCACACCACGGCGTTCTTTTGGCGGCACATAGGCGTTCAGCGCAGTCCAGCCGTCCATCGTCAGCGTTTTGATACGGACGTCGCCACGCAGATTGCGGCTTAATGCGGCTGCAGAGCCAGGCTCCAGCTCGCAGGCAACCAACGTGTCCTGCGGGCGCAGCCAGGCGCGCGCAAGCGCCGGTGATCCGGGATAGATCCGGAGCCGGTTGCTGTCGTTTACTGCGCGAACGACCTCGAGGTAGGGCGAAAGCAGGGCCGTGACCGCTTCCGAGGTTCGCGCGGCCATCAGCGTCCCGATCCCGCCCTGCCATTCGCCCCCGCGTGCAGCTTTATCGCTGGCGAGATCATAGAGGCCAGCGCCGGCGTGGGTGTCGATCACACGGAATGCTGCCGGCTTCCCACGCAAGTGGTGCAGGATGCGACAAAGGATGGCATGCTTGAACACATCGGCGAAATTGCCAGCGTGGAATTCGTGCTGATAATTCACGACAGAAACCTGCCTAAACGATAGCCGTCATCGGCCGCCTCGCCGGGTTATGACATAGCGCGTGCGCGCGTGCGCGTGGTGCCGCTCATCTGCCGCGCACTGCCGGCATCGCTACCCTGTCGAGACGGCAGGCGCGGCGCGAGATTTCCGGGCAGTCGCGGAATGAAAGATCCTTGGCAAAACACACGCGCACTTCAGTCAGCCTCTTGCCGTCGCAGGAGACCGCCATTGCCCGGCGCGAAAGTCCCGGGTTGGCCTTGACGAAGGCGTCGGCCACTTCACCAGGCGCAACTGCGATGGGCCTGCTCAAGTCCAGATAGTCCGACGGGATTTTCACGGCCGCCTGCGCCTTGCGGACGGTTTCAAAGTAGACGTGGGCCGAAAGTCCGGAGCAGGTCCCGTGCTGATCCCACTCGTGAAAGATCAGGCCCGGGCTCGGCATCACGTCGAGCATCCTTCCTACGATAGACCTGTCGAGCCGGGGCGCCGGCACCTGGCAGTACGAAGGAAAGCCCCGCTCGTATTGGGGCCAAAGTCCGTGCACCACGAACGCAAATGGACGACCGGCGCATTGCCGGTCTGGTGCCCGGTTGGGCCTGCGGTCCCGCGCAGCCTCGCAATAGGACGGTGACCACGACAGTGCCAACACGTAAAAATCGAAGCGGCCGGGTTCACCTTGGCGGCGTTCCTGCCCGGAGGCACCAATCGTGCAGACGGCTGTAAAGCTGGCGGCAACGGTGACGATATGAGCCCACCGGCCCATGCGACAACTCATACGGCGCCTCTACCAAAATGCCCTCTTCGTCCGGGCATGAGAACAAATCGGAAATTGACGTAACGCAGCGGTTCCCTTGAAAGGATACCGTTTCACCGGAACAGCTCAAGAACAAAAGAGGATAAACGGTGATCGCCGTGGCACGTTTGCCTAAGGCCGCGCCATCTTACAGGCTGGGTTGTACGCCCAGTTGCGATCGAGTCCGACGACGCACCACTCGACCCCCCAGGTCATCCCGATCATTCCGGCGTCCTCGGCGATGGAGTAATTCACGGTGTGTTTGTGCCCATCACTGACCGCGGCGACTGCGGTACAGAAGCGCCGTGGAACCGTTTGCGGCGCCCAGGGCCGGAAGGCGATTTCCCGCACCCGCTCAAAGCTGAGGATCTGCAGGTCCGAATTCCAGAACCGGCCTTCCTTCTGCGCAAAGCGGTAGGTGATGGTGTCGAGGCCGGCCTCGCAGGGCGGCAGAACGCCGTCATACCGCGGCCCAATCAGATAGATGCTCTTTTCCAACCAACCCGCGGCGGCCGCACATGTGACCGCCCCGGTCACAACCAAAGCAGCAACCGCAAAGGACCGAAGACAACGAGACCAAGTCATCATGGGAACCCCCCAAAGCTGCGCACGACTCTAGCACAAGTCCGGCCTGCTGGGACCTGTTGTTATCATATCTTCGCAGCCGGGGATCGCCAATCGCCCAGCACGGCCTGGACCAGAGCGAGTGCCGCCACTGCTGCGGTATCGGCACGCAGGATGCGGGGCCCAAGCGCGATCCGCATCACTTTTGGCAGCTTGAGCAAGGCCGC
>DASXLC010000051.1:0-46497 GCA_036496445.1 Pseudolabrys sp. | reverse complement strand
GGCCGCACCACCGTGCGTTATGACAGTAAGTATGCGCCAGGCACCATCGTCATCAACACGACAGAGCGGCGGCTTTATCTCGTTCAAGGCGGCGGCTCGGCGCTACGCTACGGCATCGGTGTCGGCCGGGCCGGCTTCCAGTGGAAGGGCACGCACAAGATCACCGCAAAAAAAGAATTTCCAGATTGGACGGCGCCACCGGAGATGATCGCGCGGCAAAGGGATGTGCCGAGGCACATGAAGGGCGGCGATCCGGACAATCCGCTCGGCACGCGCGCGATGTATCTCGGCAGTACGCTCTACCGGATTCACGGCTCGAACGATCCGGATTCGGTCGGCGAGGCGGAATCATCCGGTTGTTTCCGGATGAGGAACGAGGACATCGCAGATCTCTATAACCGGGTACCGGTCGGTACAACCGTAGTGGTACAGTAAAGACGTCGCCACATACGTCCGCTTCGGTCCAATAGCGCACAAAGGCAGGCGCGGCTGCTGAGCCACACGGGCGCCCTTCTCAATTTGATATCTGAGCCTCTGCCGTTCGCATTCGCGTTGGTGGTTGGTGTAATAGTTTTTCTTGCGCCGACGCAACGCGCGAACCTTGCTCGCTTCGTACCATTCCGAATTCCGCGCAAGTTCGGATTCAGGTTGTGACGCCCAGGACACCGCGCTAAGCGGAGTATCCGTATTACCAAAAGCGGACTTGCGACGGCGATCACCTCTTCTGTGCGGCCGATCATCGGGGCTTGGGACGTTTGAGCCCGAGCGGCGCCATAGTCCGCCTACGGGGTTCTCAACGGCCCAGGCAGCGCTCGTTCGGCTTCGCCTTGCAATCGGTCCTCCTGTCTTCGCAGGAAAATCA
Organism: Pseudolabrys sp.; assembly: GCA_036496445.1. Lineage (GTDB taxonomy): Bacteria > Pseudomonadota > Alphaproteobacteria > Rhizobiales > Xanthobacteraceae > Pseudolabrys. Next base: position 45,635 of record DASXLC010000051.1, on the reverse strand, counting down.
CTGCCGCGGCGACTAAAATCACGGCGGCCAGCGCTGAGCCGATCGCTATATACCGAGTAAAGAAGTGCAGTTTCCCACCCAAATAGTAGGCACCAGCACCGTAAAGTGTTGCCCAAACAATTGCGCCTGCGACGTTGAAAAATAGAAAAGACCGCCAACTCATGCGATTGGCGCCAGCAAAAATTGCCACAAACACCCGGAGCACCGCGACAAAGCGGCCAAAGAAAACTATTTTGCCGCCATGCTTTAAGAATAAATATTGGCCTAGCTTGATACGGCCATCTGTCATCCCAAAACGGCCGCCATATCGGAGCAGAAGGCGGTACCCGCCCTCGCGCCCAATCCAAAATCCGATCGTATTACCCAAAATAGCGCCGAACGCGGCGGTGCCAATCAAAAGCCAGATATCTAGAGCGTGGCTCGATCCGGCGTAGATCGCAGCGGCAATCAGAATCGATTCGCCGGGAAGCGGTAGTCCCAAGCATTCGAGACCGATGGCCAGGGCCACCACCCAGTAGCCATTGATGGCGATGATGTGGATCAATTCGTGATGAGAAAACACAGCATCAACCTAGCAAACGATGGATGGGTCGTTTAGCCATGCTCCGTCGATACAATCAGATCGCTTTTCCCCCGAAAGCTTCTGCGCTCGTGAGCCCGTTGTCGCCATTTCGCATGTCAACGTTACGGGATCCGGTAGTTCCTGACCTTCGGTCTGCTCGTAGCCGGACGCCCTGAGCACGCCGGCGGCGGGGCACATCTCGACCGCGAGGCGGGTCTGAGAGTTGAGTACCGGCGGTGATACCCACCCGAACTCTCCGCCAAAGGCACCGGGCCACGCCTCAAGAAAGGTACGTCTTGTGCGGCTGTTCTCGGCCGCTGCGTCGAAGGTGCGTGTGAAAAGCGCCTCAGGGCCGACACGCGCTTCCCAGAGTGGCTGGCTTCGCAGCCAGTCGTTTGCGGCTCCAGTGTTATGGTCGCGGCTGGCGAAGCCTTCGTGCGTGCGCTCAATCACGCACCGCTCGCCACGATCGCAGCCAACCAATGTATAGATCACGGGACGAGCGATCGGTGTTGTCTCCAGGAGATGCTTCGCTTCGCCGAATGTTTTGCAGGTCTCGAATACCTCGCGCAGAAGATGGTCAGGGGGGATGAAGCGGATTCCCCACGTCAAACGCGCGTTCAAGGCAATGTCATAAGGTCGTAACCAGGGCCGCCGAGTACGCCGCCGCATCGGAGCTTGGTTGATGCAGGCGGCGAACCGACCCGGCGCAGACGCCGTCAGGACCCCGACATAACCCGGCCACGTCACACTATCGAAATCACCGGCGGCGCCACGCATCCGCGCCACCTCCATGTGGCGACCGAGCCCGGGAAACGGCCAATCAAGCGTGCGTGCGAGCCATGGCGCGCCGCCTTGTTCGCGGGCGAGCGCTGTGCAGCCCCACTGATAACACCCATTGAGAAACCAGATGCCGGGAAAGCCGAGGTCACTCGCAATGGCCTGGACCTCCGGCGTATAGGGCGAACGCGATCGGAGGAGCCACTGGCGAGTGACGGAGTCGATGGCCGGCAGAAGGCCCGCCGCAAGGCGCGGCAACCAACCAACGCATGCGTTGCGCAGCGCCAGCGCACGCACACGGCCGTCGATGGCGTGGCGAACGGGCCCATCTTCCCGAACATCGACGATTGGGATCGGAGCAAGTGCAGTCGGCGGTGCAGTCATTGACGCCTTTACGCGACCCGGATGGTCTAACTATACAATGTCCGCTTTGGGTCAAAAGTGGAAGTAAAGCCCCCTCACTTCGATGTCCGCTTTATCCCCGAAAGCGGACATGTGCGGTGCAACTAGGAATGTCCGTTAAGGGCCAGAAGCGGACATCGAGCATCAAGGGTCCCTACTCCAACCTCGATATCTTGATAGTCTACGTCGCGAGACGGGGGCGAACATGAGCGAGTCACAAACTAACTTGGAAGCATTCAGCGATTTCGAGAAATCTAGCCACGACAAGCTTGCCGAAAGCTATCACGATGCCTTCTCGGCAGTGACCAATAGGGCAATCGAACCAATTCTCCAGGCCGTACACGTTGAAAACGGGACTCGGCTGCTCGATGTTGCAACTGGACCCGGAACGCTGGCTGCCAAGGCAGCGGAACGCGGCGCTAGAGTGGTTGGTATCGATATCGCACCGGCAATGATTGTGCTCGCGCACACTCTTCATCCGCATCTCGACTTTCGAGAAGGCAGCGCCGAGGATTTGCCATTCGCCGCGTCATCGTTCGACTGTGTCGTCAGCGGATTCGGTGTAGGCCATTTCTCCCGACCTGAGCATGTTCTCACCGAGTTTGCACGGGTACTGGTTCCGAAAGGTCGTGTTGCGCTCTCCTGGTGGGATGGCTTTGGCAAAAATCGGATAAACGGAATCTTTTTTGAAGTTATTAAAGAGCTGGGAATCAGCGCCCCTGGCGCACTGCCCGCTGGACCCGCCGTTGACAGATTTTCAGATCCGGACCAGTTCGCCGCAGTTTTGCGAGCGGCGGGATTTAAAGTCGTTGGAATTGATTACATCTCATTCTCACACCCGCTAAAGAACGTCGATGAGCTTTGGGAGCTCGCATTGGGAAGCTTTGTGCGAGTATCAACCGTCATCCAAGCTCAGAATGCCGATGTTCAGCAGCGGATTCGACAGAAAGTGGAGGAAGTGGCGCGGCAATATGCGTCGCCAAATGGTCTCCAAATTCCGATTGCCTTTCGAGTTATCACCGGACTCCGATAAGTCTTCTCGGAGACTCATTGTACGCTGTGGGCCAAAGGTGGGCGTTTGCGAGCGCACTAGCGGGCCTACTTCGAAGCTACAATTCGGACTCCTCCCATCTTGCGCTGTTGAATCAGTTCAACAAAGCGAATGTAAGATTTGTGAAAAGCGTCGTGTCCCATTGGGGTGCCGGCCTGTCTGGCTTCCTCACGAAGCCGCTGATACATCGCCAGCCGCTCCTTGAGAATCGGACCCCATTCGCTGGTCAAGTCGGTGGCGGAATGTACTTTGAAGCCAGCGCCCTCAACCAAACGGCGATAATCAGGGATCGAACGAAGCGGCTGAATGGCCATTCCATCCCACATCAACTGGGAATCATCGGTCGAAAGCTGTTCATTGGCGATCCAATCCGTGAAAGCCAGCCTGCCATCCTTTCTGAGAATCCGAAAAGCTTCGGAGAGGGCCTTCGCCGGATCTGGCACATGGCAAAATGCTTCTTGGCTGACGACAGCATCCATGGTCGCATCCGCGAGCGGAACGCTCATAACGTTTCCTTCAACGACCCGTGCTTCGTCTTGAAGACTGACTCGCTTGATCAATTCCTGCGCGCCTGACACGCGCGATGGCGTCAATTCAATTCCCGTAACTTTGGCGCCATATTTGTGGGCGAGATACCGAACGGTGCCACCGAGTCCTGCGCAGAAATCTGTCACTCGTGATCCGCTCGCGATCTGAGCCCCGCGCGCCAATTCATCTGTCGCCGCTAAGCCGCCATAGTGATCCTGGTCATGCGGAAACAGATCATCTGGCCGCAAACCATCAAGGTGACCGCGGCTCGCGCGCAGCTTCGAAAGTATGATGTCGAGTGAAATCGGATGCCGATCATAAAAATAGACGGTCTGTGCCGCGGCGTCGCCCATTCGCGTTCTCCCGATTAAATGCAAAGCGGCTGAGCTTAGCGGGCCAGGTCAGCTGCCAGGAAGTGGGCGAATCCGGTCGGGGATGTCCGCACTGCCCCCGAAAGCGAACATGTGCAGCGCAGCCAGGGATGGTCCGCTAACGGCCAATAGCGGACACGCTGCCAACTTTACTCGATAATCTCATCGGCCCGCTGCTGGAGAGACAAGGGCACATTGAGGCCGAGCGTCTTCGCAGTCTTGAGGTTGATCGCAAGCTCGAACTTAGTTGGTTGCAATATTGGCAGGTCGCCGGCTCTCTCACCCTTGAGGATACGACCAACGTAGACGCCAACCTGACGATATGCATCTCTAAAATTAGGCGCGTAGCTCATCAAGCCACCGGCCACTACGGATTCGCGCGTTTCATAAGTCGCTGGGACTACGTAATGGGCCGCCAGCGCCACAATTTTATCGCGTACGGTAATGAAAAACGAATCTGCACCAACAACAAGTGGTCCGGCTTGCATTTGGGATATCCTGGCGAAGGCGGCATCAAGCTCGTCCTCGCTCGTGGCGCGATAGATATGAAGCCTCAATCCAAGTGTACGTGTTGCCTCCCCCATGCTCTGAATTTGAGTTTCAGACGTGGGGTTCGAGGAATTCACGAGAAATGCAATTGAATCGGCTTTGGGCACCAGTTCACGCAGAAGCTCCAGTCGTTTGGGCACCAGGTCAATTGTGAGCCCACCGATGCCGGTGATATTGCCGCCCGGCCTGCTAAAGCTTGCAACGAGACCCAGTTTCACAGGATCGCCGCCTATGAAGAAGACGATTGGAATGGTCGCGGTTGCTGATTTTGCCGCTACCGCTGTCGGCGGAGCGAAAGCGGCCAGGGTTGCTACGCCGCGGCCGACGAGATCGGCTGCCAACGCGGGCAGTCGACCGAATTGGCCATCTGCCCAACGATATTCGATTGTGACGTTCTGACCGGCAACATAGCCTGTTTCGCCCAGTCCATCGTGAAATCCCGCTATTGTGTGGGTGTTCTGCGAAGCCGATCCACTGTGAATGAGCCCAATAACCGGCAACGCAGAGTGTTGCGCACGCGCAAAGAGCGGCCACGCGGCTGCCGTCCCACCTACGACAAATGTGATGAACTCGCGCCGCCTCATCGCCTTTCCCAGGGTTCAGGACTGGCATCGTAACGACACAAAGCCACGCTGGGAAAGACCCCGCCCATATCCGCTTTGGGCCAATAGCGGATATCGGTCGTTGCTATTCAATCACCTGATCGGCGCGCGTTAGCAGCGAGAAAGGTACAGTAATCCCGAGCGTCTTGGCGGTCTTAGCCGGAAAATTAAAACAATTTTTGCCCTTGGGGTGAAAAAGGGGGTCGTAAATTCAAACGGCATTTTTTAACATCGATCGGCCGGTCTTTCGTTTGAGCGTGCTGACGATGCTCTTCGCAATTTCACTTATCGAGACGGCAGCCGCACAAGTTGTCATTCCTTACGGCGATTTCGACAACGACTTTGAAAAATATCTGGTGGCAGCCGTTTCGCTTGCGGCTCTCGTTTTCGCTATGTGGCGCTTTTTCAGGAATCGCGGACAGTGAACGTCCGCTTCACCCCCCGAAAGCAGACATGTGCAGTCCAGCTCGGAATGTCCGTTTTGTGCCAATAGCGGATATCGCACCACGCTATTCAACCACTCAGGGCGACTTGTTTTGTTGCCGGAGTGATTGAGTTGACCAAGATCAATGGTCTTAGCGCGCGACGGGGCGTAACTGCGGAAGGATCTGCTGACGCGCCGCGACAGGGTTAAGGTTGTCTGACAGTGTGCGGCGCGCCGCGGGAGTGGAAGGGGAACGTTGCAGTTGGCGACGGGCGATCTCGACTCTCCTTAGCAACGGGCGCGGCGACCACGCGATGGAGTCGCTGCCTTGCGGCGCAAACAGTTTCGTTTCGATCGATGCGATTTCGCGGTCCAGCGCGGGATCTCGCGCGGCTTGCTTTAGGGCATCGAGACTGCGGTTTGGCGCCAGCGGATCGAAGCGCTCCACCCAGCTCAACAAGGCGAAATAGACCTTCGCCGAGTTGCGATCATGCGCAGCTGCGCGCAGTTGCGCAAACGACCACGCCTCGGACCCGAGATAGGCGGTTCGCCTCTGCATAATTCGCCGTCTGACTGCGCGCACTGCAGCGGACGCGAGCCATACCAACGCGCCCAGCGCCGACAATACCGCGACGCAAAGCAGCCAGTGATCGAGAATCCAGCCGACCGGCGCGCGCCAATCCCGGCCGGACGTGCTTGCCTCCCCGGATTCACCGGCGCGCGACGTTGGATTGTCCACAACGTGGAGCACGATCGTGCCGGTACGGATTCGCTCAACCTTACTGTCGCGAGCGTTCCACCACGCAAGTTCGGTTGCAGGGAGAGTGTAGTCGCCCGCCTGTTCCAGCATGTAGGTCACTTCGTCGACGCGCATGGCCGTCAGCGCGCCGGTGCGGCGATCGACGTTCTCGCGCAGCGACGGCTGGCCCAAATAGCGCGCAAGTCCGCTGATTTCGGGAAACGCCACCGGTGGCAACAGCATCGCGGGCGTGCCTTGGGCTTTGATCGTGACAGTGCGCGTGACGGAATCGCCGACCTTCAGCTCCTGCGAGGATTGCTTTACGATCTGCTCGACCGAGAGGCTGGTCGCTGCGACGAACGGGTCGAGACCTTGCGCCGCGTCGGGAATGAATCCCTCGAACGTGAGACGCGGCAGCTCGATTGCCGCCGTGCGGGATTGTGGCGGATCGGCCGCGTAGGTCACCGTGACTTTCTGGCCCGCGATGGCAAAAGACCCAGGCTCCTGAGGAAAGACCGCGAATTCGTAGCGGACACCGGCATAGGTGACACCGTCGCGCGTCTCCACCTGGTTGATCGCGCCGAGCGACCGCGTCACCACGTTGCGCAACTGAAATTCCGGCAGAATCGGCGGTGACGGCATGTAGTTTGGTGCCAGCACCGTCACAAGCAGCGTCGCTTTCTGTCCGACGACGACGCGCGGCGGATCAATGGTCGCCGTCACTATCGGTTCGGGTGCCGCAGCCGGCTGCGCCGAGGCAAGCGGCGCGGCGAAGACCGCCAGCAACAGCCAGCGTGCTACCGCGCGCGTCATTGCCGTGGTCCCGAAGGCTGCGGCGCGGTCGCGGCCTGGATGGAAAATTTCTGCTTCAGGAAATCGGCCGGTGAAGTTTGCACCTCGCGCATCCAGGCTTCGGCAGCGCCTGGCGTGGTGAGATCCTCGGCCTGCACCTGAATGCGCTTGCCGCCCTTCTGGCCCGGGTCGACGCGTGTCTCGTCCGCCTTCAGGTCGGGAGGGGCCTCACTCTTTTCTTGCTTGCGGCGTTTTTCCTCCTGCGCTTCGAGCGCCGCTTCGACAATGGCCTTGTTGTGTTTGGCCGCCGAGTTGCCGGGCTCGGCGGCCAGCACTTCGTCATAAGCCTTGATCGCCTTTTCATAAGCATGGTTTTGCGCTTCGGCATTGCCCAGCGCGAACCGGCCCGCGGGACCCTCGATCTTTCGGAAGCTTTCGGCGGAAGCAAGATAATCATAAGCCCGGTAGGCCGCGATGCCGCGCCACATCGGGTCGGCAAACAGCTCTTTGGCTGCGGCGTAGTCGCCCCGGTCAAACGCAATTCGTCCCTGCTGGTCGGGTGTCAGCCAAAGATCGCGGAACCGGGATGCATCCGCCGCGCCCGCCGGTGCGGCGTGTTGAATGATCAGCAAGGCAACGAGCCATGCGACGGCCGTGCCACGCCGGAACCACAGCAGGCCGAGCAGCGCGGCCGGCAACAGAAGCCAATAACCTTCGTCGCGCCAGCGCGTGCCGAATGCTGCTGACTGTGCGGACTGATAACGGGTTTCGATACGGCGCTCCAGCGAGCGGATATCGGAGCCGTCGACGCTGACGCGGACCGTATCCGACCGCAAGCTTTCCCGAAGATCTGATGGCGGTGGCGCGACGCTCAGCATCAGCACGCCATTGCGTCCAGCCACGCGGCGCACGGCGGCTTCGTCACCTATCCCGTCGGCGATCACGAGGATCGTGCCCGCGAGCGATTCCGCCGCCATCACAGTCGTTGCCAAAGCCACGGCAGCGGTGGCGTTATTGCCTTGCACCGGCATCAGTTCGGGTGTGAGAGCGGCCAGAAATGGCTCAATCACGGCGCGATCTTCTGTCATCGGCATCACGAGATGCGCTGTTCCGGAAAACGCAATCAGACCGGTGCGCGACCCGGCGCGGGCCGCAAGCATGTCGCGCACCTTTTGCTTGGCGCGTTCGAGCCGAGAGGGGGGAACGTCGCGCTCGCTCATCGACGGCGCAACCGAGAGCGCGATCATCAGCGGCGCCTTGTCTTCGACGAACGGGGGCAGCTCGCGCCGCCACGCCGGACCGGCGAGCGCGATGATGCTGATCATCAGTCCGGACGCAATGAGATAGACCGGATTGATGTGCCACCTGCGGGGGGACTCGACTAGAAGGTGCTTCAGCAGATTTGGCGCAATGACGTCGCCCCACTCGGTTTCAGGCCGCTGGCGACGCACGACCAGCAGCACAACCGCCACAACCGGCAGGAGGGCGAGCAGCCAGAGCGGCCGCAGAAAATGAAATTCGAAGAGTAGACTGTCAGGCATGACTCGACGCCCTCCAGCGAAATATGCTTTCCGTCAGCAGCAGGCACCACAACGCGAGTGCCAGAATGACGGCAGCGCCGAGCGGCCACTGGAAAAGCGGCAGTTTCGGACGCCATGAGATGGTTTCAAGCTTCACCGGGGCGAGCCGATCGATGTCGGCGTAGATTTCCGCGAGCTGCGTACCATCCTCGGCGCGGAAGAAATGTCCCCCCGTCATGCTGGCGACCTCGCGGAGAGTACTGAGATCGACGCGGTTCTCACCAGTGACGTTCGGATCGCCGAAGCCGATCGTATAAACGACGACGCCTTTTTGCCGCGCAATGTCGGCGGCATGCTCGGGCGGCACCTTGCTTGCGGTATCGTTGCCGTCGGTCAGCAGGATGACGAGCTTTTGCGTCGCCGTACTGGTTTCGAACGTCTTGATGGCGAGCCCGATGGTGTCACCGATCACAGTCTGCTGTCCGGCCATGCCGACTTCGGATTGATCGAGTAGCATGCGGGCGGTCTGCAGATCTTGCGTGAACGGCACCTGCACGTACGCTTTGCTGCCGAACAGGATCAACGCAACGCGGTCACCCTTGCGCCGCGCGATGAAGTCGCCGAGCACGAGCTTGACGCCATCAAGCCGTTTGAGCGTCTTGCCGTCCTGCGTCCTGAAATCGGATTGCTCCATCGACCCTGAAATATCGACGGCAAGGATCAGGTCGCGCGCGGACACCTCGTGCGTCACCGCATCGCCAACCCGCTCCGGCCGCGCCAGCGCCGCGACGATCAGCACCCAGACGAGCGCCGCCGGAATCATCTGGATGGCGCGCCGCCGCAGCACCACGGCGCCGGGTTGCGGAGTCTGCCCTGTTGCATCGGCCAGCCGGTCGAAAAACGGCACGTGGACAGAGGTTTGCTGCCGCTGGTAGACCGGCATCAGCCACCAGACCAGCAACGGCAGTGGAAGCAGCGCAAACGCCCAGGGCCATTCGAACTCAAACATGGTGTGTTCGGATCCAGCGGCGGACCAGATCGGCCAACGGCCCAAGCTCGGCGAGCGGAACCTGCTGAGGGCTATATGGCGCGAGGCTCAGACGCCGGCCCACGCCCTGCGAGAACTCGTGACCGCCATAGGCCTTGTCGAGAAACTTAAGCCACGCCGGGCCCGTCAGTGGCACGATTTCATCGCGCGGAAACACTGCGAGCGCCGTCCGACGAACCAACAGCTCAAGCGCGCCGGCGTTCGGGGTGGAAGCTCGCATGATCCGATCGAGATCGGCGAGTGCCTCGCGGCGGTAACGGTCGGCATAATGCCGCCACGCCAACCAGCAAATAGCGGCGATCAACCCCGCCGCGAGCAGTGTAGCCACCAGGACCGAGGTCCATGTCTGCGGCCACAGGCTGACCGGCAACGGCAGCGGGATGTCGATCAGGCCGGCCACCGGGTCCTTCGGTAGAACGGTGCTGATCTTATCCATGCACGGCCCCCTTGGCCGCTGCAGCGCCTGCGCGGCTGTTGATCTGCGGCAGCAGACCGAGCAGATGGTGCAACTGCTTGACCGGCTCCTCCGCCGTGCTGAGCGGCAGGACAGGCACGCCGAATTCGTGGGTCCAGGCGAACACACTGCGCAGCCGGGACTGGCTCATCTCCAGGATATTGCGCCGCATCTCGCCGTGGCTCACGTCGAGAACAATCTGCAATTCGCCGTCGGTGACAATCATGCGGCCGGCCTCCGGAATTTCGCTTTGCAGCGGATCGTGGACCAGCACGGCGACGACGGTGTTGTGGGCAGCAATGGCGGCAATGGACTGGCGTGTTGTTTCATCCGCGCCATCGAAGTCGCTCAGGATCACCACGGTGGCGTCGTGGGCGGCAAGACGCCGGATGCGATCGAGCGCTTTATTCAGGTTCGAAGGCGCGCGCGCAATGCCACGGCCGACCCCCAGCGCCTGGTTTTGTGTCACGAGCGCATGCAGCAGCTGCAGCACCGTGCGACGGCTGCGTTGCGGCCGCACCTCAATGATGTCGCTGTCGTTGAACACCACGCCGCCGACCCTGTCGCCCACATTGAGGACGCGCCAGGCTATGACCGCGGCGGTTTCAGCCGCGGTGACCGACTTCATGGCGAGACGACTGCCGAAAAACATCGAGAGCCGCTGGTCGACCACCACCAGCCCCTGCCGGTCGCGCTCCTCGTTGAACACACGGACGTGCGGTTTTTGCAGCCGCGCCGTCACCATCCAGTCGATCGAACGCACGTCGTCGCCGGTCCGGTAGTCCCGGATCTCCTCGAAGTTCAGGCCGCGTCCACGCATGCGTGACGCGTAGCGGCCCGACAGCAGGCTTTGTACCGGGTGGCGCGGCAAGAGCGACACGCGGCGGCCACGCTGCTCGAGCATAATCAGATGCGCGAGGTCGACATAGACACCAGTTTGCGCGGCGTCCGGCATGACTGCGCTCTCATGCTGCGGCGACGAGAGATGCGATCTTGTCGATCGCCTGATCGGCGGTCACGCCTTGCGACAGCGCTTCGTAACTCAGGATCAGCCGGTGGCGCAGGCAATCGTGCATCACTGAACGCACATGATCGGGCGTGACGAATTCCTGGCCGTCGAGCCAGGCGCGCACCCGGGCGCAACGGTCGAGCGCGAGGCTGCCTCGTGGACTCGCACCGATCTGCAGCCATTTGTCGAGCGGCTCACCGTACCGATCGGGAAAACGGGTCGCAAAAACGACGTCCACCATGTATTTCTCGGCCAGATCGGACACGAAAATCTTGTCGATCTCCGCACGCGCATCGAAGACCGCCTGCTGCGGCACGGCGGCGGGCTCGGACTCGGCGGCCTTTGGGGCCTGCGCATTCTCCTCGCGGTTGAGCTTGATGATCTCGCCTTCGGTTTCCTCATTGGGGTAGGTGATAACGACGTGCATGAGGAAGCGATCGAGCTGCGCCTCCGGCAGCGGATAGGTTCCCTCCTGTTCGATCGGGTTTTCGGTGGCCAGCACCATGAAGAGGGATGGCATCTTGTAGGTCTTGCCCGCGACGGTGACCTGCCGTTCCTCCATAGCCTCCAATAGCGCCGACTGCACTTTCGCCGGCGCGCGGTTGATCTCGTCGGCAAGAACGAGATTGGCGAAGATCGGCCCCTTCTGGAACTGGAACTGGCCGCCTTTCTCCGTCTGTACGTAGATTTCCGCGCCGGTCACGTCCGACGGCAACAGGTCGGGTGTGAACTGAACGCGCGACAGATCGGCGGCGAGATTTTTGGCGAGCGTTTTCACCGCTCGGGTTTTGGCGAGACCGGGCAGGCTTTCGATCAGGAGATTGCCGTTAGCAAGCAAACCGATCAGCATGCTCTCGACCAGGTGATCCTGACCGAGCACGGACTTGCCGATGCGGGCCTTGAGCTCGAGGATGGCGTCGCGCGCGGCAGAGGCCACCGGCCGTGCGGCAGCCGGCAAGGGCGGCGCAACTTTTGTATCGAGACTAGCCATTTTTCACTGCTGCCAGTCGAACCGGCCGGCACGAGGCCGGCCGGCAATTGGTGGGGCAACTACTTCGAGATTGACTTCATCAATCCCTCGACCATCTGGTCGATGCTGAAACTTGCCGGTCGTTGGCTGGGCGGATAGTCCTTGAACGTTTGCAGGAAGGGCGCCACCCGCCAAACGCCGTACTGGAGCAGGTAGGCGTTCTTGGCCTGCCAGTCGTAATACTGATCCGAGACCACATCCGCCCGTTCCATCGGATCCATACGAAGGTTGAAGACCTTCGGCGCGCGCAGGCACGTGAACGGATTTGACCACACTTCGAAGCCGCCTGGCTTGCGTTGCTCACAAAAAACGATCTTCCAATCGTTGTAGCGATACGCGACCACATTCCCGTCGTCGTTGAAATAGTAGAACTCGTTGCGAGCGGACTTCGGCTGCTGACCGGTCAGGTATGGCAACTGGTTGTAGCCATCCAGATGCACCTTGAAGGTCTTGCCGCCGATGTTCGCGTCATTGAGCAGACGATCCTTGATATTTGTATCGCCCGCAGCCGCGAGCAGCGTGGGGAACCAGTCGAGGCCCGAAACGATCTCGTTCGAGACTTCGCCGGGCTTGATCCGGCCCGGCCAGCGGATCATCGCCGGCACGCGGAAAGCGCCTTCCCAGTTGGTGTCCTTCTCGCTGCGGAATTGCGTTGTCGCGGCGTCCGGCCATGACCACTGATTGGGTCCATTGTCGGTTGAATATACAACGATGGTGTTGTTGCCGATGCCTAGATCATCGACTGCTTTGAGCAATTTACCGACATCACCGTCATGCTCGATCATGCCGTCAGCATATTCGTTGCCGGGCATGCCGCTCTGGCCACGCATCGACTCGCGCACGTGAGTGAAGGCATGCATGCGGGTGGTGTTCATCCAGGTGAAAAACGGCCGGTTGGCACGCGCCTGTCTCGTCATGAAATCGATGGCCGCTGCGGTGGTCTCGTCGTCGATCGTCTCCATCCGCTTGCGGTTCAGCGGTCCGGTGTCCTCGATCTTGCCATCGGCGGACGACTTGAGAACGCCACGGGGGGAGTTGGATTTGACGAAATCTGCATCGTTTTTCGGATAATAAGGCCGCTCCGGTTCCTCCTCGGCGTTGAGGTGGTAGAGGTTGCCGAAGAACTCGTCGAAGCCGTGCTTGGTCGGCAGAAATTCGTCACGGTCGCCGAGGTGGTTCTTGCCAAACTGACCGGTGGCGTAGCCAAGCGGTTTGAGCGCCTGCGCGATGGTGATGTCGCGATCCTGCAGCCCGACTGTCGCGCCGGGAATGCCGACTTTGCAGAGCCCGGTGCGTAGGCACACTTGCCCAGTGATAAACGTCGAACGGCCCGCCGTGCATGAATTCTCTGCGTAGTAATCGGTGAACATCATGCCTTCGCGGGCGATGCGATCGATATTGGGCGTCTTGTAACCCACCACGCCATGCGCATAGGCGCTGATGTTGGTTTGTCCGACGTCGTCGCCGAAGATCACGAGGATGTTCGGTCGCTGCCCGGCCGGCGCCGCAGGTTGCTGCGCTTGCGCCGGTTGCGCTTGTGGCGGCCGCTGTTGAGCCTCGACCCGCCCTGTAGGCACAAACAGGGCACCGCAGGCAATTCCGATAACGGCGACAATTGCCATGCCAGACCAATGTACGACCCAAGAGCTTCGATCTGCGTCCATTGTGAAAATCCCTCCAATTTAACGAAGAGTTCCCCCACTCTGTTTCATTGTCTATTTTTGGATGCCCTAGATCGAGTTGGACCCAGGTCCAATGCTGGGTGTGGGAATTCTGGCGATTCGGGATGGTGCAGCAGTACGTCGGAAAATTAGCGGCGACCGCAATCGATTTTCCGCCAATGCAGAATCCGGCTTCGTTCAATCTCAAGGTGAATGGCAGGGATACATCAACCTCAAGGGCTACGCGGAATTCGCCTCGCAGAACCGGCCAGACGGCAGGAACGCCTGGCTGACGTTTGCCATCACACCGGCGGCTCGCGGGGAGGCGCCTCAGTCAGCCACGCGTCACATGATTACAAAGTAGCCAATTGCGACATCAAAGTGCTGACGGCGTCGTCATGTCTGGCGATGCCGCTTTACCCTCGAAAGCAGACATTGATCGCAGTCGTTCGGATGTCCCCGCCAAGGGCCATGGAGCGGACATCGTTCGCTATTCGATCAACTTGTCGGCGCGTTCGGGCAGGTGATTTGGCTTGGAAGCCAAGCACCGGGTTGGCAAAGCCAATCGCGGTGGTCACAATATGTCGCCACTATCAATAAAAATATGAGGGAGCCGAGGGCATGCGCACACGAGGTCATCGTTCGCGATTGATCGGCATGACGGCGATGGCTGTGCTTACCGCAGCTCTTGCTCTGCCACGATCGTCTCACGCCGAAGAGTATCCATCCCGCACCATCTCGCTGGTCGTGGCGTTTCCTGCCGGCGGGGGCGTTGACACCGTCGGACGGGTTATTGCCCAGAAACTGACAGATGCGCTCGGTCAGCAGGTGATCGTCGTCAACCGTCCGGGCGCCGGCTCTGTGATCGGCACACGCGATGTCGCCCGGGCGCAGCCTGATGGTTACACACTGCTTCTGCTGGTGACGGGAGCCGGCCTTCCCGAAAATCCCGGTTACGACATGGCGAAGGATTTCGCGCCGGTTGGCCTGATCGCCTCGGTCCCGATCGTAATCATGTCCAACGCCTCGGTGCCTGTGAAGACTCTGTCCGAGGTGATCGCGCTCGCCAAAAAGGAAGGCGACAAAATCACGGTCGGCACACCGCCGGCACCCACGTTGAATTATTTCGGTGCCGAACAATTCAAGGCGATGACCGGCACTAAAATCACGATCGTTACCTATAAAGGGACGGGCCCGCTCACCAACGATCTCGTCGGCGGGCATGTCATGCTCGCCTTCAACACGCTGCCGCCCGCGATCGGCAATATCCAGACCGGCGCGCTGCGCGCCATTGCCGTCGGGTCGCCGTCACGCATGGCTGCGATCCCTGACGTCCCGACCATCGCGGAGTCCGGTCTGCCGGGCCTTGAGATCGTGCAGTACTACGGACTGGCCGCGCCAGCCGGTACGCCGCAGGCCATCATCGACCGGCTGAACAACGAGCTGCGCAAGATTGTAGGTTCTGATGACATGAAGAAGCGCCTGCTCGATGCCGGAGGTGATCCGCTCGCCAGCACCCCGGCGGAATACGCGCAGAACATCCAGCGCGAAGAAGGCAAGTGGCAAGCTGTGATCAAGAAGCTCGGGCTGGTGATCAACAACTGACGGAAAGAGACGTTCAAAATCCCGCTGCGAGCGAGCCCCGCGTGCGCCGGTCGGCGGCGCCGACGTAACCCTCTTCAGTGACCTCAATGGAATTCGTCGAGGTGTGCGGAGGCGTGGCTACGATCTTGTGGCCGCGTTTTTCCAGGGCCTCGAGCACATCAGGCGCAAATCCCGGCTCGACATAGACGTCTTCCGGTTGCCACTGCTGATGAAGCCTCGGGGCGCTGACGGCCTGGCCGATCGGCATTTTAAAGTCGATCGCATTCACGATCACCTGCAACACTGCGCTGATAATGCGGCTCCCGCCCGGCGAGCCGGTGATCAGAAACGGCTTGCCGTCCTTCATGACAATTGTCGGCGTCATTGAGGACAGCGGGCGTTTGCCAGGGCCAGGCAGATTGGCATTGTAGCCCACCAATCCATACGCATTCGCTGTCCCGGGCTTGGACGTGAAATCGTCGAGCTCATTGTTGAGGAGCACGCCGGTGCCCTCGGCAACGAGGCCAAGACCGTATGAGAAATTCAGTGTGTAGGTGTTCGACACCGCGTTGCCGTCACGATCGATCACCGAGAAATGCGTGGTATTGCGCCCCCCGAATTCGGCCGCCGTTCCGGGTCGGATGTCCGCCGCCGGCGTCGATCGCGGGCCGATGTTGGCACGCAGCGATTTCGCGTAGGCCTTCGAGGTCAGGCCATCGACCGGGATCTTCACAGAGTCGGGGTCACCCATGAACACGGCGCGATCGGCATAGGCGCGCTTCATAGCCTCGATCATGTCGTGCAACGATTCCTCGCGGCCAAGCCTGGCGAGATCGTAACCTTCAAGGATATTCAGCATTTCGATCAGGTGGACGCCGCCCGATGACGGCGGCGGCGCGGAGATAATGTCGTAGCCGCGATAACTGCCACGCACGACTGCGCGCTCGATCGGACGGTAGTTAGCAAGATCGTCCTTGCTCATGATGCCGCCGGCCTTGACCACAGCGCCGGCGATCTGTACGGCCGTGCGCCCCCTGTAGAAAGCATCTGGTCCGTTCTTCGCGATCGCGCGAAGAGTGTCGGCGAGATCAAGCTGGATCAGCCGTTCGCCTTCCTGCATCGGCTGGTCGCCATTGAAAAAAATCGCAGTTGTCGCCGGCCAGCGCTTGAGTCGTTCGCGCGCCTGCGGCAACGAGTCGGCAAGATCGTCCTCGACCTGGAATCCCTTTTCCGCGAGATCGATCGCCGGTGCGATCAGCTCGGCGAGCGTGAACTTGCCGGATCCATATTTCGCATGAGCCAGCGCAAGACCGGCGACAGTGCCGGGAACGCCGACGGAGAGCGCGCTGTCGCGCGATTTTTCCGGATCGGCATTTCCTTGCGCATCGAGAAACATTGTCTCGCTTGCCGCAGCGGGCGCGGTCTCGCGGTAATCGATAGCGAGATCGCGGTTGTCCCTTGCGAGATGAATCACCATAAAGCCACCACCGCCGATGTTGCCGGCACGTGGATAGGTGACCGCCATTGCGAAACCGACGGCGACTGCAGCGTCGACGGCATTGCCGCCGCGATCTAGAAATTCAATGCCGATGCGGGCGGCGCGTTCCTCCTGCGCGACAACCAGGCCGTTGCGGGCGACGACGGTCTGTGCGGGATGGATCGCCGGCGCGCGCGCGACCGGCGCCACCTGGCCGTAGACAAGTGAGCCGAAGAAGAGCGCGAGAATAAATGCGGCGCTTTTTACGACGCGAGACATTTCAATTTGTCATGGCCGGCCTGTGCCGGCCATCCCGGTGGCGATAGTACGGTGCTATAGAATAGGGATGCGCGGGACAAGCCTGCCCATGACAGCTTCAAATGCTACCGCGCTTGCGCGTGATAAACAGTATTGGGCCGCATATCGGTGGCGGATGCCACGCGATTCGACATATTGAAGAATCCGGCCACCGCCGAGATATCCCAGATCTCACGATCCGTGAACCCGACGCGCCTCAGCCGTTCCCGGTCGCCTTCCTCCACGTTCCACGGTGAGGCCGTGAGTTTGACGGCGAAGTCGAGCATGGCGCGCTGACGCTTGTTCAGCCGCGCGACGCGATAGTTCATCACGAGATGCTCGCCGAGCAGGGGGTTGCCGGAATATTGGCGCACCGCCGCGCCATGCGCGGTCAGGCAGTAGTAACAGCGGTTTTGCGACGACACCACGACAGCAATCATCTCGCGTTCGAGCTTGGAAAGCCCGGAGTCGCCCAGCATCAGGTCGTTGTACATGGCGACAAAAGTTTCGAGCTTCGTCATGTCGAATGCGTAGGCGACGAGAACGTTCGGCACGAAACCGAGTTTGTCCTGGCATTTCTTGAAATAGGCGGCCATCGCCGCCGACAACTTCGCGGTCGCGAGATTGAGCCCGATGACGGGGGTATCGTCGGCAGCCGGCTTGAGCGGGATCGGTTTTACGCCGGGTTTGCTTGAAATCGCCTTTGCGGCGGGTCTGGCGGACAATGTTTTCGCCGGGGCCTTGCCACCCTTGATGGCGCGCAAAACAGGCTGGTCTTTGTCCGGTTTCGCTAGAGCCGCCTTGCCAGCGGTTTTGGCTGCTTTATTGGCCTTCGGCATTTCCCGTCCCTTGATTTCAAGTCCCATCCACCGTCAGAGTACAATGTTCTGGCAAGCCGCGATACGATCCGCCGGCCAGCATTTCATCTATCACTTCAGAGAGTTAAGGACCGCGCATGCAACGTTCTGCACGCCTGTCGCCAACGCGTCATCAAATGGTGGGTTGCTCTCGACGGGGCCGGCACAGAATGTGAAAACGTCCGCTGCGCCTCGACCGATTCTTGCCAGACGCACGAGGTTCCATGGCCATTGACCTTCCCGCCAGCGAGGCAGAACGCGCCGCCCGCGGGCTGATCGAGCAGGCGAGCACGGCGCTGGCCAAGCGGCGGCGCGATATCCCGGCAACGTTCATCGCACAGCTCTACGCCCGGTCAGTGCCGGAGGATATGGTGCGTTACGGCGCGGAAGATATCGCCGTCCTGGCGGAGCGGGCCTACGATTTTATTGCCGAGCGCGAGCCGGGCAGGCCGAAAATCCGTTGCGAGACTGTCCCGCTCTCCGCTTCCGGCAATCGTAAGACGATCTCGGTCCTCGAGATCGTCAACGACGATATGCCGTTCCTTGTCGATTCGGTGATGGGCGAGATTGCGGATCGTCGGCTCGACGTATGGCTGGTCGCACATCCGGTGCTCGGCGTGCGGCGGATCGGCAACAAGCTGGCCGCACTTGGCAATCCCGACGCCGGTGAAGGAAAGCGCGAGAGCTTCATCCATATTCATCTTGTGCCGATTGCCGATGACAGGCAATGCGATGAGCTCGTGCGCGCGCTGCAAACCGTGCTCGGCGAAGTACAGCTTGCCGTGCACGACTGGCGCCCCATGCTCGATCGAGTCACTGCAATTGCGACGGAGCTGAAGAGCAACCCGCCGCCATTGCCGGTTGACGAGATTGCGGAAGCGATTCAGTTCCTGCAGTGGCTCCTCGCCGACAACTTCACCTTCCTCGGTGTGCGCAACTACCGGCTCGACGGGCAGGTACTCGAACCCGATTTTGACAGTGCCCTCGGAATCATGCGCTCACGCGAATTGCGGGTGCTCAAGCGCGGCCAGGAACTTCTGGAAATCACGCCGGAAATCATGGCGTTTCTGAAGGAGCCGCGGCCGCTGATCATTGCCAAGGCCAATATCCACGCCCGCGTGCACAGACGCGTTTATCTCGACTATATCGGGGTGAAGCGTTTCGACGGGTCCGGCAATCTCATCGGCGAGCATCGCATTGTCGGGCTGTTCACCTCCACGGCCTATACGCGTGCGGCCCACAGCATTCCTTATCTTCGCCGCAAGATCGCGGCGGTAGAACAGCGTGCCGGCTTTGACGCCGGCAGCCACTCCGGCAAAGCACTGGCGAATGTGCTTGAGCACTATCCACGCGACGAGCTGTTCCAGATCGACGAAGAGACGCTCTATCGCTTTGCGCTCGCGATCCTGCAGCTTGATGAACGGCCACGCGTGCGCATCCTGGCCAGGCACGATCGCTTCGACCGTTTTGTGTCGGTGCTCGTGTTCGTGCCGCGTGAACGATACGACAGTGGCATTCGCGCCAAGATCGGCGCGTACCTCGCGAATGCATTCATCGGACGTGTCTCGGCATTCTATCCGTTCTTCCCGGATGAAGGACCGTTGGTGCGCGTGCACTTCATCATCGGGCGCTCCGGCGGCGCGGCGCCTGCAGTCGACCACGCGAAACTTGAACGTGACGTTGCGGCCATGATCCGCACCTGGACCGACGGGCTCACCCAGGCGCTGGCGCTGGTCAATCCGCCGGACAAGGCACGCGAGTTGCTCAATCGCTACCGCGACGCCTTCTCGGAGGGATTCCACGAGGCTTATGCACCGACGGTCGCGGCGGGCGATATTCGCGTCATCGAGGGTCTCTCCGAGCAACGTCCGCTTGGCGTCGATTTCCATCACCGGCTTGAGGAAGAGCAGCATACGGTCGGTCTCAAGGTCTGGAGCTTCGCCCGGCCGCTGCCGCTCTCCGAGCGCGTGCCGGTGCTGGAAAACATGGGCTTTCGCGTCGTGGACGAGCGCACTTATCACGTTGAGCCTCAGGACGGCGCCGGGGTCTGGTTGCACGACATGCTGCTGGAACGCGCCGAAGGTGGCCCGATCGATCTCGATAGCGGAAAGGCAAGGCTGGAAACGGCCTTTCTGATGGTGATGCGTGTCGCGGCCGAGAACGACGGCTACAACGCGCTCACGCTGCAAGGTGGTCTCGCCTGGCGCGACATCGCGCTGATCCGGACGTTGTCACGGTTTCTGCGGCAAATTCGCGTGCCCTATTCGCAAGACTATATGTGGTCGACGCTGGTGAAACATGCCGGCATTGCGGCCAACATCGTTGAATTGTTTCATGCCCGCTTCGATCCACGCGCGGATACGGGCCGCGAGGACAAGCAAAGCGCGATCATCGCACGCATCGAAGAGGAGTTGCAGAAGGTCGAGAGTCTCGACGAGGACCGCATCCTGCGGCGCTTCGTCAACGCCGTGCAGTCCGCGCTCCGTACGAACTTCTTTCAGACCGACAAGGACGGTCAGCTCAAGCCGCTGATCTCGGTCAAGTTCCAGAGCCGCAACTTGACCGATCTGCTGCTGCCACGACCGCTCTACGAAATTTTCGTCTATTCACCGCGCGTGGAAGGCGTGCACATGCGTTTCGGCAAGGTAGCGCGTGGCGGCATCCGCTGGTCTGACCGGCCACAGGATTTCCGCACTGAGGTTCTCGGGCTGGTGAAAGCGCAGCAAGTCAAGAACGCCGTTATCGTGCCGGTCGGCGCCAAAGGCGGCTTCGTGCCGAAACTGATGCCGAAGGGCGCGACGCGCGATGCGATTCAGGCGGAGGGCGTTGCGACATACAAACTCTTTATTTCGACGCTGCTCGACATCACCGACAATATCGGTCCGGACGGCGCGATCATTCCGCCGGCGAGCGTGGTGCGCCATGAGGGCGATGACCCCTATCTTGTGGTCGCGGCCGACAAGGGCACCGCGACCTTCTCCGACATCGCTAACGCGATTTCAGTAGGGCACGATTATTGGCTTGGCGACGCTTTCGCATCGGGGGGCTCGGCCGGCTACGACCACAAGGCTATGGGCATTACCGCGCGCGGCGCCTGGGAAGCGGTGAAGCGGCATTTCCGCGAAATGGATGTCGACATTAGCAAGACGGCATTCAATGTCGTCGGCGTCGGGGACATGTCGGGCGATGTATTCGGCAATGGCATGTTGCGTGAAGACACGATCAGACTGCTGGCGGCTTTCGACCACCGCGATATTCTCATCGATCCAGATCCCGATCCGAAAGCGAGTTTTGCCGAGCGCAAGCGATTGTTCACGCTGCCGCGATCGAGCTGGCAGGACTACGACAAGGCGCTGATCTCCCGAGGGGGCGGCGTCTTTCCGCGTTCGTCGAAGGAAATCCGGCTGAGCGCCGAGGCGCGCAAGCTGTTTGGTGTCGGAGAATCCGTGACGCCGCAGGAGTTGATGAAGGCCATCCTCAAGGCGCCAGTCGACCTTCTTTTCTTCGGGGGCATCGGTACCTACGTCCGCGCCTCGAACGAAACCGAAGACGCCGCCGGCGACCGTGCCAACGACGCGATTCGCGTTACCGGTGCCGACCTCAATTGCAAGGTGATCGGCGAAGGCGCCAATCTCGGCATGACCCAGCGCGGTCGCATCGAAGCGGCGCAGCGCGGCGTCAGGCTCAATACCGACGCGATCGATAATTCGGCCGGCGTCAACACGTCTGACGTCGAGGTTAATATCAAGATCGGCCTCAGCGGTCCTGTCCGCGCCGGCGCGCTGACGATTGAAGCGCGCAATGCGCTGCTCGCCGAGATGACAGATGAAGTGGCGCGTCTGGTATTGCGGAACAACTACCAGCAAACGCTGGCGCTCTCGTTGGCGCAGCGGCGCGGGCTTGAAGATCTCGGATTCCAGCAGCGCCTGATGCAGACGCTTGAAATGCGCGACGAACTCGACCGCGGCGTCGAATTCCTTCCTGACGAGATGGCGATCGCCGAGCGGCGCAAACGCAATGCGGCGCTGACGCGGCCGGAGCTCGCCGTGCTTCTCGCCTATGCCAAGCTATCGCTCTACAGTGAGCTGCTCGACAGCTCGGTGCCGGACGATCCCTATCTGGGGCGCGAGCTCGACCGTTATTTCCCGAAGGAAATGTCGGAGCGATACGCCGACGCGCTGCAGGCGCACCGGCTGCGGCGGGAGATCATCGCGACACAATTGACGAATTCGATGATCAATCGTGGGGGCGCGACCCTCATCGTGCGAATTGCCGACCAGACCGGCGCTGGGTCGCCGGCGATCGCTGCTGCCTTTGCCGCCGTCCGCAACAGCTACGATCTGATCGAACTCAATAGCGAGATTGACGCGCTCGACAACAGGATTTCCGGCAAGGTCCAGCTCGACCTTTACGCCGCCGTGCAGGATCTTTTGCTCGACCGGCTGGTATGGTTCCTGCGTAACGTGGATCTTGCGCAAGGCTTGGAAAAAATAATCGGCCACTATCGCGACGGCATCAAACAGGTCGCGGGTGCGCTCGATGCTGCGCTGTCGGAGCCGGCCGCCAATGCGCGGGACATTCGAATCGCAGACCTTGCCAAAGCGGGCGTGCCCGAATCGCTTGCCCGTCGTATAGGCAGCCTGCCGCTCCTCAAGGCGGCGCCGGACATTGCGCTGGTCGCGGATCGCGCCGGCAAGCCGGTGGGCGAAGTGACCGCGACCTATTTTGCGACCGAAGCTTTCTTTCAGCTCGACCGCGTCGCCAGCGCCGTGCCGAATATCGTAGTGTCGGACTATTTCGACCGTCTCGCACTTGATCGCGCTCTCGATTCAATAGGCGATGCAGAACGAAGGCTCACCGCTGCGATGGTGGGAAACGGCCATGCCGGCAACGACGCCGTAAAAGAATGGGTTCGTCCGCGGCAGGCGGAGGTCGAACGCATTCGTGCGGCAATTCACCAAATCGCGGGCTCCGGCCTCACGCTGTCGAAATTGTCAGTCGCAGCGAGTCTGTTGGGCGACCTGGCGAGGCATTAGCTGCAACCGGCTTTTGCTAGTGCCTGAAATGCCGCGTGCCGGTAAATACCATCGCGATGTTATGGGCATCCGCGGCGTCAATCACCTTCTGATCGTTTACCGAGCCGCCGGGCTGAATCACGGCAGTTGCCCCGGCCTCGATCGCCACCAAAAGCCCGTCGGGAAACGGAAAGAACGCGTCCGACGCGACGACTGAGCCTTTTGTCAGAGGGGCGGGAAGCCCCAGTTCTTTCGCCGCGTCTTCGGCCTTACGCGCGGCGATACGCGCTGCATCGACACGGCTCATCTGGCCGGCACCGATGCCGACGGTGGCGCGATCTTTGGCATACACAATGGTGTTCGACTTCACATGTTTGGCGACGCGGAATGCGAAGCGAAGGTCGGCCAGCTCGCCCTTGCTCGGCGCACGCCTGGTGACCGTCTTGAGCTGCATCTCGTCCACCACTGCATTGTCGCGCGACTGCACAAGCAGGCCGCCGGCAACGGACTTCACCGTCAATCCATTTGCGCGCGGGTCAGGCAGGCCTCCGGCAATCAGGAGCCTGAGGTTTTTTTTGGCTGCAACGATCCTGATGGCCTCTTCGGTTGCGTCCGGCGCGATGATCACTTCGGTGAAAATTCCTGTGATTTCCTTTGCCGCGTCCGCATCAAGTTTGCGATTGAGCGCGACAATGCCGCCGAATGCCGACGTGGAATCGCACGCCAGCGCCTTGCGATAGGCATGCAGCAGGGTATCTGCTTCCGCGACTCCGCAGGGATTCGCATGTTTGACAATCACGCAAGCCGCGGAATGGCCTGGATCGAATTCGGCAACGCTTTCGTAAGCGGCGTCGGTATCATTAATGTTGTTGTAGGATAATTGCTTTCCCTGCAACTGCCGGGCTGTGGCAACGCCGAAGCGCTGTCCGGGCGAACGGTAGAATGCCGCGCTCTGATGAGGATTCTCTCCGTAACGCAAGGCTTCCATCAATTTGCCGCCGAAGGCGCGGTAGTCTGGCGCGTCATCGTGGAGTTTCTCGGCAAACCAGTTCGAGATCGCGGCATCATAAGCAGCGGTGCGTGCATAAGCCTTCGCAGCCAGCCTTTGCCGCAGCTCGAGAGATACCGCCCCTTTGCGCTGCGCCAATTCGGCTAGCACTTTTTCGTAGTCGGCAGGCTCGACGATGACGGTGACATCGGTGTGGTTTTTGGCGGCGGCGCGGATCATAGCCGGGCCACCGATGTCGATGTTCTCGATGCAATCATCAAATGAGGCGCCTTTCGCGACCGTGGCCTCGAACGGATAGAGATTCACCACCAGCAAATCGATCGGCCTGATGTGATGCTTTTCCATCGCCGCGACATGTTCTTTGTTGCCGCGGATCGCCAGCAGCCCGCCATGCACTTTCGGATGCAGCGTTTTGACCCGGCCATCCATCATCTCAGGAGAGCCGGTGAGCTCGGAGACATCGATCACTTTAAGGCCGGCGTCGGTCAATGCCTTTGCCGTGCCGCCGGTGGAAACCAGCTCCACGCCAAGGCGGGCAAGCTGCGATGCGAATGCAATGAGCCCGGCCTTGTCGGATACCGACAACAGGGCGCGGCTGATGCGGCGCGGGTGGCTGCTCATGACACACGAGCTAGCATATCAAGCAGGGGAAAGTGTATTCGCGAATGCTGTCGGTTTGCCGGGCATCCACAAACATTGAATCAAAGCGGCAATTCCGGCTCATGCGCCCGGTCGGGTCGGGAGCCCGGCGCCGCCGGTGGGGTGTGACGGAAGCTCCAGCGCACCGCCGCCGGCTCTCCCACACGGCCATAAATCACGATTTGCACCGTGCGACGCGGACCGTCCGTACCAGCCAGGAAGACGCTCTCCTCGAGCTCGACCGCATCGGCCAAGGTGGCGAAGGTCCACAATTCGCGATCCTGCAGCAAAAGCATGACACCACGGCCGTCCGCCAGACGGCTCGCCTTGATCGCGGGATGGAGATGGAATCGAATGGCGAATTCGTCGCTGCCACCCAGTGTTCCGCCACTCGCCGAGGAAAAGCTGTCCTCGCCGTCGAGGGCACGGCCATCGGCGCTAAGCCGGATGAAACGAGTATGGATAACACCGCAATCGCGGGCATATCCATCATGAGAGGCGCGCAATATGGTGCCGCCGGGGTCTCTCTCAATACGCACATCGTGGGGACCGGCAATAATCGGGCTGCCGCCAAGCAGCCGACGGACCACACCGGACTCGAGGAAGCGGCACGACGAGTGATCATTGAGAACAACGGTCGAGTGCGCAGGGGTGGCGCGCGCGACTTGCCGCCAATTCTCCTTGTTCACCGCGGGTAAGCCACAGTTGATGACGAGCCTGTGCTGCCGCCAGGAAAGTTCAAACGAGAGACAGCCCGCATGGGCTTCCTGGCTCAGGATCACCGGCGGTGGCCGGCCGGTATCCATCAACAGTGCGGTCTGGTCGGCGTCGATGCGCTGATAGCCGGAGTGCGGTGCATTCGAGACCGGTGTGCCGCGCGCATCGTCATAGGCGAGCACGGTCGCAAGCAAGTCGACCGACGTCGGTCCCATACCGTTGAATTGCGCGAAGTTTCCATCGCCGTGTCGGAAGAACCGCAGCATCGGCATGATGCGGTCGATCGCGTTATTGAGCGCCTGCGGTGGCTGCAATTGTCTGGCCGAGAACAACTGGCGCAGCGGCAGCAGATCGGCCAGCAATTCAATCAGCGCTCCGGGATTGCGGCTGACATGACCGCCGTCAGGCAGGACCTGCTTGCGAAGCTCATCGATCAGCCGGTGCACATTGGCCCGCAGAAATCCCGACTGCCCCTGCATGCAAAGCGTTGCGTAATTGAGTGCGATTACCGCCTGCAGGCGCGGCAGGCCGTCGCGCGACTCGTTGAGCGTGCGACGCAGGTAGCGGACCTGCCGCGACAGGCTGCGAATAAAGCGTCGATAAAAGCGCGCATCGGCATCCTGCAACACGAATGGCGCCTGGCTGAGCCAGCAGATCACGCGGCGCGAGAGGATATCGGAACGCCATCCCACCTGATGCCAGCCACCTTGCACGTTGATCCAGTCGTCAATCAGCGAGCGGGCATTGGCGCGAGTAATGGCGGAGTCGGCGGCGCGCAAGTGCCGCAGCCAGACGAAACCAAGCAGTGTGGTGGCCCACTCGTCCGATGGCGGCGTCATATCGAAAGGCGATCTGCGGTCGGAGATCACCACTTTGCCGGCAAAGGCAAAACGGCCAGAGTAGATTTCGCTGGCGCGGGTGGCGTCGGCGGTGCGCAGATCCTGCGGCGCTATCACCAGCCGGTCGGTCTTGGTCGAGACAAACCGCCAGCGAAGCAGCGGATGCGCGTTGATACGGCCAAGAAAAGTGCGGAACGCGCGGCGCCCGATGAGTACGGAGAGCCTGGCCTGCTCCGCCACCGAAACCCGCATCGTCAAAGCGCTCATCCCCTGCCACGCGTTCCCGTGTGTACGCGCGACTCACACGATAGCGAAGCGTCGGGAAACGGCCAATATGCCGATCCCGACTTTGGATCAACGCTATATTCGTGTGAGGCGTGTCGCATAAAACCCATCAAGCCCGCCCCAGCGCGGGTCGGGATCGACCAAATGGAGCGGCAGGGTCCGCAAGTCGCCGGCGGGGGTCACGAATTCCGCACGGTCGAACACGTCCTGCGGCGTAATTGGCTTGCGTGCCACGCGCGGATCGCGCGCGAGCAAAGCCGTGATCTGATTCTCCCCTTCCTCGGGCTCCAGCGAGCAGACACAATAGACCAATGTCGCGCCCGGCTTGAGCAATCCCACCGCACGGTCCAGCAATCGCTGCTGCAATGACGTGAGAACCGAGACGTCAGCCTCGCTCTTGAGCCAGGGCACGTCGGGATGCCGTCGGATGGTACCGGTGGAGGAGCAGGGCGCATCGACCAAAACCGCATCGAATGGGCCACCGTCCCACTCCAGAGCGTCAGCTGCGACAGTTTCGGCATCAAGAGATAGACGCGCGAGATTCTCGCGGAGCCGGTTGATCCGCGCCGGCGAGCGATCGACTGCGGTAACGTTTGCGCCTGCGAAGGCGAGCTGTGCGGTCTTCCCGCCGGGGGCTGCGCACAGGTCGGCCACGTTCATTCCGCGAAGGTCACCGAAAAGACGGACCGGCAGGGCAGCCGCGGTGTCCTGCACCCACCAGGCCCCTTCGGAGAATCCCGGGAGCAGCGAGATCGCACCATGCGCGATCGTGCGTACGCTGCCGGTCGGCATGACGCGACCGCGCAGTCGTTCGGCCCAGGACTCGGTGTCCTGCTTCACCGTGAGGTCGAGGGCAGGCTCGTGGCCATTGGCTGCCGCAATCGCGCGCGCGGTATCGCTACCGTAAATTCCGGTCCAGCGTTTGAGCAGCCATTCCGGCGTATCGCGTGAAATATCGTCGAACGATGCGGTCGCCCCCTGCTGGGCCACCCGGCGGAGCACGGCGTTGACGAGCCCGGCATACCGTCCGGCGCGGCGATCAGCCTGCGCCAGCCGGACCGAGAGGTCGACAGCGGCATGATCGGGTACTTCGAGCCAGAGAATCTGTGCTGCACCGAGCAGGAGGATCGTTTCGGCCCGCGGCGCATCGGAGGGAAATCCTTTTTCAAGGTAGCCGCCAACCAGATGACGTAGTGTGCCGAGGCGCCGCAAAACGGTTGCCGTCAGCCGCCGCGTCAAGGCGCGGTCCCGCTCGGCAAGGGCAGGCAAGCCCGGATGTGCGTTCTTGCCAGAGAACTGCTCATCCAGGGCGATTCGCCGCCGCAGAACGCCGTCGAGGATATCGGCAGCAATTCGTCGAGCAGCGAGGCCGGGAACTTCCGGCTGGGGGGACGTGCGCGGACGCGCCATACCCGGATAGTTGTCGCTAAATTGTGTCCGGGTCGCGAACTTCCACCGAAAATGTCAGAAAACGCACAGCTTTTCGTTGAAGGCAGCTACTTGCCTTCTGTGTGGGCGACCGGGTTCAAATCAGGAGGTCGGCAAAACAGCTTTCGCCAGCCGCCTGACAGGGTCCCGCAAGGCTCACGCACCCACTTTTGCCGCCTTCTTGTTTTGGCGGTTGTTGACCAGGTCGTCGACCACCGCCGGATCGGCCAGCGTCGACGTGTCACCGAGATTGCCGTACTCGTCTTCAGCGATCTTGCGCAAGATTCGTCGCATGATTTTGCCGGACCGCGTTTTCGGCAAGCTGGGAGCGAACTGGATCAGATCAGGTGAGGCGATGGGACCAATCTCCTTGCGCACCCATTGCACCAGCTCTTTACGCAGATCCTCACTCGGCTTTTCCCCCGCCATCAGCGTCACGTAAGCGTAGATACCCTGGCCCTTGATGTCGTGCGGATAACCGACCACCGCAGCCTCCGACACTTTCTCATGCGCGACCAGCGCGCTTTCGACTTCTGCCGTCCCTAGGCGGTGACCCGCGACGTTGATCACGTCATCGACGCGGCCGGTTATCCAGTAATAGCCATCCTCGTCACGACGGCAGCCGTCGCCGGTGAAATATCTGCCTTTATAGGTTGAGAAATAAGTCTGCTCGAAGCGGTCGTGATCGCCATAGACCGAACGCATCTGCCCCGGCCACGAATCGGTGATGCACAGGTTGCCGCTGGTCGCGCCTTCCAGAGGCTTGCCATCGGCATCGACGATTTCCGGTTTGATGCCGAAAAATGGCCGCGTCGCCGAGCCCGGCTTGAGTTTGGTCGCGCCCGGCAGCGGTGTGATCAGGATGCCGCCGGTCTCGGTCTGCCACCAGGTGTCCACGATCGGGCAGCGGTCGTCGCCCACCACGCGGTGATACCATTCCCAGGCCTCCGGATTGATCGGCTCGCCGACCGAGCCGAGCAGGCGCAGCGACTTGCGCGAGGTCTTCTTGACCGGCTCGTCACCGGCCTGCATCAGCGCACGGATCGCCGTCGGCGCGGTATAGAAAATATTGACCTTGTGCTTGTCACAGACTTCCCAGAAGCGCGACGTGGTCGGATAATTCGGAACCCCTTCGAACATCAGTGTGATGGCGCCGTTCGAAAGCGGCCCGTAAAGAATGTAGCTGTGACCGGTGACCCAGCCGACATCGGCAGTGCACCAGTAAATATCACCATCGTGATAATCGAACACGTATTGATGCGTGATTGACGCAAACAGCAGGTAGCCGCCGGTCGTGTGCAGCACACCCTTGGGCTTGCCGGTCGAGCCTGAAGTGTAAAGAATGAAAAGCGGGTCCTCCGCGCCCATTTCTTCGCACGGACAATCGGCCGGTACGGTCTTGGCAACGTCATCGTAGTAGACGTCGCGCCCGGCCATCATGTTGACGGCGGCCTTGGTGTGCTTGACGACGACGACAGTTTTGACACCACTGACCTTCTCGCAGGCCGCGTCAACATTTGCTTTCAATGGAATCTTGCGGCCGCCGCGAATGCCTTCGTCCGCGGTGACAATGATCGTCGATTTGCAGTCATCGACGCGCCCTGCGATCGAGTCCGGTGAGAAGCCGCCGAAGATAACCGAATGAATCGCGCCGATGCGCGCGCAAGCCAAAATCGCGTAGGCCGCCTCGACGATCATCGGCAGATAGATGGTGACACGGTCGCCTTTCTTGACGCCCTGCTTTTTCAGAACGTTGGCGAATTTGCTCACCTCGGCATGCAATTGCCTGTAGGTGACCTTCGCATCATTCTTTGGGTCATCGCCTTCCCAGATAATCGCGGTTTGATCGCCACGTTTTTCCAGGTGGCGATCGACGCAGTTGAAGCAGGCATTGAGCTTGCCGTCCTCGAACCATTTGATCGAAATATTGCCGGGGGCGAAGGAGGTGTTCTTTACTTTGGTGAACGGTTTCGACCAGGTGATGCGCCTGGCCTGCTCCGCCCAGAATTTGCCCGGATCCTCCAGCGAGGCTGCGTACATTTGCTTGTACTTGGCGTCGTTCACGAAGGCACGCGACTGCCATTGCGCCGGCACGTCATAGATTTTTTCGGACATCGACAGTTCCTCCGCGCCCACCTTGTGTCTGGCGGACGTCCTTTCGTTTTGGCTCCACGCCATTATGCGACGGCCTTTGCGCGACCGACAAGGCGCAGATAGCCCTACTTTTGGGGAGTTTAGGGCCCTCAGGGGCCCCAGCCACCGACTATCGCGCCGATAATCAAAAAGGCGCCGAGCCACGCGACGCTGTCGATGACCGTGAGCATCGGGCGGCGTCCGCCGAATGCATTGTTGGTCGTGATCGTGGTCAGCACAAACCCGAACCAGCAAAAGGCAGCAGAGATGATGCCGGCGCGCATCGTGAACATATTGATATGCGTGAGAATGCCGTAGAGCACCCAGGCAATGATGAACTCGCTGATGAACACCACGACAAATGGTGCGCCCTTCGCGATGCCGGATTTGGCGTTCTGCTCGGCCTTGCATTGTTCGATGGTCTTGCCCTGCGCAGCGAGCCAGGGTTTGCTCAGCGCGGTGTAATAAACGCCGCCAAAAATCCAGGCAGCAACGGCGGCGATCAGGATTGAAACAATGTTGGCGTGCGCAAAGTTCATTGTCGCCTCCCTATTTGAGTCCACCCATTTTGCAGACCAGTTTCCATTCGGCATCGGTCACCGGCTGCACCGATAACCGTCCATATTTCACCAGCGCCATGTCCCTGAGTTTCGCTTCGGCCTTGATCGTTGCGAGGGTCACCGGTTTCGGCAGCGGCTTGTCGGCCACGGTCGTCACCGCCACCCACGCCTCGTCTTTCGCGGCCGTCGGATCGGGGACTGCCTCGCGGATCACTTCGCCAATGCCGACGATCTGTTTCTCGTCGCCGGTATGATAGAAAAAGAACTTGTCGCCCTTTTTCATTTCCTTGAGGTGCCGGCGCGCCGTAAAATTGCGTACGCCGGTCCAGACTTCTCCCTTGGAACCGCGCTTGACCTGGTCGTTCCAGGAGTAATCGTCGGGTTCAGTCTTGAGCAACCAATAGGCCATGGCTTTATTCCGATTTTAGTGGGCGCGTGAGCAGCGACTCGATCGCTTCATCGACGCTCAGTTTTCCTGACAGCACCGCGGCGACGGCAACCGAGATCGGCATTTCCACATTTTTCTCGCGGGCCATTTCCAGCAACACCGGCGCGGTGAATATGCCCTCTGCGAGTTTACCATGTGCGGCAGTGTCCGGCTTCTCGCCTTTGCCCAACGCGACCCCGCAGGAAAAGTTACGCGATTGTGGCGTCCCGCAGGTGAGAATCAAATCGCCCAGACCCGAAAGACCCATCATGGTTTCGGTTCTTGCGCCGCACGCCTTGCCGAAGCGCACAAGTTCGGCAAAGCCGCGGGTGGTGAGCGCGGCTAAAGCGCTGGCACCCAGCCCCTTGCCGGTGACGATGCCGGCGGCGATTGCAAGAACGTTCTTCGTGGCGCCGCCCAGTTCGACACCACGCACATCGGTCGAATGATAGGGACGGAAAGTACCCGCGCTGAGCGCATGCGCCAGATCGAGCGCGATCTTTCCATCGGAGGCTGCAACCGTGACCGCCGTTGGCATTCCACGCGCGACGTCAGCTGCGAAACTTGGTCCCGACAGGATCGCCGGCACCGCGACCGGCGCGCACTCGGCGATGATTTCGGTCATGAATTTATGCGTGCCGTGCTCAATACCTTTGGCGCAAGCGATCAGCGGCGTTTGTTTTGCGACCAATGACGCCAGCGACGTGACCACCGAACGCACGGCCTGCGCCGGAACCACCAGGAGGATTGCATCGCTGTTTGCGGTATCGCCGAGGTCGCGCGTCACCTTGATTTCATTGTCAACACGTACGCCAGGCAAGAAGCGGCTTTCGCGTTTCTTTTCGAGGCTTGCGGCATTGCCGGGCTCGTATTCCCAAAGCGTGACGTTGCGGCCGGCGCGTGCGCAGGTGAGGGCGAGCGCCGTGCCCCAGGCGCCGCCACCGAGCACCGCAACGCGTTGAATGGTCATGTCATGTCCGCCAGTCAGCCTATTTGTACGCCGCCGTCCGCCGTCGCGCGCCTTCGGCAGCGGCTATCTCGTCGAGCGGCCAGCGTGCGCGCGGCGCTACCTCAAGCGGATCGGCAAGACCGAGCGCCAGCCGCTCGCAGCCAGCCCATGCGATCATCGCGCCATTGTCCGTGCACAGATCGGGCGGCGGCACGACCAGCGTTGCGCCGACTTCGAAGGCGAGGCGATTGAGCGCCTTGCGGATCGCCTGGTTCGCGGCGACGCCGCCGGCGGCAACGAGCGCGCTCGGTGTCCCGAAGCGCGCGCGGAAAATCACCAGGCCGGCACGCAGCCGCTCGAACACAATGTCGACGACCGCCTGCTGGAAGCTGGCGCAGAGATCGGCGACATCCTGGTCACTAAGCGGCGCGATCTTTTCCGCCTCCAGCCGCAACGCGGTCTTGAGACCGGAGAGCGAGAAATCGGCGTCTTTGCGCCCATGCATCGGGCGCGGAAGCGCGAAACGCGTGCCGTTGCCGCGAAGGGCTTCCTTCTCGACCTGTGGTCCGCCGGGATACCCAAGACCTAGCAGCTTGGCGGTTTTGTCGAAAGCCTCGCCAATGGCATCATCCTGCGTCGTGCCGAGCCGGACATAATCGCCGATGCCACGCACGGCCACGATCTGGGTATGGCCGCCGGAAGCGAGGAACAGACAATAGGGGAATGCCGTGTTGTCGGTCATGCGCGCGGTCAACGCGTGCGCCTCCAGGTGATTGACCGCGATCAGTGGCTTGTTTTTGACGAGCGCGATGGCCTTGGCGGTAGTCAGGCCGACAATCACGCCACCGATCAGCCCCGGCCCGCCGGCGGCTGCGACCCCGTCGATCGCATCAAAATTAATGCCGGCCTGTTTCATGGCATTGGCGATGACGAAATCGAGCGCTTCCACATGAGCGCGTGCGGCAATTTCCGGCACGACGCCGCCGAACGCGGCATGCTCATTCACCTGCGACAGCACCACATTGGAGAGAATATTGCCGCGGCCGTCCTGGAAACGCTCGACAACCGCCGCCGCAGTCTCATCGCAAGTCGTTTCAATGCCAAGGACGATCATCAGACCCTCATTTGCCCTTCTGGCCTCGTGCCCTTGCGCCCTTTGCGTCTGCCCATCCGCTTTGCCGGCCTGAGGTGACGACGGCCGAAATAATAGCTAGTCCTGACCGCGGGGCCGACCCCCGGTCCGGCCTAGCATTGCGAGGTTATATGGCGCAATCCACAGCCTCCTTACGCATCGGCACGCGCGGCAGTCCGCTGGCATTGGTGCAGGCGCGCATGGTGCGTTCGCGGCTGGCGGCGACGACGGGTGTCAGCGAGGAGGGGGTCGAGCTCGTCGTCATTCGCACGAGTGGCGATACCATCCAGGATCGACCATTGGCAGACGAAGGCGGCAAGGGGCTGTTCACCAAGGAGATTGAGGAAGCTTTGCTGGATGGACGCATTGATCTCGCCGTGCATTCGGCGAAAGACATGCCGACGATTTTACCGAAGGGTTTGGTCCTGGCTGCTTGCCTGGAACGCGAGGATCCCCGCGACGTTTTCATCAGCCATCACGCACCGTCGCTGGGCGAACTGCCGCGCGGTGCACGTCTTGGAACTGCGTCGCTTCGCCGGCAGGCCATTGCCAAACGTGCCCGGCCCGATTTGCGCGTCACACCGCTACGCGGCAACGTGGAAACGAGATTGCGCAAACTTGAGGCCGGTGAGGTTGATGCCACCTTGCTTGCGCTTGCGGGTCTGAAACGACTGGGACTGGCCGAGCACGCAACCAGGATCATGAGCGCCGACGAATTTCTGCCGGCCGTCGGACAGGGCGCCATCGGCATCGAGATCCGCGAGGAGGACAGGCGCATGTCCGACATTCTCGCCCGCATCGATCACGCCGATACATCAACGGCGCTTATTTGCGAGCGGGCTTTCCTCGCCGCACTTGACGGCTCGTGCAAGACACCGATCGCCGGGCACGCAACCGTCGCCGGTGATGCCGTCGAATTTCGCGGATTGATCGCGCGGCCGGATGGCAGCGCTGCATGTGATATTGCCGGTCGTGGAAGCCGCAAAGACGCAGCCACGATCGGCACCGAGGCCGGACGGGAGCTCAAGCACCGCGCCGGGCCCGGGTTTTTAGATTGATGCATGATCTCGAAAAGCGGCAACCGGTTTTCGAACAGGATCATGCGGGGAAAATGAGCAATGCGCGTCGTTGTAACCCGTCCGCAACGCGATAGCGAGCGAACTGCTGCCTTGCTGCGTGCCCGTGGGCACGATGTTCTGGTGGCCTCACTGATGCGGGTTGAGCCGCTTGCCGCAGACCTTGCCGGCAAGTGGGGTGCGATCATCGTGACAAGCGCGAATGCGCCGGACGCGATTGCCGGCAATCCCGTGCGCGAAACTCTGACTCGATTGCCGCTGTTTGCCGTTGGCCAGCGCAGCGCGGATGCCGCCCGTCAAGCCGGCTTCTTGAACGTTAGCCCGGCAGACGGCGATGTGCGTGATCTGATGCGGATGCTGATTGCGCAGCGTGCCGGCACCGAGGCCCCCTTGCTCTATCTTGCCGGCGAGGATCGGGCTGCCGATCTTCCCGGTGAATTGTCGGCGCGTGGCATCGCCGCCGAGATGCGAGTCGTCTACCGCGTGGTCACCGCGCCGTTCCCGCCGGCCCTGGTCGAAGCGTTACGAGCCGGTGCGGTCGATGCCGTGATGCATTTTTCCCGGCGCAGCGCCGACAACTACCTGGCCGGCGCCAGTCAGGCGGGCATTACCGGACCGGCTATGGCCGTTCGCCACCTTTGCCTTTCGGCGCAAGTTGCGCAGCCCCTTGCCGGTGCGAGCCGAATCGCCGTTGCCGCACGGCCTGATGAGGCCGCGCTGGTTGAGCTTTTGCAGGCGCCCCCAGCTTGATTATTGGCGCGCCCACGCCATTTGCGTTATTTCCTGCCTGCGGGATCGAGACGATTCGCCGAGGAAATGTGCATGTCCGATAAGCGCACAACGCCGGACCCTGCCGAACGCGCGCCCCGTCGCAAGCGTTCCGCGCCGACGATCGACTTGACCGCCACTGAAGTACCGTCTGCAGCGGCCGATAGCGGCCAGCCGTCCGAGCCGCCTCCGGCACATGAGCAGCCCGAGGCTGTCATGGAGCCTGAGGCGCAACCGATGGCTGATCAGGCTTCCTCGCTCAAGCAACCGGCGGCGTGGCTGAGCGTGCCGGCGCTTGCCGGCGGAATTCTCGGGGCGGCCCTCATGGCGATCGTTCTCGGGACGCTTTGGTTTGCTGGCGTTGTGCCGGTCCGTTATGTCGCTTCGAGCGATTCGAGCGCGCAAATATCGGCACCGGACAACCGGGCAGTCGACGCCATCACCCAGCGCATCACCAGGATCGAAGGCGCGCTTGCCAGGCTGCCGGCCAACGATCCGGGCGTCGCGGAGCGGCTTTCTGCCGCCGACAACGCAATGAAGTCGCTCGGTATTGCGCTGACTGCACTCAACAAGCGCAACGATGAAATCGCGGGCAATGCCGCTGATGCGCGCGCGCGCGCCGATGCCGCGCAAAACGCCATGACGCAATTGCGCGACAGCGTACAAAGTCTGTCGAAGAATACCCCGGCGAGTCTGTCCCCGGCGGATGTCGATATTGTGCAGAAGCGTCTCGCCGCGCTTGAACAGGCGGTCAAGGTTGCTCCGGCGGACAATGCGGCACGGCTTGCGCTCAGCGCGGCAGCGTTGCGCGACACCGTCGCGAGCGGTGCGCCGTTCGTCGCCGAACTCGATGAAGTAAGATTTCTCGGTGCGGATGAGAAATCCCTGGCGCCGCTGGTCCCCTTCGCGTCGAGTGGTGCGCCAACCATCGAGACGCTTGCGCAGGAGCTGCGTGCGTTGATGCCGGTGATAATGAAAACGTCCGGCGCGCAGGCACCGGCTGGCAATTATCTGGAACGGCTGGAGGCGAGTGCCGCCAGGCTCGTGCGTATCCGTCCGGTCGGCATGCCCGCGGGTGACGACACGTCTGCCGTGCTGGCGCGCGTCGAGAAAGAAGCGGCGAGCGCGGCCATCGATGACGCACTCACCGATCTTGGCAAGCTCGATGTCGCGACGCGGGCGCCTGCACAGGGCTGGATCGGTAAAGCGCAGGCGCGGCAGGCTGCGGTCGCCGCCGCCCGTCAGCTTGCGAGCCAGACCGCACACGCGCTTGGCAAGCGATGAGGCCAGGATGATCCGGATCATCCTTTTTCTGGTTTCGATCGCGGTCATAGCCGCCGGCTTCGCCTGGATCGCCGACCGTCCGGGTGAGGTCGCCATCACCTGGATGGGCTATCGCATCGAAACCTCCATAATGGTGGCCGTCTTTGGCGTTGCCGTGCTCGTGATCGCAATCTTGCTGCTGTGGTCGATTGTGCGCGCCATTCTGCACTCGCCCGAGCAGGCATCATTGTTCTTTCGCCACCGTCGTGCTGCCAAAGGCTACCTCGCAATCAGCCGGGGCTTGATCGCAATCGGTGCCGGCGATCTGCGCGTCGCGCGCAGGTCGGCCGACGAGGCGACGAGGCTGTCGCCGGGCGATCCACTCGCGATGTTGCTCACGGCTCAATCCGCGCAGATGGCGGGTGACCGAAGCACGGCGGAACGTGTGTTTCGAGAAATGGCCCGACGCGAGGACACCAAACTGCTGGGGTTGCGCGGTCTCTATATCGAGGCGCAGCGGCGCAATGACACAGGCGCCGCGCGAGCCGTGGCCGAGGAGGCAGCCAAGGCGGGCCCGGCCGTTGGCTGGGCCGGGCAGGCGGTTCTCGACTATCGCTGCACCACGTCCGACTGGGCCGGTGCACTGGATGCGCTCAATCACATGAAGGCAGCGCTGGACAAAGGCGACTACCGGCGCAAGCGCGCGGTGCTGCTTGCCGCCCGCGCACAGGCGCTTGACGACATCGACCGCGACGCTTCGCGGGCGCTGGTCCTGGAATCGGTCAAACTTGCACCGGACCTGGTGCCCGCCGCCGCATTGGCCGGACGGCGATTGGCGGAATCGGGAGAGCCGCGCAAGGCACGAAAGATTCTGGAAACGGCCTGGGCGATCAATCCGCACCCCGATATCGCGGAGAGTTATGCCAATGTGCGGCTCGGCGACAGTGCGCGCGAGCGGCTCGCACGGATGCAGAAGCTCGCCGCCAAGGTCCCCGGCCAGCTTGAAGGCGTTTTGGCGGTCGCGCGCGCAGCGCTCGATGCGCGCGAATTTGCAACAGCGCGCGCAGCGCTTGCACCCTATTTGTCGGCGCCGACCCGGCGCGTCGCGACATTGATGGCGGAACTCGAGGAGACCGAACACGGCGACGAAGGCCGCGTCCGCGAATGGATGACGCGCGCCATGCGCGCCTCAGGCGATCCGGTCTGGACCGCGGATGGCGTGGTGTCGGATCGCTGGCTTCCGGTGTCGCCGAATGGACGGCTCGATGGTTTTGAATGGAAAGTTCCGCTGGCCGAGATCGGTGTGAGCCGGCCGGTTATTGAGGTCACCCCACCTGCCGCCGAGTCGATCACGATTGCGCCGCCGGCCCCGCCGGAGGCGGCACCTGAGCCGCCGGCTGAGGCGCCGCGCAAGAGCGCGAGATCCAAAGCACCTGTGCCCACCAGGCCGGTCGAGCCTGTGATCCCGCTCGTCCATGCGCCGGACGATCCGGGCCTCGATTCAGGCCTTGATCGGGATCCGGTGCCGGAAACCTCAACGCCACCGGCCAGCGATGCCTGGCAGCGGTTCCGTCAGCTGTTCCGTTGAAGGCGGCGCAAGGAAGAGGCTGTATTGCTTGCCAAGCGAGGTCCACGCCGATATCAGTGGCGCGGTTTCAGCCGGCGTAGCTCAGCGGTAGAGCATCCGCTTCGTAAGCGGGTGGTCGGGGGTTCAAATCCCTCCGCCGGCACCGCTTTGATACGGCAAGGTTATAGGACGTCATCGGCGAGGCGTCCGTCACAACCTCTCGCTGCAGGTTTAGCGCAGTCAGGCGGTTACTTTCATCCAATTGCTTGAAGTAGCATTATAATTTATGCTCAAGAGCAAGATCGGGGCGGGGATAGCGACCAACTTGCCGAATTAAGCCTGTCATTCGCCCGCGCCGATAACGTAAGATATTGGCGGATCGGATCAGTCACGTCGTCCTGCAGAGTACCGCTATGGCCAGACCTGCTGTCATTCTCGTCGGAGCCGATAAAGGCGGCGTCGGTAAGACCACCGTCGCCCGCACTTTGATCGACTACTTCGGCGCCCATCAAACGCCGACCCGTGCGTTTGATACCGAGGCGCCGCGCGGAACGCTCAAGCGGTTTCATCCCGAGCTGACGGAAGTCGTCGATGTGACCTCGGTCTCCGATCAAATGAAAATCTTCGACACGCTGGGGAGCGCCGACGCCAAAGTGACGGTGATCGACGTTCGCGCCGGATTGCTGTCATCGACGCTGCAGGCGCTCACCGATATCGGTTTCCTCGAATCTGCCAAGAAGGGACAGATAACCTTTGCGGTATTTCATATTCTTGGATCATCGATCGCCTCGCTGCAGGAAATCGCCGAAACGGCCCGCGTCGTCGGCGACGCCAACTATTTCCTGGTGAAGAATTTCATCAACAACACCACGTTCTTCGAATGGGATCCGGCGACCTACAATTCGTATTTCAAGAAGATCAAGGGCGCCGAGGAGATCACCATTCCCAAGCTCAACGAGATGGCTTACGAGCAGGTCGAAGTGGCCAGCGTTCCGTTCGTTTCATTTATCGGCAACAAGGGCACGAAGGGCGAAGCGGCCAACAATTCGTTCGTTCTGCGCGGCTATGTCCGCCATTGGCTCGGCAACGTCTGGGGTGAGTTCGACCGCGTGAAACTTGTCGATCTTGTCTCGCCAAAGATCGAAAGCAACGTCCGCCAGGTAGCTGGCTAGCTCTTCGAAGAAATCCAAGAACGCCGATCGAGCAGCGGCGTCCGGTCAGGCGATGGCATTCCGCAGCTCCATCACCATTGTTGCATCGCCGCGGCCACGCGTCGGCAAAACATTGCTGGCGCGATTGCTCACCGACTTTCATCTCAGTGAAGGCCGCCTGGTCACGGCCTTCGACCTCAATGCCGGCGAGCGGACGCTGGCGCAGTTTCTGCCTGAAAAAACCACTACGGCCTCGGTTCGTGAGATCAGCGG
Organism: Pseudolabrys sp.; assembly: GCA_036496445.1. GTDB lineage: Bacteria > Pseudomonadota > Alphaproteobacteria > Rhizobiales > Xanthobacteraceae > Pseudolabrys. The sequence continues at coordinate 6,667 of DASXLC010000051.1, read as the reverse complement.
TCAAATGGCGTTGTTTGACCACCTGGTCGCGCACGAGGACGTAACAAAAGTCATCGATCTTGGTCACGAGTCGTTTGAAACGTTTTTTTCTGTCGCCCACCAGATCGATTTTGTCGAGGAAGCACGGCGCCGTTCGATAGCTGTCGCGATCCTGTTTACGATCACACCGGACCAGACATCGATCGGCGCCTACCGCGGCCTGCGCGACCGCTTCTCGCGCGCAACGCTGGCGCCCGTGCACAACGAAATACTTGGGCCCGCTCAGCATCGCGATAAATATCCGCTTGCGACGGGAGGCCCGGGCGTCGTGCGCATGCCGGCTCTGGCGCCCGGCTTGCGCAGATACATCGAGACGCCACCCTTTTCATTTGCGGATTCAGGCAAAGCCTCCCCCATGCTGCCGGACTCGCAAAGCGAGCTTCAGCGTTGGCTGCGCCGGATTTATCTGGAGTTTCGGGAACTCGATCTGCGCATATTACTGGCGGATTTGCGGTCCTCCATCCAGTTTGGCTCCGGAACCTGATTTCGCGGGGAACCGGAACGACCTTGGCGCGTTTCTCTGGCCGGACTTCCCGCGCGCATGTCGCACTGAACGGAAGAGGAGGCACGCGATGTGGATTACGCTATTTACGGTCGTCATTGGTATCGCCCTCTGCTTTGGTCTCGGGGCGATGGTCCTGGAATCCTATGACGAAAAGGTCCGGTCCTGACGGGCCGGAGGTTGCCTGCCAGGTTATGGGCGGGGTTAAGTGCCAACTTGAGTTCCAAGGTTAGATGTATTGGCGGCCGGAAGGCCGCCCAATTTTTTTGGACCCTGGGCAGCGCAATCATGGAAACAATCATGGGAACTTTGCAATAATGCCTCGGCATGCCAACGCCTCTTCTGCTGTCGCGGCGATTTGCGCCATTGTTCTGGTGTCAGTTCTTCGCGGCATTCAACGATAATTTTCTCAAGACCGCGCTGGTCTTTGTCATCCTGTTTCAGTCGGGTGCACGCAATTCCGAGGCTCTGATCACGGTCGCGAGCGCGGTGTTCATTGCGCCCTATTTTTTCCTGTCTGCGCTCGGAGGCGAACTTGCAGATCGCTACGACAAGGCACGGGTTGCGCAACGGCTCAAATTCGTGGAGATCTTTGTGGCCGCTCTGGCGGCGTGGGCGTATGTGCGGAGTTCGCTTCCGCTTCTGTTCGCCGCACTGTTCGGCTTCGGTATTCTCGCGGCGCTTTTTGGCCCAATAAAATATGGCATTCTTCCGGATCATCTGCGGCGCGAGCAGCTGCCTGCCGCCAACGCGCTCGTGGAAGGCGCCACGTTTGTCGCCATTCTTCTGGGTACGATTGCGGGCGGACTGGCCGCGCGCGATCGTGGCGAGGCGGGACTGTTCGCTGCGCTGATCTTGAGCTTTGCGGCAGCGTGCTGGACATCGGCGCTGTTGATCCCGGCGACCGGCGAGGGTGCACCGCAGCTCAAAATAGCGACCAACATCGCCGCTTCGACCGCCGCGATGATCCGGCATCTTCGCTCAGATGCGAGATTGTGGTGGGGCGCGATGGTGACGAGCTGGTTCTGGCTCGTCGGCATCGTGGTGCTGTCGCTGCTGCCGCCGCTGATCAAGACAATCATTGGCGGGAACGAAGAGACGGTTACCGTCTATCTCGCCGGGTTTTCGATTGCGGTTGGCGCCGGATCAGGTCTGGCGGCCGTGATCGCGCGTGGGCGCATTGTTCTCAAGACGACGCTGGTGGGCGCGGTCCTGCTCGGGGCTTTCGCGTTCGATCTTGGACTGGCCACGTTGGGCGTGCCTTCCGCGGCATCGCCGCAAGGTCCGGCGGCGGTCTTTGCATCGGCGCTCGGCATACGCGCCGCGATCGACTTATGCGGACTCGCGGTTGCGGGCGGCCTGTTTATTGTCCCCGCCTTTGCCGCGGTGCAGGCCTGGAGCGATGCGGATCATCGCGCCCGCACGATTGCCGCAGTCAATGTGCTCAACGCAGCGTTCATGACCGGCGCGACGATCATTGTCGCCGCCTTGCAGAAATACGGAACGACCGTACCGGTGCTGTTTGTGCTGATTGGCCTCGCCACGCTCGCGGTTGCAACGGCGATCTGGAAAACGATGCCGAAAGCTTGATTTGTCGTCCCGGTGAAGGCGGTAACCCGTACGTTGTGCCTATCGATGAACTGCGGAGTAGGGTCCCCCGGTCTCGCTTCGCTCGCCCGGGACGAAAACGCAGCGCTACTTCCCGCGCATCTTCAGCACGCGGTCGACCATCTCGCCGGCGACCCCGAGATAGTTCGCCGGATCGACCAGCTTTTCCAGCTTCTTGCGGTCGGCATGCTTGCTGATTTCCTTGTTCTCGGCGAGGAGGTCGATCAGCGGACGACCGGTTTTAACAACCTCACGGCAGATGTCGTAGACCAGATCATGGGCCTTGTTGCGACCGAGATCGGCACCGAGCCCCATCATCACCGCTTCGGACATGATCAGCCCTTTGGTGATGTCCAGATTTTCGCGCATCTTCTTCTCGTTGACGTGCAAGCCTTCGACCAGAAAACGCGTCTGCGCCAGTGCGCCGGCTGAGAGCATGAAGATTTCGGGCAGCGCGATCCATTCGATCTCCCAAGGACCGGTCGATCGCTCGTGGTCCTCGACCTGGGCCTCAAGTAGCGCGGCAACGAGCTGGCGCACCATGGCGGTCTGCGCAGTGATGTAAACCGAGGAAATGGGATTGCGTTTCTGCGGCATGGTCGAGGATGAGCCGCGGCCGGCATGGAATGGCTCATAGACTTCCTCGACCTCAGTTTGCATCAGCAATTTCACATCGAACGCGATCTTGCCGCAGCTTCCGGTGACCAGGCCGAGAAAGCAGCCGACTTCGGCAATCCGATCGCGCACCGTGTGCCAGGAAATCTCCGGCTGGCCGAGCTTGAGCTCTTTCATCAGCTCGTCTTGTACTTTCAACCCATCCTTGCCGAGCGAGGATAGTGTGCCGGCGGCGCCGCCGAATTCGCCCACCAGCACGCGCGGCTTGAACTCCCTCAGCCGTTGCTTATGGCGTTCGAAGGCGGCGAGCATGGTCGCCATCTTGTAACCGAAGGTGATCGGCACCGCCTGTTGAAGATTGCTGCGCCCCGCCATCGGCGTATCGCGGTATTTCCTGGCGAGCGCCGCCAGCCCGTCGCAGATGCCGTCGATATCCTTTTCGATGATGGCAAGCGCCTCGCGGATCTGCATGATGGTGGCGGTGTCGGTGATGTCCTGGGTGGTTGCGCCCCAGTGGGACCACTCGCCAAGTCCGTCTTTGCAAAGCTTCACAAGCTGCTGCACGACCGGGAGCACCGGATAGCCTATCCTCTCGGTCGCCTCCTTCAGTTTCGCCATGTCGATTTTGTCGGCCGAGCAATGGCGGACGATTTCGGCAGCCGCTTCCTTCGGAATGATGCCGAGCCTGGCTTGCGCACGCGCAAGCGCCGCCTCGAAATCGAGATATTTCTGCACGCGGTTCTCGTCCGAGAACACATTCCGCATTGCTTCGGTGGTGAAGATGTCGCGGAACACTGCGGAATCGAGGATCGTCGAAGGCATTCGGGCTCTCCTGTCGGCCGCACGTTAGCGTTTCCCGCGTGGCGATCAACACGCGATGCGGCCAAAGTCCGGCCAAGTCCCACCAAGTTCGATCAGGTCCGGCCAGGTGTACCGGTTGCGCTGAGGGGTTTTTCAGTCCCAAATAGCGCAAGTTTGTCTGCCGACAAGGAGGTCCGCCATGACTGTGATGACCAAGCCGCAGCAGAGCGTCCGGCTTGAGCCCGTGCATCCGAAGCCGGAAGAGGCGCACACGATGCCGTATGCGCCTGCCGTGCGGATCGTAGGCGCCTGCGACCTGATGTTTCTGTCCGGCGCGACCGCGTCGCCGCTTTATCACAAACATCCGCATGTCGACGCCGAGCACATACACCCGCACTCGATCGAAGAGCAGACCACACGTGCGATGGAGGCCATCAAGTCTATCCTCGACGAAACCGGCGCGAGCTGGCGTGACGTCGTGAAGGTCACGAAGTATCTCACCGATTTCCGCGATGCCGACGCGATGCACGCAACCATGGGCAAATATTTCGGCGATTGGCGGCCGGCAAGCACGACCGTCTGCATCAACCAGTTGTCGTCGCCGGGGGCGCGCGTCGAACTTGACATGATCGTGGCGCTGCCGAAGAAAGCCACGTGACACTACCTTCCCATCTCGCGCGCATAACCGAGACTGAATATCCGCGGTTTTCCGATGCGGAAATGGTGCGCCGGCGCGTGGCCATTGAAGCGCTGCTGGCCGCGGCGGAGTGCGATCATCTTGTCGTCTGCGGCGCCAATCGCTTCGGCTCGGCCGTGCAATGGCTGACGCAATGGCCGGTGACCGCCGAGGCGATCGCCGTACTGACGCCGGGCCAACGCGACGCGTTGTTCGTCCAATATGTCAACCACGCGCCACAGGCGGGGATTCTCGCCGACAAAGCCGATGTGGCGTGGGGCGGCGAATCGTCGATCGCCGCAGCGAGCAAGGTGCTGGAGCAGCGCGGCGCACACCAGAACCGCGTTGCAACCATCGGTCCGGTCAGCGCTGAACAGCACGCCGTCCTCTCGGCAAAATTCGAAAAACTGAAGAGCCTCAACCGCGACTATATTCGGTTGCGGCAGGTGAAATCTGCCGAAGAGCTTGATTGGTTGCGCATCGGCGCGCATTTCAGCGATCTCGGAATGGCGGCGCTGCGTGACGGATTAGAGCCCGGGCTGAACGAACGTGAGCTCGGCGATTTGGTCGAGCGTGCCTACGTTTCGCACGGTGCGACCAATGTCATTCATTACATCGGCGTTACGCCGATGAATTCGCCGGATCTCGGCGTTCCCCGTCAGTTTCCTCGCATGCGAAACGTGCAGGCGGGAGACGCGGTGGTGGCCGAGATCAGTGCTGCGTTCTGGGAGCATCCGGGGCAGGTATTGCGGAGTTTTGCACTCGGCGCGCCGAACAGGCTTTACCGTGAGTTGCATGCGGCGGCAGACGCGGCGTTTGATGCGATTGCGGCGGTGCTCAAGGCGGGCGCGACGCCAGCGCAAGTTATCGAGGCCTCCGGCGTGATCGAGGAGGCCGGCTTCACCATCATCGACGATCTCTTGCATGGCTATGGTGGCGGCTATCTGCCGCCGATCCTCGGCTGCAAGAGCCGCCCGGCCGGCCCCGTGCCACAGGAACCGTTCCGTGCCGGACAGACAGTGGTCATTCAGCCGAACGTCGTCACCCGCGATGGCAAGGCCGGCGTGCAGAGCGGCGAGATGGTGTTGATCACAAACACCGGAATCGAGCGGCTGCACGCGATGCCGCGCGGCTTCCATATTATTTGAGCTGCTCCGCCATCCAGTCGGCGCTTTGCGAGCGCCAGCGGTAGGCGCGGTTGGTCGCGATGTGGTTGCCGTCCTCGATCATCATCAACTCGACCGGCCCTTTCGCCTCGCGCGCGAGGCGCTCGGCGTCCTTGGCTGGCACGATGCGGTCGAGCCGTCCATTAACAATGAAGAGCGGACAGGTGATGTTCTGCGCAACGCCTTCAAGCGATAATGTGCCGGCGTTGTTGCGTGCCTCATCCTGCGTTTTGCAGTGGCTGCGTACACGAAAGGCATCGCGCGTGAGTTCCGGCAGACCATCCCAGGCTGCGCCCCAGTTGAATGGCCCGCCCAGCGCGATGCAGGCTTTGATGCGTTTGTCGAATGCCGCGGCTCGCGGGGCATAGTAGCCACCCAGGCTCACGCCCCACATGCCAAGGCGTTTGGCGTCGAGATCGGCCCGCTTTTCGACGAAATCGATAACGGCCTTCACCGGCACTTCGTAGTCGCCGCGAATGGCGAAGTCATATTGCGCTTCGCCCTGGCCCGGCCCTTCGAAAATGAGCGTCGCGATTCCGCGCGCGAGGAACGGGGCTTCGTAGGCGTCGCCTTCTTCCTTGGTCGAATCGAGTCCGACGGCCATCACCACAACCGGTGGCCGCTCGATGCCCGCCGGCTTGCGCAGGATGCCGGCGAGCGTCTTTCCCTGATACGGGATCTCGACACGTTCGCCGGACGGTCTCAGATGAGGGAGTGCCATCTGCCGGCATTCGATCTGCTTCCTGTGCGCGGCCTTCATCTGCGCCTGGTCATGGACGAAGAGGAAAGAAGCGAAGTGATAGTAGACGCCGGCACGTTGCAGGCATTCGCCGGCCGTCAACGAATGTTTCTTCGCGAGCGCGTCACGTCCGAGTTTCTCGTGATGCCCGGCGCGTGCCGACCAGGCGCTGCACCAATCGTTATATGAAGAGATTGAACCGGTCACTTCCTCGAAGTCGGTCAGCACCACGCCGTTGGCGACGAACCGCGGGCCCCAATGCGCGATCGCGGCCTTGAGCAAGGGGTCTGATGACATGCAGAATTTCCTTGTGATGATCGTAAAAGAGGGGCGCTAGCTCGCTTTTTCATCGCGACGATACCAGGGCATGAAGTGCCGCGTCGTCCAGTTCACCAGCAATTCAAAACCGACGCCAAAGCCCGCGAGCAGCAGCACGCCGACGAAGGCTTCGTTGTGATGATAGACGCGGGAATTGTACAGGATGAAATAGCCCAACCCGCCGGACGAAATGAAGAACTCCG
>DASXLC010000050.1:0-10945 GCA_036496445.1 Pseudolabrys sp. | reverse complement strand
GTTGTTGTTGTCGATCTCGATGCCGGTCGTGCGGATGAAATGGCGGCGCTTGCCAGGTTGATGGCGCGGGTCGGCACGTGGCCGCCTGTCGTGGCTGTGACGCAGACGTTTGATGAAAATGTCGCGCGCACACTGCTGCAGATGCGGACTGCCGACTTTCTGGTGAAGCCGGTCGAACCGATCGATCTGGTGCGCGCATGCGCTCGTGTTGCCAAAGGACCTGGCGCCGGCGCGGAGGCGACGGATGCAAAGATCTACACCTTCCTGCCCGCGGTTGGCGGCGCCGGTGTCACGACGCTTGCCGTGCAGAGCGCGATGATCCTGCTTAACAGCGGGGGTCCCCGCGCGAAGCCGTCCACGTGCCTGGTGGATCTCGACTTCCAGCATGGTGCGGTGGCCGACTATCTCGACCTCGAGCCTCGTCTCAATCTGGCTGAAATCGAACCGCGGCCAGACCGCCTGGATCGGCAATTGCTTGAAGTCATGCTCTCGTACCATGCGTCCGGCCTCGCCGTCATTGCTGCGCCCAACCGGCCAGCCGAGATGCGTCTGTTCGATCCCGACGTTGTGACGCGCCTGCTCGATCTCGTATCCACCAATTTCGAATATGTCGTGTTCGACATGCCGCGCACCTGGTTCTCGTGGACCGATAGCGTGCTGCTCGGCTCAAACAAACTGTTCATCGTCAGCGAAACCACGGTGCCGGGTCTTCGACATGCCAAGCAACTGGTGGCAGCGATCAAGGAACGCCTGGGCGAGGGACCAAACCCGCAGGTGATCGTCAATCGCTTCACGCAGAAGGTGTTTGATTCCGGCCTGCGGCGCGGCGACCTTGCGAATACGCTGGGTGACGCCTTCCTGAGCGCGATTCCAAACGACTACGCTCTGGTCCGCGAAGCGATCGATCGCGGCGTCCCGCTGGATGAAGTCAAGCCCGGCAACAAGATCACCGCCGAACTCAAGAAACTGGTGCTTGATCCGGCCACATCCAAGACGACGGGCGACGGTCAGGCCATGCCGCTGATGAAGAAATTGAAGCTTTCAATGGTGGGCGGCTAATATGGTCGGTCGTTTCACAGTCCGGCGTGCCGCAACGCCAGAAATGCCGATGCCGGAAGAACCGGCATCCGCACTCGAAGGCGTATCCTGGACGGTGCCGCCTGAAGTACCGGCTGACTCGGCTCAGTCCGAACAGCAAGGCGAAAGCCCGTTGCTCAGCGACAAACTGCTCGACGCAAAGGTGCGCTTGCACCGCCGGCTGATCGAGGACATCAATCTTTCCGCCCTGGACAAGGTGCCTGAGGAAGAACTCCGCCGTCACGTTCAACAGCTGGTTTCGCAATACGTGCTGGCTGAACGTCTTGCGCTGAATACCCAGGAACTCAACGATTTCGTCTCCGAAATTCTCGACGAAATGACCGGCCTCGGTCCGCTCGAGCCGTTGCTCAAGGATCCGACCATCAACGATATTCTCATCAACGGTCACGAATGCGTCTATGTGGAGCGACAAGGTGTGCTTGAGCCCTTGTCTGTCCGCTTCAAGGACGAGCAGCACCTTCTCCGCATTATCAATAAAATTGTTTCTGCTGTCGGGCGTCGTGTCGATGAATCGCATCCGCTTTGCGATGCCCGCCTGCTGGATGGCTCACGCGTCAACGTGGCGGTACGGCCGATCGGCGTCGATGGTCCGCTGGTTTCGATCCGTAAGTTTTCCAAAAAACCTTTCAATCTTACGAAGCTGGTCGACATAGGTGCGCTGCGTCCGCCGATGGCTGAGGTTCTGGCGGCCGCGGTTAAATCGCGCGTCAGCACGATCATTTCCGGTGGTACCGGCTCCGGAAAGACCACGATGCTCAACGCCCTCTCCGCGTTCATTTCTGAAAAAGAGCGTCTGCTGACAATCGAGGATGCCGCCGAGTTGCAATTGCAGCAGCCGCATGTCGGCCGCATGGAAACCCGTCCACCGAACGTCGAAGGCAAGGGCGAAATACGCCAACGCGAACTGGTGAAAAACGCGCTTCGTATGCGACCCGACCGCATTATCCTTGGCGAGTGCCGCGGCGAAGAAGCCTTCGACATGTTGCAGGCCATGAACACCGGTCACGAAGGTTCGATGGCGACAATCCACGCCAATACGCCCCGCGATGCGATCTCGCGCCTGGAGCAGATGATCGGCATGGCAGGTTTGCCGATGACAGTGGCTTCGATTCGGAGCCAGATCGCCAACGCCGTCCAACTCATCGTGCAGCTGCAGCGCCAGTCGGATGGCAGGCGCAAAGTCACCTCGATTGCCGAAGTCACGGGTCTCGAAGGCGACATCATTCAAATGCAGGAAATCTTCAAGTTCGTTCGCACCGGGACGGCACCCGACGGGACAGTGCAAGGGCACTTTCAGGCGACGGGCGTGCGTCCGCGCTTCCTGGCTCATCTCGCCAACCAGGGCATCAAGATTCCCGGCAACTATTTCGATCCCTCGCAGCCGCTCTGAACGGCCATGTTCGATTTCAATTCAATTTATCTGTTCTATATCCTGATCGGCCTCTCTGCCGCGATGTTCGCGGAGGGCGTCTATCTGCTGGTCTACAACAACGCGTCCTATCGAAAGAATATCAATCGCCGCCTCAAGGTGATGTCGGATAAATCCGACCGCGAAAGCGTGCTTGTGCAGTTGCGGCGCGAACGCGGCCTGACGAGCAGTGGCGAGTATCGCCTGCCAATCGTCAGTCTCAATCGCCTGCTTTTGCAGTCCGGTCTTACGATGGGATTCGGCCGGCTGATTCTCATCATCGTGGTTGCCGCGACGGCAGCATTCACCGGCGTTTTCATGTTTAAAGGCAGCGTACTTTACGCCTTCCTTGCTGCGCTATTTTGCGGCGTCGTCATGCCGCCGTTTGCCCTGAAATACCTGCGCAGCCGCCGGCAGAAAAAATTCAGCGCGCAATTCCCTGACGGGATCGACATCATTGTCCGGTCGCTGCGGGCAGGCCATCCGGTGCCGATCGCGATTTCCATGGTGTCCAAGGAAATGACGGACCCGATTGGCACGGAATTCGGCATTGTGTCGGACGAGCTCACCTACGGGTCCGATCTCGAAATGGCCATGCGCAATCTGTTTTATCGCATAGGCACCGATGACCTGCCGTTGTTCGTCACGGCGGTCGCGATTCAGCGGTCGACTGGCGGTAATCTCGGCGAAATTCTGCAAAACCTCTCGTCCGTGATCCGGCAACGCTTCAAGATGCGGCGCAAGATTCGTGCGCTGGCAGCGGAAGGCCGGGCATCGGCGCTGATCTTGTCGTCGCTACCGATCGGCATGTTCGCCGTCATCCAGTTTCTGGTGCCGAATTTCTACGCCAGCGTCTGGAATGAGGACCTGACCAAGATCTGCCTTACGCTGGCGGGGTGCTGGATGGGCGTCGGCAATTTCATCATGTACCGCATGGTCAACTTCAGGATTTGACCGATGGACATGATCCTCGCCGTATTCGGAAATATGTTAAGCGACGGCAACACCATGCTTATGGCGTTGCTGATATTTCTCGCTGCCGGCACGCTGGCATTCTCGGTCATGGCGGCCCTGCGGGTACGCAGCGCAGTCAAGAAACGCACCTCACGCATTCTGAGTGAACAGGAGCGGGCAAGCCAGGGACGCTCTCTCCAGGATTCCAGCGCGAAAGCGCTGACCAAGCTCCTCGAGTACACGACCAAGCATTACTCGGAAACGAATCAGGAGCACATGAAGGTACTTCGTCGCCGGCTCGTACAGGCCGGTATCTATGACCCGCGCGGGGTCGCTTTTTTCTTCATCGGACGTACGGCTTTGGCGGTCGGCGTCGCCGCTGCCATATTCATCTTTTTGCCGCTCATGAAGCCGGTCGGCGGCTCCCTGTTCTGGCTGCTGATCGTGGCGGGCGGGGTTGTCGGGTATGTCGGCCCGAGCATGTATGTCGACAGGCGAATTTCCGCGCGGACGCTCCAGCATCGCTCTGGGTTTCCGGACTTTATGGATTTGCTCGTGGTATGCGCGGATTCCGGGTTGTCGCTGGAGGCTTCGTTCGAACGCGTCGGACGAGAGATTGGGCAAGGCTATCCTTCGCTCAGTGCCAATATTCATTTGACCAATCTCGAAATCCGGGCAGGTCGTGCGCTCAAAGAGGCGCTCGAGAATTTCGCCGATCGCCTCGCGCTTGAAGAAGCACGCGCATTTGCCACCTTGATCAACCAGTCGATCGATCTCGGGTCGAGCATTACCGACGCAATGCGTGTCTACAGCGATGACATGCGGCACAAGCGACTCTCGCGCGCCGAGGAAAAGGCTTATGCGTTGCCGGCCAAGCTGGCCGTGCCGATGATGGTCTGCATCTTCCCTGTGCTGTTCGTGGTCATTCTGCTGCCTGTGATCGTGCGCCTGCACGTCGGAGGCTACTTCTAGGAGGGCGCCCGCACGCCGCCACCGGTCCCTCCCGCCGGGCCCAGCGCACCTGAATACCAGCAGCGGAACCCAATGAAGGTATTCTTAACCATCCTACCCTAGCTTTGACGGCGTCCCGTTACCGGGCGCTCCTCAAGGCTTTGGCATGCTTACTGGAATTGCCCGAGGGTTGGTCGTTATCGTCGCCACCCTCTGGCTGGCGGGGTGCGCATCCAACGGTTTCTCCACCAGCGTTTCCAATCTGTTCGGTTCCAGACCACCATCAGATGAGGCCTCCGCCGCGCAGGCGAACGCCGAAGCATCCGAGCCGGAGAAGCCCACCGATGAGACCACCACCGGCACGGTGCCGCCGCCGTTGGGCGCGCGACCAACCGCGCCCGGCTTGCTCGGCAGCGACCCATACGACGAACTGAGTCTCGGCAAGAAGTATTATCGCTCGAACAATTACGGCATCGCCGAGAAGCATTTCCGCCGCGCCGTCGAGTCGCATCCGCGCGACGCAGAGGCCTGGCTCGGCCTTGCCGCATCCTATGATCGCTTGCGGCGTTTTGATCTTGCTGATCGCGCCTATGGTCAGGCGGTCGGCATCCTTGGACCGACGGCCGAGATTCTGAACAATCAGGGCTATTCGTATATGTTGCGCGGCGACTACAAACGCGCGCACGCGGCGCTTGTGGCTGCCCAGCGCAAGGATCCCACCAACAAATATGTCCAGAACAACCTGCGTCTTCTGGAAGAGAGCTATCGCCAGGGCAAGGCCATCCAATAGGCCGGCCGGCGATCCGACGCGATTCAACTCTGCTTGCCCCCTCATGGGTGGTAGCGGAAATTGTTGGATGTGCGAATATTATCGAACGAATGGGGTTGATCGGTAGTACCGCGGCTTGTCCGCCGGTCTGCTACGTCCAGGACAAATCGCTCGTCGTCCATCGATTTTCCGCGATAAGGGAAACGTTAGACAAACAGGGAGGGAACGGTGATGTCAGCAAGGAATACCAAACGTGGAATCTCGCGCCGTACGCTTTTGAAAGCGAGCGCGGCGATCAGCGTGCTTCCGGCATCGCGAGTGTTTGCGCAATCTTCGGAGCCGCTCAAAATTGGTTTCCTTACGGTCCTTACCGGACCGCTCGCCGCCGGCGGCAAACAGCAGGAAGAAGGTGCCGCACTGTTTCTCAAGGAACGCAACGGCATGATCGGCGGCCGCAAGGTTGAGTTGATTACGCAGGACACGAGTGGCAGTCCGGCACTTGCCAAGACCAAACTTCAGGAACTGGTCGAGCGCCATAAAGTGGCAGTGTCGATTGGTCCGCTGGCGACCAATGAAGCGATAGCTATGGACGGGTATGTTCGCGACACCAAGGTACCGCTGATTACAACGACGTCGGCGGCCACCGTCGATTTGAAAAGCCATGCCGTGAACCCGTGGGTGTTGCACGCTTTCGGCACCGCGCCGCAGGTTACCTATCCGCTGGGCGATTACGCGGCCAAGACGCTTGGCTTCAAGAAGATCACGATCGTAGCGGAGGATTTCACCTACGGTCACGAAGGCGCCGGTGGATTCCAACTCGGCTTTGAGGGTGCAGGCGGCAAGATCGTGCAAAAGCTGTGGCCGCCACTCAACGCACCGGAATACGCACCCTATCTGGCTACAATCAAGAACGATGTGGATGCCATCTACATGGGCTTTGCGGGCAGCAATCCACTGCGTTTCCTCAAGCAGTTCAGCGAATTCGGACTCAAAGGAAAAATTGCCGTGCTCGGCAACACCACAAGCACCGACGAGGGAATTCTCAGAGTAATGGGCGACGAAGGGGTCGGTGTGTTCACTGGCGGCTGGTATGCCGCCGGTCTCGATACACCGGACAACAAAAAATTTGTGGCGGGCATCAACGAGGCCTACAAACACGATCCAGGCTTCTACACCGCCGGCCCCTACACCGCGCTTCTCATCATCGAGGAAGCATTGAAAACCACGGGTGGCAAGACCGACGACACGGCGGCATTTCTTAAGGCGATGCACGATGTCCGCCTGACTCACGGGCCGATCGGCCCAGTGCGACTCGATGAATACGGCACGCCGATCCTCGATATCCACATTCGCAAGGTAGCGCGTGTGAACGGAAAGCTCACCAACACTATTGTTAAGACCTATCCGCAGGTGAACCAGTTCTGGACCTTCGACCCGAAGAAATCCATCGAGCAGCCGGTATTTTCGCGCGACTTCCCACCGAGCAAATTTCTTGAATAGCGCGAACGGCCGGTGGAGCTTTGTCTTCGCATGTTAACGGGCGCGGGGGTGCTCATGATATGACGAGCCCGCGCCCGATCACCGTTATTACCGGCGCATCCTCCGGGATCGGCGTGGCGCTGGCCCGCGTATTTGCGCAGCACGGCCATGAACTGGCGCTGGTTGCCCGGCGCGAAGACAGATTGCACGCGCTGGCTGAGGAAATCGCAGGGAGCGGTGCGCGCCGGCCAATCGTCATCGCAGCCGATCTCTTCAAGACCGGCGCTGCACGGGTGATTGGCGAGGCTCTGACGGCACAAGGCGCCGAACCGCAATTTGTCGTCAACAACGCGGGCTTTGGTCTGGTCGGGCCCGCCGGCGCACTGGATCGCGACGAACAGCTGCAAATGATCGACCTCAATGTGCGGGCGTTGACGGAGTTGTCGCTGGCTTTTGTCGACAGCCTCGCGCGCCATCGCGGCGGCCTGCTCAACGTCGGTTCGATGGCCGGATTTCTGCCCGGACCGGGGATGGCGGTCTATTACGCCAGCAAGGCCTACGTGCTGTCGTTCACCGAAGCCCTGCATAGCGAGCTTGGCCCGCGCGGCATACGGGTTGCCGTTCTGTGTCCGGGCCCCGTGGCGACTGAATTTGCCGAGCGCGCCGGCATTCGTGACGGCCTGGCGCCCAGTATCCTGACGCAATCGGCAGACGTTGTCGCAGAGGCAGGTTATCGGGGCCTGATGGCCGGCCATCGGACAATCGTGCCAGGCCTTATCAACAAGCTGGTCACCGTGTTGATCCGCATGATTCCGCGCAGCTGGCTCCTGCGGCTTGTGGACCGGCGGCAAAGCCGGCGCAGGTCCGCACAGCGGACATAGCCGCGTCCCTGCTGCTCATATTGCAAACGCCGGTGAAGCGGTTAGTAGTCACCAGCGTGCAAACGCGCCGAATCGCATGTTGAAACCCGTTCTTCTTATCCTGCACCAGGAGCATTCATCGCCCGGCCGCGTCGGCCAGACGCTGGCAAAGCTCGGCTATCCGCTCGACATTCGACGGCCGCGATTTGGCGATCCTCTGCCCGAGACAATGGAAGAGCATGCCGGCGCGGCTATCTTCGGCGGCCCGCAAAGTGCCAATGACAATGAAGAATTCCTGCGGCGAGAGATCGACTGGATCAGCGTTCCGCTGCGTGACAAAAAGCCATATCTCGGCATTTGCCTCGGTGCGCAGATGATGGCTCGCCATCTTGGTGCGCCGGTTTATCCACATCCCCAAGGCCACGCCGAGGTCGGCTACTATCCAATTCGTCCGACAGAGGCTGGACGCAACGTCTGTGCGGATTGGCCCGACCACGTCTATCAGTGGCACCGTGAAGGTTTCGATTTGCCTTCCGGAAGTGAGCTGCTGGCTGAAGGCGACGCTTTCTCCGTCCAGGCATTCCGCTTTGGTACCGGTTACGCGCTGCAATTTCACCCGGAAGTGACGCATGCAATGATGTACCGCTGGCTCGTGCGTGGCGCGCATCGCATGGAATTGCCGGGCGCCAAACAGCGCCACGAGCATATCGCCGATCGTGCGGTCCACGATCTGGCTTCACGCAATTGGCTGACTGCCTTCATCGACCACTGGATCCGGCGTGCACCAACCGACTCGTAAAAAAGTATCGGCGACGGCGTACTGCTGCCGCTGGCCTGGCCATTGACAAATCGCCATTCAGGCTGATCGTTGAAGCGGGTGAAGGGGGAATCAATGTCCACGCGGAGGCGTGTGAGTGGTTGATCCCAACGAACGCAGCCATTCTGTCGCGCGGCCCGTTCCGCCGGTCCTGAGCGCGATGCTGCGCGCATCCGACGGTATTCTCGAGCTGCTGCCGATCGCGACCTTCATCTGCGATGCGAAGGGCACGATCCTCCAATACAATCGTCATGCCGTGGCGGTTTGGGGCAGTGCGCCGGCGCCGGGCCAGACCCACGAAGAATTCCGGGAGAGTATTCGTTTCTTCGAGCTCGATGGAACACCCGTCGCGCGTTCGATGGTTGCCGAGGTTCTGGACAGCGGCACGCCGGTACGAGACGTCGAGCGGATCGTGGAGCATGCCGACGGCACCCGCCTGATTGTCTCCGTCAACATCGATCCGCTCCGCAACGCAAGAGGGGAAGTCGTCGGCGCGGTTAACTGCTTTCTCGATGTTACGGAGCGCAAGCGGGCGACTGCTGCGCTGGAACGGTCGCGCATGCTCACGCTCGAGCAAGAACAGCGACTCGCCGCGACTTACGAACATGCGGCCATCGGTATTTCCGAAATTGCGCCCGATGGTCGTTTCCTGCGCGTCAACGAGGCGATTTGTGCAATCACCGGGTACAGCCGCGACCATCTCCTCACAAATAGATTATTCACCCACACGCACCCTGATGACGCCGATCCCGATCGCGAAGGATTCCGCAAGCAGGTCGCCGGCGAGCTCGAATTTTATTCGGTGGAGAAACGTTTCATTCGCAAGGGTGGGCGCGTGATCTGGCTTTCGGTGCGCTCCTCGCCGGTCCGTGGCGCAGATGGCAGGCTTCTTTATGTCGTGCGTGTGGTGCAGGACATTACCGAACGCAAGGCGGCGGAACAGCGGCAAAAATTGCTGATGGACGAATTGAACCACCGCGTGAAGAATACACTGGCGACTGTGCAGTCGCTTGCCTCGCAAACCGCACGCACGGCACATACGCCCGCCGTTTTTCGCGAGCGTTTTGAAGGCCGGCTGATCGCCTTGTCAAAGGCTCACGATCAGCTCACCAGCCATCACTGGGAGAGTGCCGACCTCCGCGAACTTCTGTCAGGGAGTCTCGCGCCCTATGCCGGAGCTGGTCCGGAACGGGTCGTCCTGCGCGGCGAGGACGTTGTGTTGCGGCCGCGCGCCGTGCTGACGCTGGCAATGGCGGTGCATGAACTCACGACCAATGCCGCAAAATATGGCGCCTTGTCGGTACCTGGCGGCCGAATTGAAATTCATTGGCAGCCGGTGCGTACCGACAATGCCCGTCCGATTCTGCACATCGATTGGCTTGAGCACGGTGGGCCGCCGGTTACCGACCCCGCGCAAAGCGGCTTCGGCTCCAAGTTGATCGAAGGGAGCATCGCGGCCGAACTCGGTGGCACGGCGCGCCTTGCCTTTGAGCCGCAAGGCCTGCACTGCGAAATTGTCATTCCGCTGCAGAATGCGATCGTCGATTTCCGGACCAAAACCGGCGAGGACTGATCGGTTTGGAAAGTCTTCGCTCCGCGGGGCTATGACGGCAACCTTCGCGGACCTGGTTTGGCTTGCCAACCGTAGCGGCCAAAGGCCGCGAGGGTTGGTGGAGCCGAGGGGATTTGAACCCCTGACCTCCTCATTGCGAACGAGGCGCTCTCCCAACTGAGCTACGGCCCCGCCAAAGCAACGACAAACGTCGTTACACAGGAAAATGCGGCGAGTGGCCGCCATTTAGGGCCAGGTGTTTGGCCTGTCAAGGATACGGGCACGCTGCTGCCGGTCCGCTTGTTCAAGGCCATCCGACCCGCTACTTTGCGCGCGGTTTGCGAACAGGCGGACACTCATGCGCGCAGTACTCGATATCATTCTGTTGATCCTGCAGGTCTACATTTGGCTCTTGATCGCCGCCGCGGTCCTGTCCTGGCTGATCGCCTTCAACGTGGTCAATACTCACAATCAGGTTGTCGCGACGATCGCCGAGTTCCTCTACCGCATTACCGAGCCACTGCTGCGACCGATACGTTCGCTGTTGCCCAACCTTGGTGGCATCGACGTGTCGCCTGTGATCCTGATTCTGCTCATCCTGTTTCTCGAAAACGTCATCATCCGTTACATCTATCCGAACGTGTTCTAGCGTGTGGTGGGCAAGCCCTGGTCGCTGACGACTAACGGCATCTCGCTCACGATCCGGCTGACTCCAAAAGGTGGGCGCGATGCGATCGATGGCGTGGATGTGCTTGCGGACGGGCGCCCCGTCCTCAAGGTTCGGGTCCGCGCGGCAGCAAGCGACGGCGAAGCCAACGCCGCCCTTGCGCAGCTGATTGCAAAGGCACTGGACGTCCCATCGCGTGACGTCATTCTGGCTGCCGGTGCGACGGGCCGGATCAAGCGACTCGTGATTTCGGGCGACCGCCCGGAACTTGTTGCGGCGCTGGAGAATATCATTGAGACGAGATAGCAGTTATTGTCATGGCCGGGCTCGTCCCGGCCATCTCGCTTAGGTACACACGGCCGCATCGAATCAATCGGGATTGCCGGGACA
>DASXLC010000049.1:0-67641 GCA_036496445.1 Pseudolabrys sp. | reverse complement strand
GACGGCAGTTCTTGGGATAACAGCCCGACGTGCGTCAACGAATACAGAGAAGAGGTCAGAAAATTCTGACCTCTTCTCCGAAAAGTTTGTGACGGACCAGGTCGCCAACTGAGGCGGCCTTATGGGCCTTCTATCGTTGCAAATTCTAATTCCCTTATTAGGGCGCGGAGCGCCTTTTCCGTTTCTGTCTTCAAAGCATCGATGGGGCAGTCGAACGGCACCGGGAGACCAAGGCGCTTCTCTGGGTCGTCCGTCCATACGATGGTGACATACGCGCGCTTTTTGAGAAACTCGCGGCTTAGACCTTCAATCCTAAGGGTTGCCATCGATGACTCCGTGCTTAAGCGCGAAGATACCATGGTTGTAAGCCCCGTCTGCTAAGTGCCATCTCGGAGTCGAACGCACGTCACAGATGGCGGCTAAGGGCCAGAAGCGGACCTCTGGTTATTCGTCATACCGACAAATCGGCACGTAGTTGTGCCCAACCTCACTTCCGCGGTCACGGCGGCTCAAGCTATTCTGAAGAACCTGGGATGGGGATTTTGTAGCATGGCAAAGCTCGTCTTCGGAATGAACCAGTCCCTGGACGGCTATGTCGACCACCAGGAATTTGCGCCGCCTGGTCCCTTGCTCTTTCGTCACTTCCTCGAGCAAGTGCGCGGCCTGACCGGCAGTGTGTACGGTCGCCGCTTGTACGAGGTAATGCGCTATTGGGACGAAGACCGTCCTGAGTGGAGCGCGGAGGAACGCGACTTCGCGACAGCATGGCGGAGCCAACCGAAGTGGGTCGTGTCGCGTTCGTTGAAGTCAGTCGGCCCCAACGCTACACTTGTCGCGGATGACGTCGAGACGGTGATACGCGGGCTGAAGGCCCAGCTCGTTGGGGAGATTGGAGTTGGCGGACCAGACCTGGCACGAAGCCTAACCGACCTTGGTCTTATTGATGAGTATCGACTCTACTTCCGCCCCGTCGTGCTTGGTCAAGGCAAGCCATTCTTCGCCGGCCCCCGGCCGCCGCTCCGCCTTGTGGCCAGCGATCTGATCGGCGAGGACGCGATTAGATTGACATACGTTCCTGCCTAATCACGCAACTCGCCCGACGGATTGCGCTGACGCGTCAGGTCCGCTTTGGGTCAAAAGCAGACATATGCGGTGCAAAAAGGCATGTCCGCTTTACCCCCCAAAAGCGGACATCCTCGCGCCATCAACTCGGGCTGCCACCGGTCAACCTGCACGCATTACGGCATACACATGCTTCGCAACTCATTGCCTCGGGGATGGACGTGCTCACCATCTCGCGCCGTCTGGGGCATGGCTCGCCCACATCACACTCGGGGTCTATGGCCACCTGTTTGGCAACAGTGATGACAAGGCGGCCGATCCGATCGAGCGGGCCTTTGGCAAGGTGCTCACCGAGAACACGACCGAGAACAGCGCCCGAACAAAGTAGGAAACGCCCGGTGGCAATCCGGTGCAATTGGCTATTTCGGTGCGAGGCGCGAATTGCTAAGCAATTGATATCTCAAACCCGAAGGGTGGCTGGATGGGGTTTGCAACCGGTCTCGTAATCCGGTTGGATGCCGCCCATCATCCGCCCCCGGGCGGCACACGGCGGAGCCCTGAGCCTTGGCAAGTAACAGAAGCGACAGCGCGAAGGTACGTCCAGCGGGTGTCGACGACCTGACTGCACTCGATCGCCCGATTCCTGCGGGCGTCAACGCGGCCGGCTTCGGCAGCGACGTGGCGGCGGACGCACTGCGCGCAACCGAGATTCCCTATATCGCACTCAATCCGGGCGCGAGCTATCGCGGCCTGCACGACAGCCTCGTGAACTATTTGGGCAATGAGCGGCCGCAAATGTTGCTTTGCCTGCACGAAGAAAGCGCGGTCGCGATCGCTCACGGCTATGCCAAGGTCACCGGCAAGGCGATGGCTGCCGCCGTACACTCCAATGTCGGTCTGATGCATGCCACCATGGCGATCTTCAACGCCTGGTGCGACCGAATGCCGATGGTGATCCTCGGCGCAACCGGCCCGGTGGACGCCGTCAAGCGCCGGCCGTGGATTGACTGGATCCATACGGCGCGCGACCAGGGTGCGCTGGTTCGCGGCTACACCAAATGGGACGACCAGCCCGCCTCGCCGGCGGCTGCACGCGAAGCCGTCTTTCGCGCCAACTGGATTGCCAACACCGCACCGCGTGGGCCGACTTACGTCAATCTTGATGCAGGAATGCAGGAAGGCAGTCTCTCCGAGCCGGTGCCGCCGATCGATACCAGGCGTTTCATGCCGGCGGTCGAAGGCGGCGCGCCGGTGGCCTCAATCAAGCAGGCTGCAGACCTGCTGCGAAGCGCAAAGCAGCCGGTGATCCTCGCCGGGAGGACGTCACGCGATGTCAGCGCCTGGAACACGCGCGTCGCGCTCGCCGAGCGGCTGAACGCACGTGTCGTCACCGATCTCAAGATTGCCGCCTCGTTCCCCACCTCACATCATCTTCATGCGGGCGCGCCCGGTGGGACCGTGCTGGCGCCCGAGGCGGCTGAAGCGATCCGCTCCGCCGACGTCATTCTCAGCCTGGATTGGCTGGATGTGGCGGGCACCTTCAGGGCGGTGGGAAACGTCACCGCCAAGGTCATTCAGGTCTCCGTCGACCATCATCTGCACAATGGCTGGAGCATGGACTATCAGGGCTTGCCGCCTGTCGATGTATTCATCGACTGCGAGCCGGATGTCGCGGTGCCGCCATTGCTGGGAGCGCTCGGACCGGGGCCCGCGCGCGCGACCGCGGCGCGCGGAAAAGAATTCCCCAAGCCGCCCGGCGGCAAGCTGACCGTCGATCATCTTGCCACCGCGCTGCGTGAAACAGTCGGCGACCGTCCGGTCAGCCTGACCCACGTTTCGCTGTCATGGAATGGTGCCACCTGGGCCTTCAACCACCCGCTCGACTATCTTGGATCCGATGGCGGCGGGGGTGTTGGCGGCGGTCCGGGGATTTCGGTCGGCGCCGCGCTTGCACTCAAGGGCAGCGGCCGCCTCCCCGTAGCGGTGTGTGGCGACGGCGATTTCCTGATGGGTGTGACCGCTCTTTGGACCGCGGCGCATTACCGCATTCCACTGTTGATCGTGGTTGCCAACAATCGCTCCTTCTTCAATGACGAACTGCACCAGGAGCGTGTCGCCCGTATGCGAAATCGACCGGTTGAAAACCGCTGGATCGGTCAACGCATCTCTGAACCCGATATCGATCTTGCTGGCATGGCGCGCGCACAAGGTGCACAGGGATTCGGCCCGGTGACGGACGCCGCCGAGCTCATGCCCACCTTTGAGAAGGCGATTGCTGCTGTCGAGGCAGGCGCAATTGCCGTCGTCGACGTTCGCGTCGAGCCTGGCTATACCGCCGCAACGACTGCGGCAATGACCCGCAAGAGCGACTAGCCTCTCATGCCGTCTTCAGCACCAAGCGATGCCATTCTGGTGGCGGACGATATCGTCGTCCAGTTTGACACGCCCGAAGGGCCGATCACGGCGGTCGACAACGTTTCTCTTAAAGTCAGGCCGGGCGAGTTCCTGTCGATCATTGGTCCTTCCGGCTGCGGCAAATCCACCTTGTTCAATGTGATCGGCGGGCTTCTGGGAAATTATCAGGGCGCGGTCAATGTCGCCGGCGAGACAATTTCCGGCCCGCACAAATCAATCGGGATGGTTTTCCAGGAAGAGTCCACATTTCCCTGGCGCACGGTCACCGACAATGTCGCTTTTCCGCTCGAACTCGTCGGTATGCCAAAGAGGGAACGCATCGAGAGGGCTCGCCACTTTATCAAGCTGGTCGGCCTCGACGGCTTTGAAAACCGCTATCCAGGCGAACTATCGGGCGGCATGCGCCAGCGCGTCTCTCTTGCCCGAACGTTGGCCTCAGAGCCGAAAATCCTGCTGATGGACGAGCCGTTTGCCGCGCTCGACGAACAGACACGGTTGTTGCTCGGCGACAAGGTCCTGCAGATCCAGCAACAGCTGAAGCAAACCACATTGCTCATCACGCACAACATCACCGAGGCGGTTCAGATGTCCGACCGTATTCTGGTGATGACCTACCGGCCCGGTAAGTTGAAACGCATCGTCGACATCGATTTGCCGCGGCCACGAACGTCCGAAATTGTCGGCAGCGAAGCCTTTGGCCGTTACGTGGCCCAGATATGGAACGACCTGCGCGAAGAAGCAAATCGCGGCATGCGCGATGAAGAGAAAAACGCGCTGCATCCGGGAGACCGCACGCTGTGACGATGGAACTCTCAACCGGTGGCCTATCGCGTCGCGACTATACCGCCTCGTTTCTAGGCCTTGGCTCGTTCATCGCATTTCTGCTTGTAATAGAAGCGCTCATTCGCCTTGGTTTACTCAACCGTTTCATCATTCCACCGCCGTCCGAAATCATCGCAAGCTTCGGTCGGCTGTTTCTTGAGGAAAATATCGTCCATCGTTTCTTCTTCACGGCCGGCGAATGCCTCATCGCAGGAGTGATGGTCACGATATGCGGCATAGGCATCGGCGTAGTCATGCAGCGCTTCAATCTGCTGCAGCGTGCCTGCGAAACCTGGGTCGCCGCGTTCGCCTCGGCACCGTTGGTGCTCACCTATCCGCTTTTTATGGTCATCTTCGGCCGCAATGCGTGGACCATCATCATGATGGGCTTTCTCTCCGCGCTGCCCCCGGTGATCCTCAAGACCATCGAAGGCATTTCCGGCACACGCAAAGTGCTCGTCAATGTCGGACGAAGCTTCAACCTCACGGCAACTCAGCAGTTCTGGAAGATTCTGTTCCCGGCGGCACTACCGACCATCTTTGTAGGCATCCGCCTTGGTTTGATTTTCGCGCTGATCAATGTCGTCGGCACCGAATTTCTCATCAATTTTGGCGGGCTCGGGCAGCTCATCAACGACCTCGCTGAGCGCTATGATCTCGCCGGGACTTATGCGGCGATCTGCTTCGTGATCCTGGTGAGCGTGTTGTTCTTCATGGCATTGGAAAAGGCCGAGCGATGGTTACGACCGGTCAACTGAGACAGACGGCAGCCGCGTCCCCTGGAATGAGCCCGGTGACGTTGCTGCGGATTGCCATCATCCTGGCGGTGTTGGCAGCATGGGAGTTTCTCGCTCATTCCGGCTGGCTATACCGCGACGTCGTGCCTTCGCTGCTGTCGATAGCCGGCGCTTTGGTAAGGCTGCTTTCGGATCCCAATTACTACTTCAATCTCGGCGTCACTGCCGCCGAGATCGCTGTAGCGCTCGCGATCGGAGGGTCTGCCGGACTCGCTGTCGGCCTTTTGCTCGGCGGCAATCGTTTCTTGTCCAGGGCTTTTGAGCCTTATCTCTATTACCTGGGCCCAACGCCGAAGATCATTTTCTTCCCGATTATGATTATGTGGTTCGGGGTCGGGCCGGAATCCAAAGTAGCGCTTGGCACGCTGTCCTGTTTCTTTCCTATGGCACTCAATGTCGCGGCCGGCATGCGGCAGATCGACAAAGTGCTTATTCGGGTCGGCCGGAGCTTTGGCGCCAATACCCGGCAAATGGTCCTGAAGATTTATCTGCCTGCCATGCGGCACCCGATCATCAACGGCATACGCCTCGGTTTCGGCTTCGCGCTGATCGGCACGTTGCTCGCGGAAACCAAGCTCTCGAACAAAGGCATCGGTTTCCTGATCATCCAGACCTACAGTATTTTCGACATGCCGGGGATGTATGCGATGCTGATCGTTCTGTTCGTCCTGGCGATCGGCGCCAATGCACTGATTGGCAAGCTCGGCGGGCTCGACAGCATAAAACGAAACTAAACGATAGCCAGGGAGGATGGCATGACCAGGATGCGTTATCTGAAAGCCGCTGTGACGGCGCTCGCATGGCTCGGTGCGACGTCCGCCTTCGCGGATGATCTCGTGAAGATGACCATTGGCCAGCGCGGCAACTGGGATACGTCCATTACCCACCTCGGCGACAAGGCCGGAATCTTCAAGAAGCATGGTCTGCAACTCGAGATGATCTACACGTCCGGCAGCGGTGAGACCTTGCAGCCGGTCATCTCCGGCAGCGTCGATCTCGGATTGGCAGTCGGCACGCTCGGCGCAATGGCGGCCTATGCAAAGGGCGCACCGGTTCGCATTATTGGCGCACAAGCGACCGGCGCGGCCGACTATTGGTACGCCAAGAATCCCGGCATCAAGACCCTCAAGGACACCAACGGCCACACTATCGCTTTTTCAACGAACGGTTCCTCGACCAACAGCGTGGTGCGCGCCTTTATCGACGAGTTCAAGCTGACGGCCAAGCCGCAAGCCACCGGCAACCCGAGCGCAACACTGACGGCCGTGATGACCGATCAGGTGGACGTCGGCTGGGCCGCGCCGCCATTTGGCCTGAAGGAGATGGACGAAGGCAAGATTCATCTGGTCGCGCGCGCGACCGATGCCGCATTGGTGCGCGGCCAGACGATCCGCGTGCTCGTCGCCAACGCGGACGCGCTGGCGAAGCGCAAGGACGTCATCGAGCGCTTCATGAAGGCCTACCGCGAGAGCATCGACTATATGTACTCGTCAAATCCGCAGGTCACCAAAGACTACGCCGAGTTCGCCAAAGTGCCAGAGCCGATGGCCAAACGCGTGCGTGACGAATTTTTCCCCAAGAGCCTGGTCAATCCCGATCAGATCCATGGTCTCGACTCATTGATTCCGGAAGCCGTGAACCTGAAGTTCATTCCCGCTCCGCTCACGAAAGAGCAAACGGCCGAGTTGATCCGGATTTCACCACGCCAGTGAGACCCAACAAACGGACGTCGACATGACCACCGCCGTTTTACCGCAAGCTGCTTCAGCCCAGGCCGTCAAGCTGCCGAAAAATCGCGGCACCTATTACGGCGGCGCGTGGCACGAACCCAAAGCCGGCCGCTTTGTC
Source organism: Pseudolabrys sp. (assembly GCA_036496445.1). GTDB lineage: Bacteria > Pseudomonadota > Alphaproteobacteria > Rhizobiales > Xanthobacteraceae > Pseudolabrys. Next base: position 60,697 of record DASXLC010000049.1, on the reverse strand, counting down.
GATACGATCAGCCCCGGCACGGGACAATCGCTTGGCAAGGTCGCCGACTCCGGCGCCGAGGATATCGATGCCGCCGTCGCGGCTGCTAAAGCGGCGTTCACGGAGTGGCGGCGCACGCTGCCGCTCGAGCGCGCCAAAATCCTGCGGCGTATCGCGGAAATCCTGCGTCAGAACGCCAACGAACTTGCCATGATCGATGCCGCTGACTGCGGCAATCCGGTCAAGGAAATGGTCAGCGACGCCATGATCGCGGCCGCGCAAATGGAGTTTTTCGCGGGATTTGTCACCGAGATGAAGGGCTCTTCGATTCCGATGGGCCCGGACGTGGTCAATTTCTCCATCCGCGAACCTCTGGGCGTCGTCGGCCGCATCATCCCGTTCAATCACCCATTTATGTTCTGCGCTGGAAAATCTGCGGCCCCGCTCGCCGCCGGCAATACAGTCGTTGTGAAGCCACCGGAACAGGCACCCCTCTCCTCGCTGAGGCTCGCCGAGCTGATTGGCGGACTGCTCCCAGCAGGCGCGTTCAACGTCGTCCCGGGGGGACGAGAGGCCGGACAAAGACTGGCGAGCCATCCGGACGTCGCCATGATCGCGCTCATCGGCAGCGTTCCGACCGGACGCGCGGTCATGAAAGCGGCCTCTGACACGGTCAAGCGCACAATGCTTGAGCTCGGCGGCAAGAATGCACTCATCGCCTATGGAGATGCCGATCCGGACGAAGTGGCCGCTGCGGTGATCGGCGGCATGAATTTCACCTGGTGCGGCCAGTCCTGCGGCTCGACCAGCCGGGCCTTCATCCACGAGGCGATTTACGACGCAGTGATCGCGCGCGTGAAAGAAAAGATCAAATACTACAAGCCGGGGATTCCGACCGATCCCGCCACCACCATGGGCGCTATTGTTTCCAGGCAGCAATTCGACCGGGTCATGAGCTTCATCGACTCCGCCAAGAGTGAGGGTGCCCAGCTCATCACCGGCGGTGGTCCTCCTGCTGATCCGGCACTCAAGGGGGGATACTTCATCGAGCCGACCGTTTTCGCCGTCACCGAGAAAAACAGGATCGCGCGCGAGGAAATCTTCGGGCCAGTGCTCGGTGTGTTCAAATGGAATGACGAGCCGGCAATGCTCAAGACGGTGAATTCCGTCGAATATGGCCTCACCGCATCGATCTGGACCAACGATCTCTCAACAGCGCATCGCACGGCGCTCGCGGTCCAGGCCGGCTATGTTTGGGTCAACGAGGTGAGCAAGCACTTCCTCGGCGCGCCATTCGGCGGCTTCAAGCAGTCGGGGCTGGGACGCGAGGAATGCTTTGAGGAGATGCTCGCCTTCACGCAGGAAAAGAACATCCACGTGAAGCTGAAGGCGCCCAGGACTTAGCGCGGCGGATCGAAACCTGCGTGGGCCCATGCGGGTCGATGCATCGGATCCGTCATAAAGGCAACAAAGGCCTTGCCGGCGTCCGGCACCGGGCTCGCTGCCGTCACGGCCGCACCGTAAATCGTCGTAAGCTGGATGGCCGCAGGCAATGGGCCCACGACGCTCAAGCCATCGGTATTGATCACTTCGCTCTTCGGATAGAATCCGATTTCGGCCTCCCCGCTCGCAACGAGTTGCACGCCGCCTTCAAGCGCCGGCCGGTGGATAATCTTGCCTTTCATCGCATCGGCGATACCGAGTTGCTCGACCAGTTTTCCCATATGAGTGCCGCTCGGTGTCGCGCCGGGGGTCGCATGCGTGATCGCGCGGCTGTTAAGGATGGCCTGCTTGACCTTCTCAGGCGTCGAGAGGTCCGGCTTCGCAGCCCCGTCGCGGACCACGGCGTTGATGCTGACGAGCCCGAGGACCGCGCGGCCTTCCGCACGCACAATTTTGTCCTTCTGGTAGCCGTCCAGGATGTTGGTCGGCATCACGAGCACATCTGCCTTTTCACCGGCGGCGAGCCTGTCGCGCAGCGCCGACATCACAGCGAAGACATAGTCGACCTTGTGGCCGGATTGCCCCTCGAACTGCGGCGTCAGCTGGAGAAATATCTCTTTCGGCGCGCCGCCGCTCATGATGCGAATTGTGACCATTGCAAAGTCCTAAAGCTTGAAAGTTTCGAGCGTGCCCGGGTGAAACATCTCTTCCACCGTTACCAGGCGTGACGAGAGTCCTTGCGAATGGTGGTGGTGAAGGAACGACTCCAACGTCTTCCGGTTGGCGGCAACCCCGTAGGACCAGAAGTCCTCACCCATCAGCGCGCGCGCTTCCGAAATCCGTTCCTCAACGAACGGCAAAGTCACCTTCGTCGCCGACGTGTCACTCAATTGTTCGATCGCCACCTTCTTGGCCTGCTCGAAGGCCTTGAACACCGCCCCGGGCAGCCATGGGTGCTTTTCGGCCAAAGTGCGCCGCACGCCGACCAAATGCATGATCGGAAAAATACCCGTGCGTTTGAAATAATCTTTCGCCGCCGCAACCGGGTCCGGGAAAAGCCAGCCGACGTTCGGCGTATCTTTCGGCAAGGATGGCGGCCGCGGGGCGATAAAGCCGTCGATGGCTCCTTCTTTGAGCAGCGCCGAAATCGACTTTCCTTTCGGCGCGTCTTCGAGCTTCACATCCGACGGAAGCTTGATGCTGATCTTCTCCGGTCGGTCCGCATCCTCAATGCCGCCCCGCACCCAATGGATGTCGGAGGGTTTAACGCCGTGATCATCCTCAAGGATGGCGCGCGCCCACACGTTCGCGGTCAACTGATACTCAGGCAGACCGACTTTCTTCCCCTTAAGATCGCCCGGCTTTTTGATCCGGTCCGTACGCACATAAATGGACGTATGACGAAATGCCCGCGAGACGAAGGCGGGCACCCCGACATAAGGGCAATTTTCCTGCGCGGTCTTTACCGTGAAGCTCGACAGCGACAATTCACAGATATCGAATTCGGCCTGCCGGAAGGCGCGAAAGAAAATCTCTTCCGGCGACAGCGTCATGCAGGCCGGCTTGACGCCATCGATCTGGACTGTCCCGTCGATCAGCGCCCGCGTGCGGTCGTAGGGGCCGACGGCGACGGAAAGATTGAGTTTGGCCATGGAAACCCGGCTGGACGTCAGAATTGCCGGAATGTCATATGCGAAATGTTGCGGCGGCGCTACTCCACCCCGCGCTTTTGTAATTTCTCATCCGGAGTGACATCGACAGCCTGGGCATGCCCGGTAATTTTCACCGGCCCGCGGCAATCCCTCATGCAAGGGTTTGGTTTCCAGAAGACCTTCTCGGTTTTCTCCCGATCGTCGTCGTAAAAGCCACCCTGGTTCGGCATCTTCACGTTGCCCCAGGTATCTTTCGACAGCACGAATTTTTCATCGACGATATCGTTGAGACTGAGCACGTAGGCGGTGACGGCATAGAGTTCATCATTGCTGAGCGATTCCGCATCGCCGAAGGGCATGGCACGCCGGATATAATCGAAGACGCTTGATAGATACGGAAAATAGGAGCCGACGGTCTTGACCGGATCATGTGAGGCCAGCGTGCCTTTGCCCTGCGCAATTTGCGGCCAGCGGCCGGCGCTCTCGCCAAACTCGCCGTGACAGGCTGCGCATTTGTCCAGGTAGACCTTTTCGCCGTCCTTCACCGAGCCACGCCCCGGCGGCGCGCCCTGCCCGTCCGGCCGGACGTCGATATCCCAGCCAGCGATTAATTCTGCGCTGACGGCCTGACCAATGCCGTAGTTGCGTGCGGCGTCTTTTTTTGTCTGCGCGTGTGCAGAAGCGGCGAGAGCGAACAATACGGCCACGGCGATGCGGCTAGCCCACCTCGACATTCTCGACCTCCCCGTCAGGCTTCACTGCCCAGGTCTGAATGCCGTTGTTGTGGTAGATTGAGTTCACACCGCGAATCTTGCGCAAATCGTCCTTGCTCGGCTGAACATAGCCGGTGTCATCCATCGCACGCGATTGCAGCAGGAGTTCTTCGCCATTCCAGTCAAACTCGTAGTAGAAGCGGACGCAGGCCTTGTCGAAAACGGGTCCATCAATCCGTGCTGTGCGCCAATTGCGTCCCCCGTCAACCGACACATCGACGCGCTTGACCTTGCCTCGTCCCGACCAGGCCAGGCCCGATATGACGTTGAACCCTTTCTGCTTCACCGGTGCCTGCGGTGACGGCGAGGTGATCACCGATTTGGCATCCATCACGAACGTAAACTGGCGCGCTTTGCCGTTCTCGAGCAGGTCCGTGTATTTGGACGTTTCCTCGCGCGTGAACCATGGTTGATCAGCGACTTTGATACGACGCAGCCATTTCACCCAGACGTTCCCTTCCCAGCCGGGCACCACCAGCCGCACAGGATAACCCTGCTCCGGGCGCAGCATCTCGCCATTCATGCGGTAGGCGACAATGCAGTCGTCAATCGCCTTTCCCAGCGGGATGGACCGGTTCATTGCGGCGGCATCGCCACCTTCGGCCATGATCCATTTCGCGCCCTGCTTGAGACCCGCTTGCTCCAGCAACAATTTCAGCGAAACGCCCGTGTATTGCACGCAATGCACCATGCCGTGCGTGTATTGGCAGCCGTTAAGCTGAGCGCCGCGCCACTCCATGCCGGAATTGGCCGCACACTCCAGAAAATAGATTTTGTTGACGCGCGGCAGACGCTTGAGTTCGTCGAGAGTGAAAATCAGCGGTTTTTCGACAAGGCCATGCAGCATCAGCCGGTAATCCGCGGGATCGATTTCGGCAATGCCTGCATGATGGCGCTCGAAGCAAAGCCCGTTAGGCGTAATAATCCCGTCCAGCTGATGCAGCGGCGTAAAGCTCACCGATGACTCGGGGGTAGCGGTGAGCCAGGGCACAGTGCGGCGGACTACGTCCTTTTCATATTTGGACGGCACACCGTAGGCGCGAACGCCAACTCCCTCTCCAAGCTGCCGCGTCCAATTGGCAACATTCGGCGGAAGATTCTTCGCATTATCCGCACGGGCTGCGGTTAAGCCGGCCGCCGCAAGACCGGCAGCGCCACCAAGAAAGCGACGGCGTGTTGTAAACGTCGTGTCGGTCATCGGCACCTCCCGGCGGCTCGGCTACGGGACAGCCTCATATCACATTCTATTTTATGAATGTAATGAGATTTGCGATTAGCCCCCGGAAATTTTGACGCTGGTATTGGGAGCGACTGTCACGGACTTTGCGTGTGAGACATAGCGCTCGACCAGATCCCAGACCGGCGGACCTTCGGTGCCTTCGTTCACGCTCGCCCAACCCGCAACAACATATTCTTTCTTTGGCTCAATCGCCTTGCCGGATTTCAGCTGGGTCATCGCAGAGATACGCTGACCCATCGGCTTCGACACATCGATCGCATAGCCCAGACCTCCGCAGCGCACCATGTCGCCGCCCTGTTGATAGTAGGGATCGGGATTGAAAAGGTTGTCGGCAACGTCCTCGAGAATTTCCTTCAGCCGTTCGCCGGGCATCGACGTGCGGTAGGCCTGCGGATACGTGATCGCCGTAGCGTTGTGAATATCCTCAATCGTGATCACCTGACCAGGCAACACGCTGGTGCCCCACCGGAAACCGGGCGACAGAGCGATTTCGGCGTCACGCTCCGTCAGGAGCGCCGCGCAAATGAGATCGTCAAACGTGCCATTGAAATTACCCCGCCGGTAGAGCAGCGAATCGGCGCGCCCCACTTCGCGTGCGAGCTCCTTGGTGTAAGGCGCGCGCGCCTTGGCGATTGCCGCGGCCATCTCGGCATCTGGTTTGATCGCATCGGAAAATAGCGGGATCAGCCTATAACGGAAATCTTTTACCGCGCCGTTCTGCACATCGAGGTCAAGGCGAGATACAAATTTTCCGTGGCTGCCCGAGGCCACGAGCAATGTCGTGCCGACCTTGATTGCCTCAGGCAATGCGTCGTGGGTGTGGCTAGTGAGGATCACGTCGATCCCCGGGACACGTGAGGCAAGCTTTCGGTCGACGTCGAAACCATTGTGCGAAAGCAGTACAACAAGCTGCGCACCGGCCTTCCGCGCCTTTTCAACATTGGCGCGCACATCCTCCTCGCGGATACCGAATGACCATTTCGGCATCAGCCAGCGCGGATTGGCGACCGGCGTATAGGGAAAGGCCTGCCCGAGTACCGCGATCGTCAGCCCGCCTTTCTCGAACAACTTCATCGGCTCGAACGCAGGCTCATTCCATTCGGCGTCGCGAATGTTGAGCGCCAGAAACGGATAGTCGAGCGTCTTGATAAGCTCTTTCACCCGCGTTTCGCCATAGGTGAATTCCCAATGGCCGGTCATGGCGTCCGGCTTGAGCAACGCCATGCAATCGACCATGTCCTGGCCTTTGCTGCGGTTCGCACCGAGCGATCCCTGCCAGGTATCGCCACCATCGAGGAATAGGACTTTCTCGTTGCCGCGTTCGGCACGCACATGTTTGACCACAGTAGCCAGCCGATCCAAGCCGCCGATGCGGCCATAGGATTTCGCCAGAGTGGCAAAATCCAGGTCCGTCAGGGCATAGGCCGATGCGGATTTCTCGGGGATACCGAAGCGTCTGAGAAAATCCCTGCCCGTAAGATGCGGAGGCTGCCCCCTCGCCTCACCGACTCCGAGATTGACCGACGGCTCACGAAAGTAGACTGGCAGGAGCTGGCCATGGATGTCAGCAACATGCAGCAGTGTGACATTGCCGAGCGCATCAAACCTGAGGAGCTCAGATTCACTCAAGTGCTGTTGCGCGACCGCGCGCATGAGAGCGCTGTCGCCTGCCGCGAGAGCAGCGGTGGCAACGCCGACGTGAAGAATTTCACGGCGAGTAATCATCGGTCATTATTCCAGATCATTCCGGGGCGTGCCGCTGCGCGGCCCCCGGAAGCACGAGCCATGAAACGGAAGGCCCGCGGCCCCACTGTGAAACGCGTCAGTGCCTGATGCCCGGCACGCTGAGCTTCTGCCCTTCGTTCTGCGTGGCGAGATACAATTCAAGATCGCCATATTCCTTGGCGTCGGGCGGCAGTTCGTCGGCGCGGATATTGACCTGACACCACTGGAAACGCTGCCGGATGTCCCAGATCGCCAACAGGCTGGTGCGCCAAGTGGGAAAATGATCGTACTGCCCCTTGGGCTCACCCAGCCATTGGCCGCGGATCCAGTGGTTCGCCGACTTGCCGTGACAATCCGTACAGGCAAAATTCAGTTCGCCGACCTTTCGACTGGCGAGTACCTTGCCGCGCTCGATCGCCGCTTTCGACGCTGGGCTCTCGGTGTCGACATGGATCGGTGTGCCATTGGCAAGATAGTGCAGATAGACCGACATGGCCCGATTTTCGTCGGTCTCCATCAACCAGTCGGCCCCCGTGGTGGCCTTGGCATGGCGCGTGACGAACTCCTCGACGCCCAGCACCTTGTCGAGCCGCGGCTCCCACTTTGGCATCGATGCGGCCCACGTTTTTAACGACGCGTTCGGGTCGCTGTGGCAGGTATTGCAGGAAACTCCGCTTGCGTTTTTCTGTTTCCACAACTCCTGCGCCCTGTCGACGGCCCACATGCCGGGATTTTCGATCGGGTCGAGATTTTCGCGTTTCTCGACGGGCGCCGGACGCTTTTCGGGGTTATCGAGCACGGTTTTGAAAGGGGCAGGCGACTTCAACGTCTTCAGGAAAGCAACCATGTCGTTGATTTCCTGATCATTGAACAAGCCGTGTCCGCCCCAGGGCGGCATCACCGTCTCCGGATTGTAAACTCGCGGGTCGTAAATGTAGTTGAAGAGGTATTCATCCTCACGGCCTGCACTGCCAATTTCCGAAAGATCGGGACCGACATTACCCGGGAGATTGGCTCCGCCGGCCCGGCCCATGACATGACAAGCAAGGCATGAGCCTCCCCGGTTGCGATCGGCCACCAGCTCGGCGCCTTTGGCGGCGTCGCCCGTGATCGGACCGGCGAGCTTACGCGGTGCGCTTGCCGCTGGCGGTGATGACACTTGCCCAAGCGTGTTGAATTTGGATCCATCACGTGCGGGCCACCCGGCATAACGCTTCCAGGGGCGCACCGACGCATCGCCTTTGGTTTCGAGTGGCGCCTCCTTCTTGGCCTGCGCGTCGGCGTCTGATCCACCCGCGCTGACGAGAGCGCCAACCACGAACAAGATGGCGGCTGTTCCGCTCGCCAGAATCCCGCCACGCGTCATCCGATCCTCCCAACGTATTTTTTGTTATGCGCTACCGTGGCGCGGCCGATCGGCATCAGCTCACGGTGATGCTTTCTTCTGCCGTCGTGACCGTACCGTCGTCGTCGGTCCATGTGAATTTAAACGTACCGCTTTCTTCAACCTTGGCATGAAACTGCATGTAAGGATTGGCTGCGATTGCCGGTTCGAGATCGACCGCAAACACCGGCTTGCCGTTGAACTCGCAGGCAAACTTGTTGATGATCTTGCGGGGAATCGTCTTGCCATCCTTATCCTTGCGCTGACCTGATTCCATGATATGCGCCAACAGCGTCTTGATTTCGATGACGTCGCCTTTCTTGGCTTCCTTGGGAAGCTTGAGTCGCGGCTTCTCCGCCATGATTGTCTCCTCGAACCTTTATTGTTGCCGGATTATCCGCCGCAGCCGCCAATGGTGACCTTCACAAGTTTCTGACCGGTGAAGAACTCGCCTTTGCTTGTCTTTGCGACTGCGATGATGTTCTGGGTTGTGGCGAGACGGATGCGCGTGGATGCCTCTGCCTTGGCAGACATTGGCGAGAAATGGAATGTGGCCACACCCGGATTAGGATTGCCCTCGGCGACGACAAGAATTTCGCTGACGTAGTTGTCAGCAGCCATAGGCGCATCAACGGAAACAGACAGTGGAACGGTGTTGCCGTTCTCGGCGATCTCGGGCAACTCAATCGAGATCTTGCCGTCCGTCGCGGTCTTGCCTCCGGTGAATTTGGCGATCTGGTCGGCCGCCTCCTTCGCTGCTGCGGACGCGCGCTCGTCGAGCCCGATGAGTGTGAGCGCCGCGCCTGACACACCGAGTGCCAAGGCATCGCGACGAGAGAGTTGTCGCATTGAAAATTCCTCCCGAATGATCATCACGCCGACCATAGCCATGGTCAGCTGCTTGTTCAAATCATATTCAGAAAAAAGAATATTCGCCCGGTCCACCCCGTCTGGAAATCTTCAGCTCGGCATCGCTTTCAGATAGTCACGAAAGCTTTTGCTCTCATAGGCTTTTTCCCGCACGTAACGAAACATGGCGAGGAAGTCTTCGGGACGCATATAGCCGGGAGAGCGCGCCACTTCACGTTTAGCCGGCGGCAAGCTTTTTAGCACTGCGGCATTTTCGCCAAAGAACTGAAAGGTCGGCGTGAAACGCACACTGTATTTTGCGGCCAGCTCCTTTTCAGAGAGCTCCCCCCCATCGAAATCGGTGACCTTGCGCGATCCGATAATGTTGAGTTGCAGGACTTCAAAGTTCGTCTTCACATAGTCCGCTATTCGCGGTTGCGCGAAATTGACGAAATGCGTTTCCTTGCAATAGGGACAGCCTTTGAGTTCCCACATAACCACAAAGCGCTTGCCCTCCTTGCCGGCCCCTTCGAGATCGTCACCAAGATCAAGAAAGCTTTCCAGAAACCAGGACTGCTTGTAGAGGCCGTCGTCCGTGAGGATAGGCTGTTCCGCGCGCGCGCGTGAAGCGACAAACGCCGCAAAAGACGCTGCACCAACCAGCAGATTTCGCCGTCCAATCATGATCAGTACTTATAAACCACGCGGTCAACTCCGCCTCGTCGGCCGAAGCCACCCCGCCTATATTTACAAGTATATAGATTTCCACGTCAAAATTGGATGAATGTCGATGCTACCCTGGGTCGCCCGTATCGCATGCCTGATCGGCGCTCTGCTGGCCGGCAGCCTCGTCCACGCCGACGACCTGACCGATTTCAACGCAGCGGTCGAAACAGTGAGCGCCCACAACCGTGTCGCAATTGGTTACCTGCGGACTGGCAATGTTGACCTCGCCTCGCTGGAAATGGACCGTCTACGCGATGCCTGGGCGAGGTTCACGGAACGCTTTTCCGGCAAACGGCCTGAAGTTTTCGCCGACAACACGCTTTACGGCAAACTGTTTACGAGCGTTAGCGCACGACTTGTCGGCGCCGACATCATGCTCAAAACCGGACGGCTCGATGCCGCACGCAGCGGGCTCGACGCTGTTCGCGGTGACCTTTACGACCTCCGCAAGCAAAGTGGCGTTGTGGTGCTGGCTGATTGCGTGCGGGACGCCAACAGGATGATGGATGCGCTGATGGCCTATGATGGCCGGACGCTCGATTGGGGCAGCTCCGAGATACGTTCAGGCGTCGCCACCAAGGCTTCGAGTTATGGCACCTTGCTCGACCGCTGTAACGGCATCGCCAGCGAGGCCGTGCGCGGTGCACCCGAGTTTCGCAGGCTGGTCGATGGCGCCAAAGCAGGCCTGATGCTGATCCCGAAGGCAATCGATGCCCGGGATACCGATCTCCTTCATCGCGTTTTGATTGAGCTGCGATCGTTCGATAATTTGCTGGCGTTCCGTTACGGTTGAACTTGGATCGGTCGGCGCCCTGGCACTCGCCACCAGTATTGCCCGTTCTTGTGGTATGTTCACCACGCTTTGCATCCTCCATTCGGCTGAGGAATGAACTTGGTCTGCAAGTCGCAAACACGGAAATTTTTTTCTCGTATTGTGCTTGTCGCCGCAATATCTGTTTTCGCCGCGTTACCAAGCGCACGAGCTGCGGAACTTATCATGTTTGAGCAGGCGGGTTGTGTATGGTGCGAAACGTTCGACCGTGAAATTGCACCGATTTACCCGAAAACGGTCGAGGGTCAGCGCGCACCGCTGCGCCGCGTGAACATTGACCATACTCTGCCGTCAGACTTGGCCTTTCTCGAAACGGAACGGCTGGCCCCGCTTTTTGTGCTAGTTGAAAAGGGCCAAGAGATCGGACGCATTCGCGGCTATCCCGGTGAAGATCATTTCTGGGGTTTGTTGGGTGCGCTGATCAGGAAACTGGACGCAGCTGGAACGGGTGGAGAACGTGGGCGGCTGATAGAAAAGTCGTTGCACCTGACCGGTTGATCGTCTGTATTCGAGCGGCATCAAAAGGCGATTGTTGGTGTACTTATGGAATTGCATCACCTGGAAGGCCGCACGCGTTCGAGCGAGCTGGATCGGATGGTCGACAATGCCAAGCGCGCGAGTGATTTTCTAAAAGCGCTGGCTCACGAAAGTCGACTGATGATCCTGTGCATTCTTGCCGAAGGCGAGAAGTCGGTCAGTGAACTGGAAGATTTGCTCAGCCTGCGTCAGCCGACCGTGTCGCAGCAGCTCGCACGCCTCCGAGCCGACGGGCTGGTCTCTACGCGGCGCGACGGCAAGGCGATCTACTACAAATTGGCAAGCGACGAGGCGCGTATCGTCATAGGCGCGATCTACGACGTCTTCTGCCGAAAGAATCGGAAGCGCTAGTCCGCCTGTTTCTTGATCACCGTTAAGGCGCAGGCAGGAGTTCCGAAGTCTTGCCGGTTGTCCAATAGGCCAACAAGCCAATCCATTCGTAAGCGGCCGAGTCGAGCCGTGATAGCCGTTCGGAAGATGCGTTCAGGTCCAGCAAACGGCCTTTCTTCTCAACGCGCCAGCCAACCGGATAGGCCTCAACCGGAAACCCGACTGCGCGAAAGCAGCCGACAGCACGCGGCATGTGCTGCGCCGAGGTCACCAAAAGCCACCGTTCGCCGGGCTTCGGCTTTATCAAGTCTTTCGTGAAGGCAGCGTTTTCCGCAGTGTTGCGGGAACGTGATTCCAACGTCACGCGTTCGCGCGAAACTCCAAAACTATCGAGCAAAGACGAAACGTAACTGGCTTCCGGCGTCCGGTTTCCAAACAGGCTCGCATCGCCGCCTGTATACACAATGCGGGCATCCGGGTAGGCGTGCGCAAGCTTCAGCATGGCTACGATCCGCGCACCGTCACTGACGACCACGGGCTCTGCGTAGTCACGCGAAAGATCTGACGAGATCTTTCCTCCCAGGACAATAATTCCGTGCGGTGCGCCACGGTGTACGTCCCACTGCGGGAAGCGATTTTCGAGCGGACGAATGAGCAGATCCCCTATGGGCAGGAGACAAAAAATTGCCAGCAAAACGAGGCTTGTACCTGCCATACGGATGCCGGCGCGTCTCCAGCGTGTCGCCATGAGCAGCAGCCCGGCGAGGCCGAGAATGATAAGAAAATTAGAAGGCAAAAGCAGGAAGGCGACGCTCTTCGAAAGGATGAAGAACATCACCGCATCTTCTTCCAGGCCTCGTAACGCTTTTTGTTTTCTTCATTAGGCGGATAAAGGCCGGGCAACTTTGCACCCTTCTCGACTTCCTGCACCAGCCAGCTTTCGAGCAGCTCGTGCTCGGCGCCCTCATTGGCCACAAAGTCTGCCAGATCTTTCGGGATCACAACCGCGCCGTCGTCGTCCGCAACAACGATATCGTCCGGGAAAATTGCGCAGCCGCCACACCCAATCGGCTCATTCCAGCCGACGAAGGTCAACTGGTTGACCGAAGCCGGCGCGGCGACGCCCGCACACCAGACTGGAAGACCGGTCGCCAGGACGCCGTGCTTATCGCGCATCACCCCGTCGGTGATCAGCGCGGTGACGCCGCGTTTGACCATGCGCATGCACAAAATGTCGCCAAAAATTCCCGCACCGGTAACGCCCATGGCGTCAGCGACCACCACGCAGTTCTGCGGCATGGCTTCAATGGCACCGCGTGTGGAAATCGGTTTTGACCAGCTCTCCGGCGTCGCCAGATCCTCCCGAACCGGAACAAAACGCAGCGTGAAAGCGGGGCCCACCACACGTTTGCCCGAAATGCCAAACGGCATTGCACCCGCCATCCAGGAACGGCGGATGCCCTTTTTCAGGAGCATCGTGGTGATGGTACCCGTGGTGACGTTGCGCAGGATGTCGATAGCCGAACTCATAACCAACCCTCATGCGGCTTTGAGACCGAGCCGCTCATCACGGCGTCGCAGATACGCGACGAAAGGAACTGCGAGCAAGACCATCCAGAGTTTTCCGACAATCTGCCCGGGCAGAAACTCGAGCGAACCAAAAGCAAGCCAGAGGAACACGATCGAGTCGACAATCAGTCCGACGATGCTCGACGCAACGACCGCAGTGACCAGTCTGCGGCGGGCCAGCGGCGTATAGACCGCAAAGTCGGCAAATTCCGATAGCAGGAATGCGGTGGCAGAGGCCAACACCAGCGACGCCGGCGCAAGGCCTGCCGAGATCGCCGCCCCCGCGACGATTGCGCCAACGCCAAACTCAACGCCGAGGCGCCGCTGCACCAGATCCCGCAGGACGAGAGCCGCACCGACCATCAGCACGCCGGAAGGCGCCATGAGTCCGGGGGCGACAGGAACCAGACAAGGGCCGCCGGGAACGCAAACGCTCCCTACATGCCCAATCATCCAGTTGGCGGCTGGAATGGTCAGGCAGAACAACACAAGAAAAATTATGCCTTCAATGGACTTGCGTCTGTCGTTGTCGGTCATGTCAGCCTTCGAGTCATGAATTTCGCAAACCCCTGCGCCCGCAGCTCACAAGCCGGACAGGTCCCGCAGCCGTAGCCCCAATCGTGGCGTTTCGCCCGAACGCCCAGGTAACAGCTATGACTGTCCTCAATGACCAGATCAAGGAATGCCTTGCCTCCGACTTGTTCCGCCATCGCAAAAGTGTCGGCCTTGTCGATCCACATGAGGGGGGTATGTACGGTGATGCGTTTGTCGAGACCAAGGGACAGCGCAACCTGCATGGCTTTGATGGTGTCGTCGCGACAATCGGGATAGCCGGAGTAGTCGGTCTCGCACATACCCGCGACCAGATGGCGGACACCACGCCGATAAGCCAGCGCGCCGGCAAAACAGAAAAAGACCAGGTTGCGGCCGGGCACGAAAGTGCTGGGCAGGCCGTTGTCGGCCAATTCGATCGCCGTCGCACGCGTAAGCGCCGTGTCGGAAATTGCGCCGAGAGTGTCGATCTTGAGCAGATGATCATCACCGAGCCGCTGCCCCCATCGGCCGTTCAAAGCCGACATTCGTTCGCGCAGTCGCGCGCGAACCTTGAGTTCGACGGCATGCCGCTGGCCATAGTCGAAACCGATCGTCTCCACCCGCGCGAAGCGTTCAAGCGCCCAGGCGAGACAAACGGTGGAATCCTGCCCGCCCGAAAAAAGGACAAGCGCTGTATCGGCTTCAAAGGTCACGGCAAAGACACCGTCTCAATCCCACTTCGGTGACCAGGTCCAGTCAACGATGCGCCCGCCGCGCCGCGCCAGGCCGGCGATCTCGCGCATCTCAGCATCGCTCAATTCAAAATCGAATAGCGCAAAGTTCTCCTCCAGCCGTTCCAGCCTGCTGGTGCGCGGGATCACGACAATGCCCTGCTGGACAAGCCACCGCAGACAAACCTGCGCCGCGCTCTTGCCGTGAGCCTTGCCGACTTTTTCCAGCAATTTGTCGCCTGCGGCATTGCCGCGCGCGATCGGGCTATACGCAACAACTGCCATTTTATGATGCCGGCAGGCCGCAATCACCTTGTCCTGGTTCAGAAAGGGATGACATTCAACCTGATTGCAGACCAGCGGTTCGCTCGAGGCTTTGGTGGCTTCCTCAAGCAGAGCCACGGTAAAGTTCGAAACGCCGATCTGCCGCGTGTAACCCGCGCGCTTCATCTTGGCCATGGCGCCAAGCGTCTCAGCGAGCGGCACGCGCGGGTTCGGCCAGTGGATCAGCAGCAAATCGATCACGTCAAGCTGCAACCGCGCCAGACTCTCTTTCACCGAACGCTCAAGATCGTCCGGCGCAAGCAGCGATGGCTGCACTTTCGTGGTGACCATGACCTCCGAGCGCAAGCCTGATGCGCGTACGCCCTCGCCCACCTCGCGCTCGTTGTCGTACATCTGCGCGGTGTCGACGTGACGATAGCCCAGCCGGATTGCCTGTTCGGTCAACCGGGCGCATTCACGGCCCCTTAGCGCCCATGTGCCAAGCCCGACAATGGGAACCCTGAATCCTTTGACTTCGACCGCCTGCGCCACGTTTTTACTTGCCTTCGGAATCGTTGGCGAAACCGAGCAGGAACAGCGCGCGCCGGCCCGTTTCGCGGGTCTGGCAAGCCGCCATCATCGGGTTTGCCATGCTGCCCGCGAAATAGTCATAGATAAAACCGCAGGTTTTGTCGCGTGACGCGATCCAGGCCCGTTGCATCTCGCGCATCTTGCTCTGCTGGTTGTCGTCGAGTCTCTCACGCAGCCGGCGGAAGCTGTCGTTGAGGATGCCGTCCCACACCGACCTTTCGCGATCATAACAGGCGATAACATCCGACGGAGGCATCGAGTCCTCGTTTTTTACGCAAGGCTCTGACACAACACCGATGCAATTTTCCCAAGCCCAATTTCGGCCAGTTTTGGTCTTGACGCATTTCTGGATCGCTGCGGAGTCGCGCACATTCGGCTTGTCGTCTTCGGCTGACGCCGACGACATTGCCAGCATCATGAGAACCAAAAGGGCGCTCGTCCTTCTCACGGTTCGTCCCACTTCGGCGCGTGTGGCGGATTCACCACGCGCATGTTGGTGGCATTCAACTTCTTGAGCTCTGCCATCTCGTTGGCCGAAAGCTTGAAGTCGAATACTTCAAAATTTTGCTTCAGGTGTTCGGGTGTGGCCGTGCGTGGAATTGAGCAAACGCCCATCTGCACCAGGTAACGCAAAGAGACCTGGGCCGCACTCTTGCCGTGGGTCTTGCCAATGCGCTCAAGCGCGTCGGCGCCCGGGACCTTACCGCGAGCGATCGGGCAATAGGCGACAACTGCCATGCCGTGTTTCTTGCAGGCAGCGAGCACCTTGTCCTGACTGATAAACGGATGCATCTCGATCTGATTGCAAACGAGCGGCTCCGACGTCACCGCCCAGGCTTCGTCCAGCATGCTGGTCGTGAAATTGGCAACGCCGATGTGCTTCGCCTTGCCTTCTTTCTTTGCTTTACACAGCGCGCCGACCGAAAGCTTCAATGGAACGTCCGGGTTGTTCCAGTGGATCAACAAGAGGTCGACGTACGGCAACTTCAGATTGGCCAGGCTCTGCTCCAGCACCTTGGCGAACGCATCCGGCATCAGGTCGCCCTGGCGTACCTTCGTGCAGATGAATACGTCCTCGCGCCTGAGACCCGACTGGCGCAAGCCCTCTCCGTTCTCCGTCTCGTTGCCATAGAAGGCGGCAGTGTCGAGATGACGGTACCCAATTTGCAAAGACGTTTTGACCGCCTGCACGCAGACATCGTCTTTCAATGTCATGGTGCCAAGGCCGATCGCCGGAATGCGGGCGCCATGAGATTCAATCACTTGCATTACAGTCTCCTTTGATAGCGTCTTGGAACAGACCGGTGATGGGGCGACGAAGAATGCCTTCTCGACACACCGGTGCCAACCGGGGTTCCGGTGGTCTGCAGCGGCGGTACCGATAGGTGCGGCGAAAGATCACGTAAATTTTTCTCTGATACAAAATGGCGTAATACTTTGAGCCGCAAGCTTTTCGGATTGGTTCTTACATTGGAATAATTCGAGAGTAAAAGAAAGTTATTGCATCACGAGCGTTTAATGCTTTTGTGGGGGCTATTCTTTACTAAGAGGAATCGGATGAGAAGTGTTTTTGTCGCTATTGGCATGGTTGGTCTGCTGATGGTCGCGGCTGCCGGAGCGCGCGCGGATGACTACGTCCTTACAATCAAGGAGCACCGTTTCACTCCGGCCGAGATCAAGGTGCCGGCCAATCAACGGGTGGTGATCACCGTGGTCAACGAAGATGCAACACCCGAGGAGTTCGAGAGCACTGTCCTGAAGGTGGAGAAAGTGATCGCCGGAAAATCAAAGGGCGTGGTGCGCATTGGCCCGCTTAAACCCGGACGCTATCCCTTTGTCGGCGAATATCACGAAGCCACGGCCAAGGGTGTTATCATCGCGGAATAGGTCATGCTCGGCGCATTAATCATCGTCTTTCGTGAAGTCATCGAAGCCGGTCTCATTGTCGGCATTGTCATGGCGGCAACGCGCGGCGTTCCCGACCGCAGCCGCTGGATAATGATCGGCATCGGTGCGGGTGTGCTCGGGGCCGCCATCGTTGCCATGTTCGCCGGCGTCATTTCGGAAGCGTTTCAGGGCGCAGGCCAGGAACTGTTCAATGCCAGCGTGCTTGGTGTCGCCGTCATCATGCTGATGTGGCACAACGCGTGGATGGCGCGGCATGGGCGCGAAATTGCCGACGAAATGCGTCGCGTGGGCACTGCTGTGAGCGAAGGCGCCAAACCACTGACCGCACTCGCTATTGTGGTCGGCCTTGCCGTGCTGCGCGAAGGCTCCGAGGTGGTGCTGTTCCTTTACGGTATCATGGCTTCCGGGACTTCTGGCTCGGCATTGCTAGTTGGGGGTCTGCTCGGTATTGCCGCCGGCGCGGCATTCTCCGCGCTGACTTATCTCGGCCTGCTCGCAATACCGAGCCGTTACATTTTTTCGGTCACGAGTTGGCTGATCGCCCTGCTTGCCGCGGGCATGGCGGCACAAGCGGTGCAATTCCTCACCAACGCCGGTTTGGTGGTCGCGCTCGATCGCACCCTCTGGGATACGTCCTGGCTATTGTCGGAAAAAAGCATTTTCGGCCGACTGCTTCATACACTGATCGGATATATCGATCGACCGACTGAGATGCAGCTCTTGGTCTATGTCGCCACGCTGTTCGCGATGTTCCTGCTGATGCGGATTGCACGCCAGACCCCGCGTCAACGCGTGCCAGCCGCTGCCGAATAACAGATCAGCGCCTTCTGCCGCCCAGCGTGGCGAAGGCGACGTCAGGCGCCTGATCGATCAGTTTGAGCAGAGCGCGTGCGGGCCCGCGTGGATGGCGCTTGCCCTGCTCCCAGTTGCGCACGGTCTCGATCGGTACTTCGATTTGTTCGGCGAACGCGGCCTGCGTGAGCCCGCAGCGCGACCGCACCTCGCGCACGAATTGCGCCGGATCCCTGTGGTCGACCGTTCTCTCGGTGCCGTCTGGCAGGATTTCCACAATCCGCCCGTCAGCTTTCAGGCGCACCCGCATCATGGCCGCAAATCCCCCATCGCCGATGGTGTCGGCCAATGCACTACCTGATTCGCGCTGGCGAAAAGTTAATGCGGCCCCCCGCGGTGGCCCCTACCGGGTTTTCTCGAAGATTTCGCGGCCAATCAGCATGCGGCGGATTTCGGACGTCCCTGCCCCGATCTCGTACAGTTTGGCGTCGCGCAGCAGACGGCCGGTCGGAAAATCGTTGATATAGCCATTGCCGCCAAGGCACTGGATCGCTTCCAACGCCATCCACGTCGCGCGTTCCGCAGCATACAGGATGGCGCCGGCGGCGTCTTCACGGGTGGTCCGACCTTCATCGCAAGCTCGTGCGACCGTGTACACGTAGGCCTTGGCCGCATTCATCGTCACATACATGTCGGCGATCTTGGCCTGTACCAGTTGAAAACGTCCGATCGGCTGCCCGAACTGCTGGCGCTCGTGCACGTAGGGGATCACGGCGTCCATGCACGCCTGCATGATGCCTAAAGGGCCGGCCGCAAGCACCACTCGCTCGTAGTCGAGGCCTGACATCAGCACGTTGACGCCATTGCCGACAGCTCCGAGCACATTTTCCTCGGGCACTTCGCAGTCCGTGAATACCAATTCACTCGTGTCGGACCCGCGCATCCCCAGCTTGTCGAGCTTCTGCGCTGGGGCAAAACCTTTGAAGCCTTTTTCGACGATGAACGCAGTGATCCCGCGTGCGCCCGCGGTGCGATCGGTCTTGGCATAGATGACCATCGTGTCAGCGACGGGCCCGTTGGTGATCCACATTTTCGAGCCATTGAGGACGTAATGATCGTCCTTCCTGTCCGCGCGTGTGCGCATCGACACCACATCGGAACCGGCGCCCGGCTCCGACATCGCCAGCGCACCGACATGCTCCCCGGAAATCAGCCTGGGCAGGTATTTGCGCTTCTGCGTCTCGCTGCCATTGCGGCGAAGCTGATTGACGCAGAGATTCGAGTGCGCGCCATAGGACAAACCGACGGCTGCACTGGCGCGAGAAACTTCCTCCATGGCAATGCAGTGCTCGAGATAGCCGAGGCCAGAGCCGCCGTATTCCTCTTCGACGGTAATGCCATGAAGGCCGAGCGCGCCCATCTCCGGCCACAGATCGCGCGGAAAGACATTCTCGCGATCGATTGCGTCAGCGCGCGGCGCGATGCGGTCCTGCGCGAACCCGCTGATGGTCTTGCGTAGTAAGTCCACATCGGCACCGAGACCGAAATCGAAGCCCGACCAGGCATTGGGGATCATGCTCCGCCCTCCGCTTGCGGACGACTCTATAATCTGAAAGTCACGCTGTCAGCGCCTCCTCGGAGGCCGCCAGAGGCTTGCCGCCCTTTTTGGCCTGAACCAGGAGCCTGTCGATGGCGTTGGCGGGAGCAGGCTTGGCAAACAGGAAGCCCTGCATCTCGTCACAGCCGGCGAGCCGCAGCAGGACCCGCTGATGCTCGGTTTCCACGCCTTCGACCAGGACCGTCAAACCGAGCGCCCGCCCAAGAGCCACAATTGCCTGGATGATCACGCCACCGTTTGACGAATGGCCGAGCGCAGCAACAAAGCTCTTGTCGATTTTGAGCTTATCGAGAGGAAAGCGTTGGAGGTAGCCGAGATTCGAATAGCCGGAGCCGAAATCGTCGAGAGCGACACGCACGCCAAGGTCGTGCAGATCCTTGATGCGCTTGACCATCTCGTCCGGATTGTCGATCAAAACGCCTTCGGTGATTTCCAGCACGAGCCGAGAGGGCGCAACTGCGCTTTCCTCCAATACGGAGCGCACCAGGTCGACAATGGTCCGATCGCGCACCTGCAACGGTGACAGATTCACCGCCACATAGAGATCATCGGGCCAGCGCTTGGCTTCGTGCAAGGCGCGGCGCAGTACGAAGGCGCCGATTGTGTCCATCAATCCCATTTGTTCGGCAACCGGAATAAACGTCGCCGGCGCGATCGTGCCACGCGTCGCGTGGTTCCAGCGTAACAAGGCTTCAACCCCAACCATTCTTCCGCCGTGGGATGCGACGATCGGCTGGTAGTATAGGTCCAGCTCATTCGCGCTCAGGGCGCGCGGCAGCTCCCGGTGAATGAATTTCTGATCGGTCGATACAGTGTCGATCGAGGCATTGAACATGACGATTGCGCCCGGACCTTTTCTGGCGGCGGCGCGCAGCGCGAGATCGGCGCGGCGTGTCAGTTCACCCCGGGTCTTGGCATGACGCGACGCCTGAGTAAAACCTGCATGCGCGCTTATTCGGACGACACTGTCGAGCCAGTGCGGACGCGCAATCGATTCAAGCGCGGTACGGATGACTGCCTCAGCATCGATATGCGGACTCGCCGTCAGTATGACTGCAAACTCATCGGTAGCGATCCGGCCGCACATCGCGTGGGCGGGCAGAGCCGCCTTCAATAGCCCGGCGACGCCAGCGATGAGCTCATCACTCCCCAAAACACCGTGTTGTGCGGCCACGTCATCCATGCCGTCGATCTCTATGAGCGCGAAGGTCGTGCAAGCGTCGTCAGGCTGCTCCGCCAGGGCGAGATCCAGCAATTCCAGGGTCTTGGCATGGTTCGGCAGGCCAGTGAGCTTGTCCTCGTCGGCCGCACGCGCCGCCTCCGCTTCCCTCACCGCCAGCTCCCGCTGCGCGCGCTTGAGATGAGAGAGCGACATGGCGGCAAAGCCCACCAGCGCAAAGACAATGACTGCGGCGCCAGACGCCAAGCGGTTCATCGCTCGTGTCATCTGACGCGAGCTGTCCCAGACGAAAAAGCCCGCGATGCGCCCGTTGCCGGTCACCACCGGCTGCATCTCGCGATCCGTCGTATCCGGATTGCTTGTGAATTTGATATTTTTCACACCGGCGATCTGCTCGGCTGTCCATATCAGGCGCGGATCAACATCGCCCGACTTCAAGAGAGACGGTTGAAGCACCGAGATGGCGCTGCGCAAGGCTGCGTGTTGCTCGAGCGTAAGCCGTTCATCGGTTTGCCACGCCCACCGATAGCCGATGCCGGTTGCGAGCACGATCGCTGCAACCGTAAGACACGCGCATGCGATGATCAGGCGCGACACCGCGACCATGCGTTGCGCGGGCGCAGGGGAGGCAAGCTCCGAGCCGGGAATGCGCTTTCGCCTTGCCCGAGCCGGCAGCCAGCGCTCGCC
The DNA here is from genome assembly GCA_036496445.1 of Pseudolabrys sp. GTDB lineage: Bacteria > Pseudomonadota > Alphaproteobacteria > Rhizobiales > Xanthobacteraceae > Pseudolabrys. The sequence continues at coordinate 39,353 of DASXLC010000049.1, read as the reverse complement.
ATCCGGGCGCGCTGCTACAGTATTGACCTCGTGCACCGGGATGCTCCCAGCCTACGCTACGGCGCTGGCTATAGGGTTACGGATTGGGCTTTAAGCGTTGGTCAGCAAATAGGGTGAACAGTTGGTAACCGGCGGCCCGCGCCCTACCGCAGGCCAAACCACAGGCTCGCAATGCTCAGAAACGAGAAAAAGCCCACGACGTCGGTGACCGTCGTCACAAAGGGACTCGAAGCCACCGCCGGATCGAACTTGAGCCGGTGCAGGACGAGCGGAATAAGGATTCCGCCGAGGGCCGCCGCGATCAGGTTGCAGATCATGGCAAGCCCGATCACGAACCCGAGCCCCGGCACCCTGAACCAGATGTAAGCCGCTACGCCGGTGATAATGGCAAAAGCGATGCCATTGAACACACCGACCATGAGTTCGCGCATGATCACGCGCCAGGCATTGGCATCAGTCAGGTCGCGCGTCGCCAGGGCGCGTACGGCAACCGTCATGGTTTGCGTGGTGGCATTGCCCCCCTGACTTGCGACGATGGGCGCCAGAACCGCAAGGGCAACCATTTTCTGCAGCTGGCCTTCGAACAGACCCAGCACCGATGACGCCAGAAACGCAGTCGCGAGATTGACCAGCAGCCAGTTGAACCGGCCGCGCGCAATCTTCCAGACCGAGTCGGACAACTGTTCGTCCCGGGTGATGCCGCCAAGAGCGTGGATGTCTTCCTCCGCCTCCTCTTCGATCACGTCGGCAACATCATCGAAGGTAATGACGCCGACCAGACGGTCGCCGGTATCCACAACGGGAGCAGTCACCCAGTTGTAGCGTTGGAACAAGCGCGCGACCTCCTCCTGGTCCTGAACGGCACTGACCCGCGGCCGATCTTTTTCCATCAGGTCCAGAATGGGCACTGGCCTCTTGCTGCGCAGCAATCGGTCAAGCGGTACGGCTCCGAGAAAGTGTCCGCCCTCATCCACCACATAGAGCTCGTAGAAATGGTCCGGCAATTCCGTCGTTTCGCGCATGTAATCGATGGCTTGGCCGACATTCCAGTGCGGCGGCACCGCAATGAATTCCGTCTGCATGCGCCGGCCGGCCGACTCTTCGGGGTAGTCGAGACTGCGCGTCAACGCGACGCGCTCGGTTTGGGGCAATTGCTCGAGAATTTCGGCCTGTTCGTCCTTCGGCAGGTCTTCGAGGATGGCGACGGCGTCGTCGGATTCCAGTTCGCTGACGCCCTTTGCGACGGCCTGGGACGGAAGCTCCTCGAGAATTTCCTCGCGAACCGCGTCGTCCACTTCGGTCAGCGCCGTGAAGTCGAAATCGATACCAAGCAGTTCGACAAGGCGTTGCCGCTGTTCTGGCGGCAAGGCTTCGATTAGGGCGCCCATGTCGGATTCGTGCAGGTCACCGACCAGCGCACGCAGACCGGCGCCGTCCCCCGTTTCGATCCTGCGGGCGACGCTTTTGACGAAGGTCTTACGGATGGAGCCGTCCTTATTGCGCGGCAGTTGCGCAGCTTCGGCGCCGTTCGTTTGTTCCTGATCGAGCATGTCGAAGCCTGCCGGCAAGATGAAAGCGCGACGCTTGTACGCCCGACCCTGCACTTCGGGCAATGACTAACGCACAAATCTGCGATTGAATCTGAGCTTGCCGGTTGCCAGGCGTTGCGGCATTGGATGGCCTATGACGCGCGCGCTTTTTCTCTTAATCGCAGTCGCCTTTGCTCCGGTCACGGCCACAGCGGCCTCATGCCCTGGCAATCCGGATGCACTCGGGACCGCACGGATAATTGCGGTCGACGCCAAGAGCACGCCACGCGTCGGCCGCAAGCAATTCCCCTCGACGCTGCCGCTGCGCGCCAAGGAATTGGTCCTCACCTTCGACGATGGCCCCTGGCCCGGCACCACGCCGAAGGTTCTGGACGCTCTCAAAAATGAATGCGTGCGTGCGACATTCTTCCTACTGGGCAGAAATGTGGCGGCCCATCCGGAAATCGCCAGGAGGGCGCTCGCTGAGGGCCATAGCATCGGCCATCACAGCTATTCGCATCCCCTGCTCGATCACATGTCGGCCACGATGGCCGAAGCAGACATCGATCGCGGGATCGCCGCCGCCGAGTTCGCCCTTTACGGCGAGCGGCGGACGACACCGACAACGCCATTTTTCCGTTTTCCGGGCTTCGCATCGGACAGGCCGCTCCTCGACCGCATGACAGAGCGCGGCCTTGTGGTGTTCGGTGCCGATGTCTGGGCAAGCGACTGGGTGCGGATGCCTCCGGAGCAGGAGCTCCATCTCATCCTGTCTCGCATCGAGCGGGCGGGACGCGGCATCGTGCTGTTTCACGACACCAAGGCGCAGACCGCCCAGATGCTTCCGGCCTTCCTGCGGGAGGTCAAACGGCAGGGCTTTACGATCGTGCACGTAATTTCGGCCCGAAGCCCCGGTCTGGCGAGGTAAAAACGCCGCTTTTTTACCGTACCGAGGAAAAATCATTGGAAAACAATGCTGTGCGCATATAAAACGCGCAAGCGCCCGTTAATATCGAACACCATATGGTCAGGTGCCTCCCGTCGGAGGCGGAAGACGCGGGTTCGGGTCCGGGGGGCCTAATGCGCGGTGTGTTGTTTTTTGTTGTTTGGTTGGCGGGCTGCGCGGCGGCCTCAGCGGAGCCGTGCGCCGGCAACCCTGGTGCGCTCGGCACCAGCCGGGTTCTCACAGTCAGCCCGAACGACTTTCGCCGTATCGGCAGCATGCAATATGCGCAATCGCTGCCGCTCAAGGACCATGAGGTGGTGCTCACCTTCGACGACGGGCCGATCCCGCCCTACACCAATGAAATTCTCGATACGCTCGCCTCTCAATGTGTGAAGGCAACATATTTTCTGGTTGGCGAGATGGCTCGCGCCTATCCGTCAATCGTCCGGCGCCTCTACAACGCCGGGCACACGATCGGCACGCATAGCCAGAATCACCCGTACGCTTTTCAGCGGCTGCCGATGGCGCGCGTCGAGCAGCAAGTCGATGGCGGAATCGCCTCGGTCGATGCAGCGCTTGGCGATCCGAAGGCACTCGCGCCCTTTTTCCGGATTCCGGGTCTGGGCAGAACCGATGCCGTCGAAGGCTACCTGGCCTCGAAGTCGCTGGTGGTCTGGAGTGCAGATGTGGTCGCTGATGACTGGAAGCACATCAGCGCGAAGGAGATCGTGAAACGCGCGATGCGGCGACTGAACGAAAAAGGGCGCGGCATTCTCCTTCTGCACGACATTCATCCGGCGACCGTCCTGGCCCTCCCCACCCTGCTCAAGGAGCTCAAGGAGCAGGGCTACCATGTCGTGCAGGTGGTGGCGGCAGGCGAGCGTCCGAATTCTTTGCCTGAACCGTCTGCGTCGCCGGACACCGGCAAGGAAACATGGCCGCGGGTCGTCCAACCGAAATCCGCGCATACGCCCGTCAAAACGACGCTGCACCATCGCGCCAAGAAGCCCACGGGCAAACATCGGCGACCCACGGTCGTCGGCTTCCATGAGCCGGACTACAGCGCCTATACGAAAGACTGGCGCCCGGGCCAGTTCTAGGCGCGAAACTGATTTACTATCAGGTGCGACGATTGCCCTGACGCAATTTGCGTAAAGGAAATTTTAATCACGCTGGCTCACGGTCAGCGGGCAATTTCATTTTTCATTGGCGTGCGGGCCGAGGGTCGCCAGCAAGACCGCAGTCATCCAGGGGCATTCTGGCCATGAACCTCAGTCTGCTCGTGCGAAAGTATCGCAGCATCCTTATTCAGTCGCGCATGAGTCCAATCTCGCGCTCCGCGACTCTTTTGACATTTGCACTGGTGGCAATTGGATTGATCTGTTCAATCGCGACCAAATTCAGCTTCACATCGCTGCCAAATATCTTGCCGCTGGTCGGCTACGTGCTGGTCCTCGATATCCTGAGTCAGCTAGCGCCCCAAACCAGGATTGTCGAAGCCGCGCGAACCCTTCTCTTCGGCGCCCTGTACTTGATCATCACCATTCTATGCGGTGTGCTCGCGGCCTATGCGATGCAGCGCATGGCATTTCCGCTTCAAGATCAGCTTTTGGCGAACGTCGACATGGCCCTTGGGCTGACATGGTCCGACTTCGCGCATTGGGTCGATAGGCACCCCTTCGTCCAGACGGTTTTTCATTCGGCCTACGACACCATTAAATTCCAAATCGCTCTTCCACTGGTCGTTCTGGCTTGCACAAACCGGATCATTGAAGTCCGTACCTATCTTCTCGCCTTCGCCATCGCTTTCACCCTCACGATTATTGTTTCCGCACTCTTGCCGGCAGCCGGCCCGATCGCCTTTGTTGATCGTGCCGACTTCAACATTCTGCATTTTACCGGCGCAACGCCACTCGATCATCTGATGCGCCTGCGAGAGGCCGGACCATTGGTCATGACCAACCCTCCGGGCGGCATCGCCACCTTCCCCTCATTTCACGCAACCGTCGCCGTCCTGACGCCTCTGACCCTGCGCGGCTATCGTCCTATTTTCGCTGCCTTGCTGATCCTGAACGCAGCCATGCTCGCCGCGACCGTCACCGAGGGAGCGCACTATTTTATCGATGTCGTTGCGGGAAGCGGCATGGCGTTTCTCGCGTACGCCCTCGCCAAGCGCATCATCAGGCTGGAGGACCGTTCATTCGATCAACGTCGTACCCAGCCCATCGGCCACCCTTCGCCTTGCTAAAGGGCCGGCCACTGGCCGGATCTAGCTCACCACACGCCACGGGTGAGCCAATTGCGGAGCATTTCGGCAAAAGCCGACCTATACCGAATTATACGACGGTATAGGTGCCGAGGGCCCGCCGCGCCGCTAATTTCGCACTTGCCCCTAAGGACAAGTCCCCGCTTGTCCCCTCCGCCCGGCAAGTGCATCCCCAGCACTTTGCCGGGCGACTGCTTTTTGAGGGCAGCAATTCCGGCGGCAAACTTGCATGGCGACGGCTGGCAGGCAGTCTATAATGGCCTCAAACGTGTGTGACGGCGCAAAACCAAGCCGGATATAACCCGGCCGTGCACAGCAGGGGGAAACCATGATTGGCCGAATTTTCGCGCGTCACGTCTTTCCGGCAATTGCACTGACATTGGCCGCGCTCAGCTTGGCGAGCGCAGAAAATATCGCCATCGGCAATTACGGCTCATCCGCGAATGGCATGCCGTTCGGCGTTGCTTTGGCCAAGGGATATTTTCAGGAAGAAGGCGCCAACGTCACCGGCATCATCGCGTCGGAGGGCGGCGGTACGTCGGTCCGCAACGCAATGGCCGGCGTTGCCTATGGTGAGGCCAATCCCGGCGCAATTGCCGTCGCCATTCAGCAGGGCGCCGATCTTCGGATCGTCAGCGACAACGTGCTCACCATCGCCGAATTCGCTTGGCTGGTGAAGAAGGATTCGCCGATCAAGACCATTGCCGACCTCAAGGGAAAGAAGATTGGCTACACCAATCCGCGCTCGACCAGCCAGGCGCTCGATATCCTGATGCTGAAGAAAGCAGGGCTCAAGCCGGAGGACGCCGAGCTTGTGAAAACCGGCGGATTCGGTCCGATGGTTGCAGCGCTCGACCTTGGGCAGATCGACGTAGCCCCTGTAACCGAGCCGCTCTGGTCGAAAATGAAGGACAAGTTCCGCGTTCTCATCACCGGCGCGGAGGCGTTGCCCCCGCTCGACAACGTCGTCGGCGTGGCGACCGCCCAAGCCGTAGCGACGCGCGGCGACTTCATCAGCGCCGTGATCCGCGCGCGCCGACGCGCCATCGAATTCATGCGGACCCATCCGGAAGAAGCCGGCGAGATCATCGCCAGGCCCTTCAACATCACGCCGGAAATAGCGACAAGCGCCATCAAGAACCTGATCACCAGCACCACTGACGGCATTCCTTATTGGGGCGAAGGCGACATCCATCTCGATGGAATGAAGCGCATCATCGAGGTGCAGAAAAGCGTGGGCGCGCTGACCGGCGACATCGATCTGTCCAAGATCATCGATACCCGGTTCCTGCCGGATGACCTCAAGAAAGTGAAATAGGACGCTGCGCACCGGAGGATGATCGCGTGTCCGCGGCACAGGTGACGCTGCGCGGGGTGACAAAGGTATTTCCCGCCGGCGCCGGCGGGGAGCCGGTGCACGCCCTCGGCCCAATCGATATCGAAATCAGAAAAGGCGAGTTTTTCGCCGTGGTCGGTCCGTCCGGTTGTGGAAAATCGACCCTGCTCGAGCTGATCGCGGGCCTCACGCCTCCGACGCTGGGCGAAATTGAGTTTGAAGGCCGCGTGATCAAGGACACCGTACCCGACGGCATCGGCGTGGTTTTCCAGGAAGACGCCTGCTTCTCGTGGCTCAATGTCAGCGAGAATATCGAATTTGGCTTGCGACAGAAGATCATCGCCACGGAAGAAAAAGTGCGCCGGGTGGCAGCGGTCATCGATATGATGGGATTGCGCGACTTTGCGCGAAGCTATCCGGCCCAACTGTCAGGCGGCATGCGCCAGCGCGTCTGTATTGCGCGTACGATCGTGGCGGAGCCGCGCCTTATTCTTCTCGATGAGCCGTTCGGCGCACTTGATCAGCAAACCCGGTTGTTGATGGGCGACGAGATGCTTCGGCTGTGGCGCGAAACCGGCGCTACCGTCTTTCTGATCACCCATGCGCTCGACGAAGCGGCAATGCTGGCAGATCGCATCGTCGTTATGTCGGCGCGACCTGGCCAAGCGATCGATCTCGTCGAGACGGGCTGGCCGCGCGACCGCGACAGCCGGATCGTCGAGCGCGAGAATTTCGGCGCAATGACGAGCCGCTTATGGAAAACATTGCGCGAGGAATCCCTCAAGACGATGGGACGAGCGGGTAAAGGCGCATGAGCAGACTGCGAATCTATCAGTTTGCGGTCATCGCAGGCTTCATCCTGCTGCTGGAAGCATTGTGTCTCGCTGGCGTCATCGACAAGATCACCATGCCGCCCCCACACATTATCGTCCGTGATCTCTTTCGCATGCTGCTGGCCGGGCGCTATTTCGGCGACATCGGCAAAAGCCTGGCGAATGTGCTGTTGGCGTTTGGCTCAGCATACGTCCTCGGGGTCATCACCGGCACGATTTTGCATGGCTACAGAACGGCGCGTGATATTCTCGATCCACTGTTTGCGACGTATTACGCCATTCCGGTTTTTGCGTTTTATCCGCTGTTCATTGTCATCTTCGGTCTTGGCGACGGGCCGCAAATTCTGATCGGATTTCTGCTGGCTATCGTTGCGGTGATCGTTACCACGCTCAATGGCCTCGACCGCGTCCCACCGGTGCTGAAGAAAACAGCCCGGGTCAATAAGCTCAGCCCGTTGCAAACAGCCCTGCGCATCACTCTGCCGTTTTGCGCGCCCTACCTGCTGACTGCGGCCAAGCTGGCGCTCGCTTATGCGTTCATCGGAGTTATCGGCTCGGAATTCATTATGGCGCGTGCGGGCATGGGCTACGAAATCAGCTACGCCTATACGAACTTCGACAACGCCACGATGTACCCGCTCATCCTGTTGATCCTGCTGCTGTCGATTGCCGCCAACAGCCTGCTCTCGCACTGGGAGAGAGTGCTGCTCGCCAGAAGGGGACAGAAGTGATGCAGGGAGAATCACGTGCGCCCTTTCGCAATACGGTCATCCTGATCGTCGGCTTGTTCCTGTTTTGGGAATTGGCCTATCTCGTCGTTGGCGAAGTTGCCTTGCGCTCACCATGGGAGACGATCCGGTTTCTCGGTAACTTGATGCGAACGGACGTTTTTTGGCTCCATCTTGCCGATACTCTAAAAGCGTTTACCGCGGCACTCGCGATTGCGGTGGCGCTCGGGCTACTCATTGGTTTCGCTCTCGGATTGCATCGCCTCTCGGGTGACGCGATGGAGCCGATGCTGGTTTCACTTTACTCAATACCGAAGATCACGCTTTATCCGATCATTCTTTTGACTTTCGGGCTCGGCATTTCGGCAAAAATCGCTTTCGGCGCAATTCACGGGATCATCCCGGTCGCCCTGTTTACCTTGAACGCTGTACGCAACATCAAGCCGATTCTGATCAAGACCGGTCGCGTCTTCAAGCTCAACCCAACGGTCATGGTGCGCGCGATCCTGTTTCCTGCCGCGGTTCCGGAAATCTTTACCGGCATTCGCGTCGGCTTTTCGCTGACGCTGATCGGCACTGTACTCGGTGAAATGTTCGCAGCCCAGCACGGGCTCGGCTATCTGCTGATGAATGCAATCAGTCTCTACAATATTGATTTGATCATGGCGGTGACGTTCCTGCTCGTTTTGTTTGCAGCGAGCGTGAACGGTCTCCTGCTTGCGATCGACCGACGGCTCCACCATGGCTAGGCTTATGAATATTTCTTCTCCAGGTCTTTCCATCTTTGCAAATTGAGTGCGTCGGCCAGACTCTTCAGCGCCATCTCCTGCTCGGCGTCCGTGAAGGCACTGTGCTTACCTGCAGCAAGTTGGCCCAGGCGTTGCAGGCCATGTTCGATCGCCTTCGCCACGCGCCCAATAAGGATATTCGGATAGGCGATTTGCGAAAATCCCATATCGTAGAGTTCTGCCGGCGTAAGCCACGGCGTGGCGGCCGCCTCGAAGATGGCCGCGCAGTTCCAGGCGCCTTTGAAGGCCTTGCCGACCTGGACATAGTCCCCCGGCGTCTTCAACCCGGCCACGAATACCCCGTCGGCACCAAGACGCAGATATCGTTCGGCGCGCTTGAGTCCGGCATCAAGTCCTTCCGCGCCATAGGCGTCCGTGCGGCCGATGATGACAAAATCGGAATTCTGTCGCGCAGCCATTGCGGCTCTGAGCTTTTGCTCCATCACTTCCAGCGGAACGACGCTGCGGGCTGAAGCCGCGCCAGGCTGTTTACCCTCCCTCCCCTGGTCTTCCAGCAGCACGCCGGAAACGCCCGCGGCTTCATAGCCCTGGATGGTCCGCACGACGCTTTTGACGTCGCCATAGCCGTCATCCGCGTCTACAAGGCAGGGGAGTTTCGAGGCTTCGACGATGTCGCGGATTCCGGCGAGCATTTCGGCGAAGCCGGCGAGCCCGAGATCCGGCAACGCATACCGCGCCGCCAACAACGCCGAACCGCCGATATTGAAGGTCTTAAATCCGGCGTGTTCGATCAGTCGCGCCGACAGGGCGTCATGGGCCAGTGGGCTGACGAGAGGCCGGTGCTCCCGGTGTAGTTCACGAAGCGACACCATGATTTCCGCCATCGCCAGACAAAGGACATTCGCGAAGCTGCTCTTTAACTTGTTTACGGCTCCGTGGCGATTGGTCTGTGTGGCGCCACTTCCGAACGCCGGCACATTGGCAACTCACACGTGGCCAACCCCCTTTTAGTACTACCTTCAATCGGTAAAATGCCTCGTTCAGAACTCTGGAGTCGCAATGAAACGGCGCGAATTCATATCGCTGCTCGGCGGCGCGGCGGCTGCGTGGCCGATCGCATCGCGCGCGCAAGGAAAGGCTGTTCGGCTTGTTTACCTGGCGGAGCTGTCACCTGAGGCGACACCCCGCCTCTGGAATTTGCTCCGCGAAGAGCTTCGCTCTCACGGCTGGACGGAAGGAACCAATCTGACCATCACCCCCCGTTGGGGCGCTCAACTATCCGATGCGCTCGCGCGTGAGTTGGGCACACTCAAGCCCGATGCGATCGTGGCCTGGGCAACGCCGGCCGTAACTGCTGCTCAGAGAGCGACGAAGTCTATTCCGATCGTCATGGTTGGCGTCGCCGATCCGGTCGCAGCCGGATTTATCGACGGCCTGGCGCGGCCGGGTGGCAACATTACCGGTACGACTAACCTCTCTCGCGACCTCGGTGGCAAGTTGCTCGAACTCCTGGACGAACTCGTCCCGTCGCTGGCGTCTGTCACCGTCCTGAAAAATCCGCGAAATCCTGCATCGACGTTTCAATTTCGGGAGATTTCAGACGCGAGCCAGCACTTGAACCGGCAAGTTGTGTCGATTGACGTTTCGACCGATGCGGAATTGGACAACGCATTCATTCGCATGAAGCGGGAGAACGCCAAAGCCGCTGTGGCTCTCGCCGACCCTTTTTTCTTCAGCACCCGTGCGCGCATTGCCGATCTCGCACGGGACGCGCGATTGCCTGTCGTATTCTCACGGCGTGAAAACGTCGAGGCCGGTGGACTTCTGTCTTACGGCCCCAGTTTGACCGATCAGTTTCGCGTTACTGCCGACTATGTCGACAAGATTTTGAGAGGTGCAAAACCGAAGGAATTGCCGGTCCAACAGCCAACTCAATTTGAGTTGGTCATCAATCTCAAAACCGCAAAGGCGATCGGGCTCGAAATTCCGCCAAGGCTGCTCACTCGCGCAGACGAGGTCATCGAATGAGGACGGAATGTCAGTGAAGCCGCCGGGCTAACCGGCGGATAGCACGGCGTGTTCCGTCCCCTTTACAACGCATTCATGCGCGAAGCCCCGGCCGTAACGCCGGGGTTTCTGCCGTTTTCGGCGATCAGCGACGCTGTCCGCTATTGGCACAAAGCGGACATCGGCTAGTGCACTGCAAATGTCCGCTTTTGACCCGAAGCGGACATCGGGCCCCCCTTTGCAGTGACATTCCAGCGTGAAATAATTCATATGTGGGATCGTATTGGGGGGTACGGCATGCTCGCGCAACTCTCATTGAAATGTTCGGTTTTCGGACTCGTTGTCGGCGCAATCGGCGTCAACCGTAACTTTTGAGCGATGCCCATGAGTAGCGATGATGACAAGCGGCAAATGTACACTCGCTGGCGGAATTCGGAGGTAAGCAGAAACTTTCATCGGCTTGGACTGCTTGTTGCGGCGATCATCCTAATGGCGGGCCTTTTGTTAATGGCAAAGGATGCACTTGGCCTGAGGCTCTGGGATTTGCTTCCAGCCGACATTCCAATTCTCGCGGGCGGAATCGCTATCGGCCTAACCGGCATCGGATTAGTTTCATTGGCCGCATACGGCATCGTCCGTGCGATAGGTTGGGCGATTGACAAGTCTATCTAAAGTCGCCGCGACGTGATCACGAGCACGCACATGTAGGAATGTCCGCTTCTGGCACAAAGCCAACATGCGGCAGCGGCCAATCAATGTCCGCTTTCGGGGTGATAGCGGACAACGTCCGTATGTCGGAAGACGTCTGCGGGTGAAAGCTGGCTGAGGATTTATAGATGAGTCAGATATTGGAATGAGACTGGCCCCGGGCGCTGTCCCGGCGTTTTTCTATTGGCGAGAGCGGAGCCTTTGAATGTCCGCTATTGGCAGACAGCGGACATCGCGCCGGTTCTATGCGCCGAGGACCTGATCGATCATCCGTCCTACGGCATAGCCCGTTGTCGTGAGGTGATAGCGGTAGCGGTTTCGCAAATCGATGGTGATCCAATTGTTAGCGACCGCCTTGTTGATCCCGCGCTGGAAATCACTGTCGCGCACATCGAAGAAATAGTTGCGCTGCAGTGTACCGCTGGCAGGTATCCGATGACGCATGAAAACGCCGAGGATTTGACGGCTAACGTCCTCGTCGGAAAGTCGGTCAGGCATGGGTCACCAAGGTTCGAGAAAATACTCACCAGCAATACGCCAACGCGCGCTTGCCGTCCGGTGACTCGAGCTCTTTCCCGAAAGTTATCCCCTTTTGCATATACCCGCCCCAGAGCAAGCGTTTGTCCGTTGTTGGCACAAAGCAGACACCGAGCCGATGTCATCCAATGACCGCTTTCGGGGGATTAAGCAGACATAACAATTCGATTGCGCCATGTCCGCTAATGACCCGAAGCGGACATGGCGCGTGTGCAAGGACCGGAAGCTGCAACGACGGACGTGCACGAGCCGACAGTCGTCACTCGGTCAGTGCGGCACTATACGGGTAAACTTTTAGTCAGGGTGCTACACGAGGACCATTGACCGGCGACACCTCGGGTGCCTGATCGGGCACGATGCTGACGGTCTCAGCGCATTTGCATATCAGCGCTTTGCGCTTTGACAGTGTAATTCTCTGACCATTCGGCAATTCGAGAAACCGGCGCACAAAGGCACCGGCGCTTTCCACGACGTACTTGGTGCCCCTGGGCAACCGTTTTGGCAGACGAGCAGTCACGTAAGTTACTCCGCTGGATATCGCTCCCGTGGAACACCAAACGACGCCTTGTGTCGGGACTTGGACGGGGATGAGGGTTATCCCCAGCGACGGTCCGCGCTGACCTGCGTCATTAGAGCCCAATGGCAGCAATTACCAAGTATTTGTTAAAAAAAAGCAACGCGCACGATGTATCAAGCGTCGAATTGGCCCTTCGCAAACATGGCCCTCGCATTCTGGCTCAAAGCGGCACTCAGGCGCCACAGCTCGCGAATTGCCATTTTATGCCCCCTCTCCAATCACGCCAGCAAATATCTGCTTTTGTTGGCCATTCGCACGAGACATTGCCGAAATCCTCCGCACAGCGCCAACCTCAGCCAAACTCAGTTTGGCTCATGGCGACTTTTACTTCGCGTGCGAACGAGATCAGCGAAAATGTGAATAGTCCGAGCGACAGTGTGAACAGGATGGCTGCACCGGGTTCATGCCTAAACCCAAAGTACGCACTTCCAAAACCAGCAATCATGAGAAAGCAGGTCGATATGCCGCTTGCGACCGCCCAGTAGATCGCCCGGTTGACCAGCGCCGCTCGCAACTTCAACTGCGGCAACGTCGCCTTGAGTGCCGCCTTGTTGGGGTCCTGGTCCGGTGTAGCATTGATTGCCCGTGCTCGATCGATGATGCGGCTCATATGCCCGACCAGCACAGCAAGAAACGATGCCACCGCGCCTAAAAGGAAGGCGGGAGCGGCGGCCTGGGAAATCACAAGCGAAAGCTGATTGCTCGTTAGCACTTCAGGCAACATCAGAAGCCTCCATAGATTGTTCTGCTCACTCGATAGCGAGACAAGAATATACTGTTTGACTGGTGCATATGTCCGCTTTTGGCCTTTCGCGGACACTCCAATACGCTGACGAATATCTGCTTTCGACGTGCAAAAGCGGACATCGCAAATTCACGCGGCGGCACTGCTTGCTTGTGGCCTATTTGTGCGAGTCAAAGGCGGACATTGCAGACGGTCACGCTTGTCCCGCCGACTTTGCCGCCTGCTTTGCGGCGTTGTCTCATCGCCTCCCCCGGGTGCTCCGGACAAGGCATCGTAACAACCTGAGATAGCGCACTGGAAGGGGTCAGGTACGCCCGCAGGGGTATGCAATTGATTGGCCGGCCAATGTCCCGTTTGGGGCATTAGCGGGGTAGGCCCGTGTCATGTTCACCAGCTAATTCCGCCGTTTACTGTGGCAGCCCAAATCATTGCGAAAGAAGCTGAAACCACGACGACCCAAAGGCCGACAATCGCGGCGCTATAAATCCGCTGTGTATATTCCTGGATCATAATTTGAGATACACGCTGTTCATTGTTCATTGCGCGGCGCTGATAGACAGCGAAAGAGTTGCAGGCATTTGGCGCGAGTCGCAATGAAACTCGCTCATTAAGATAAAACATCAACCCTAAATTCCGGCTGGTGTGATCCAGGTGAAGACCGCGAATGCAATTGGCCGCGTTTATGCCACCGAGAATACTCGCTCGCGCCGACAAGGTTATTGAATAACAGACAATGTTTGGTCGGGCTGACGAACGTCCGCTTTTGAGGAGTAAAGCGGACCTCTTTCGGGTTCACCAAAATGTCCGATTTGACCCAAAGCCGGACGTGCGGCGATCCATCGTCACTCGATCACCCTGTCCGCTCGGAGAAGAATTGACCCGGGAATCTTAAGCCCGATTTGCTTGGCGGTTTTCAGATTGATGACAAACATAAGTCTGTCGATACTTTCCACCGGCATCAGAGCGGGATTTGCGCCCGCGAGCACCCTCTGAACGTATTTCGCGGAAAGGCGGCCGATCTCGTTGAAATCTGCGCTGTAGGTTGCAAGGCCGCCTTGCAGTACAGAACTCGGCTCATACAGCATTGTGGGCAAATTCTTGGTCTTCCCCGTGTCGATAACAAGCTGAATTTGGCTGTCGACCATCGCGTCCGAAACGGAGATAAACGCGTCCGCTTCGCCAGCCCTATACGCTTGCAGAGCCTTCTTGAGATCCTCGATTGAAGCAACCTGCCGCTCAACTAACTCGAGGCCCAGATTGTTTGCCGCTTCACGGGCTTCTTTCGCGGCTTCGACAGCCGACCGATTGCTGGGATTATAGAGTGTCACGACGCGATGAAGGTTAGGTATAATCTCCCGCAACAGCTCAAGTCGTTTTCCCATAAGGTCTGTGGACCGGAAATATACGCCCGTTAGCCGGCCACCCGGTGCCGGGATCGACTCCACAAGCTTGACAGTGACGGGATTGGTTCCAGCGACAAAGATAATCGGGGTGTTCTTAGTCACCCGCTTTGCCGCCAGACTGACGGACGTGGCAGCCGTGTAGATCAAGTTGACTTTCTGCTGTTCAAGATTCTTCGCTGCATCCTCAACCGCCTTCAGATCGCCTCGCGTATCGCGGACGTCCAGGACAAATTGTTTGCCCTCGGCCAGCCCCAGTTCTCTGAGGCCGTCACGCAATCCCTCAACTATTGCGTACCACGGGCCACCTTGCAGAATGACCCCAACTCTGGGGGCTTTTGTGTCTTGCGCGCCTGCAATGTGAACGGAAAACAGAATCGCCGCAGCTATTCCGCCGAGAATAGACCTTGCCCGCATAGTGGTGCCCCGCAATGCCCGCCGCGCAAGATTGAGCCCAGTAATATGGGTCTACTGCAATATGAAATTGTAGCAGACTTTATTTTGCTCCCGCCATCTCAATGACGCGCCAATATCCCCTCTTGGCACTTAGCGGCCATGGCGAGCCATCTGATCGATGTCCGCTTTCGCGGGGTAAAGCATCGGGCTCAAAAGCAAACATAGAACTGTTTTATTTGATGACTTCGTTAGAACGGCCGAAAGCGAATAGCGCAACTTCTCCGGCCTCGCTGTTCAGTCGAGTGGCTTGGTTCATCAGGAGCTGCGCGACATCTATCGCCTCATCCAAGTCACCGCACTTATAGCTATCAACGCCGACTCGAAGACCTCGATCATAGAGTTCAACCCAAAGGCTCGCTTCTTCGGGTGAATTGGCGGATGGCATTTCGAGCAAACGAACCTCGAAAGCCCCAATCCTTGCAATCGCGGCATGGCGAGAGCCGTCGTCGTGCTTGGACGTGAGAAACAGGCTCGTGTAAGATTCTGTGACACGCGCAGCTATCATTTTTTGTCCATCCGTGTTGAGGGCCGCTTTTTGCACCGGCAATAGCCCGACCACTGGTCGATTGCTAATTGCGAAAGCCCATACGAGTCTTGCGATAGCTCGCCAAGTCTTTGCTATTTTTTGTCGCTCGATACCATCGTATAGGTTTCTTATCTTTTGGATCATGAGGCGCGCGCACATTACTAGCCCGTCATGTTTTCGGACTGACGTAGTTTAGTTGGTGACATCAGTTCTTACCCGGATACGAACATTGGTCGGCGGTTCGGGATGCCCGCGCGCGTCCTCACCGCAAATTTCTGTATAATCGCGGCATGAATGAAACCCTCTTCAGCGAATTGTCAGCATGGATGACTCAAGCCGGCCTCGCCGGCACCCCTGAAACTGACATCGTTTCTGTGTTCTGCGGCCGTTGCGTCACGGCCGGGATTCCGCTTGCTCGCGCCCACGTGTTTATCGACACGCTCCATCCGGTCTACGAAGGCCGGCTGTTCCGCTGGGGCTACAGTCCTAGCGAATCTTCCGTGCACGAATACGGTCGCACTCGCTCGGAAGGTTTCGACCTGCCCGCTCCCGTATCTCTGGATGTACAGGCAACCGAGATCTGGCGGCGTAGTCCCTTCTACACCATGCTGCAAACCGGCGCGTCACTGCTGCGCCGCCGCCTGAATGCCGACACGAAAGACGAGTTCTCGCTGCTGCCTGAGTGGCTCGCAGCGGGGATGACCGACTACGTCGCGATCATCACCCGCTTTGCCCCAGAAGGCGTGATCGGCGAGATGGATGGCGTATACTCGTCGTGGGCAACAGATATGCCCGCCGGGTTCAGCGACGGCCAAATCGCCAAGCTTAAACATATCGTGCCGTCCCTCGCGCTCGCCATCAAATCAGTATCGCTCGCGCGCATGACCCGAACGCTGATGGAAACCTATCTTGGCCGCGATGCTGGCCAGCGCGTGTTAAGCGGGCGAATCGTGCGCGGCACTGCGGAGCGAATCGACGCCGTCGTTTGGTTCAGCGATTTGAGAGGCTTCACCAGCATCACGGACACGGCGCCAGAACAGGTCATCCCATTGCTGAACGACTATTCCGACGTGATTGTCTCCGCGATCCATGAACATGGCGGTGATGTTCTCAAGCTGATCGGCGATGGCACCCTTGCCATTTTCACCGCCGAAAACCGCATACACGCATGCAACGCGGCATTATCCGCAGCGATCGCTGCACGCCGAGGTGTTTCCGAATTGAAAGAAAAGCGCATGGCGGAAGACAGGCCAGTAACCGACATGTACCTCGGTTTGCATGTCGGCAAAGTATTCTATGGCAATGTCGGTAGCCGGGAGCGGCTGGACTTTACCGTGCTCGGACCGGCCGTGAACGAGGCAAGCCGCATTGCGGCCATGTGCCGTTCGGTTGACCAACCCATTTTGATGTCAGCGGCATTTGCCAATGTCGGAGACATAAAGCGCCGGCTCGTTTCGGTGGGACGGTACGCTCTGCGCGGCGTATCGCACCCCCAGGAGCTGTTCACGCTCGATCCTGATGCCCGAGCGGTGTGCTAGCCCTTGAATGGTTTCCTGAATTCGCGCGCAAGATCGCGCCTAATTTTTCAGAGACAGGCTTTGTCAGCGACTGGGATAGATTGATGCGCGCAAATCTGACTAGAGCCACAATAAACACGGCAGGCGCGATGATGATTCCTCCGCCCACAATCAAAACAACTGCGAATTGATTTTTGATAGCAACAACGATTTGGTTTTTCATTTTACGCCCCCAGAATAGCCGTCAACAGCGGCATCGCTGAGGGTGATTTAAGCCCAAGTCGAGATCGTTCTCGGGGTGGGATGGTACCCGCACGCAAAAAAGCCCTGCCCGGGGGCGGCACGCGATGCTCACTCTTTAAAAGGAAGTCGCTGTTTGAGCCATGGTGGGCAATCGTAGCGACAGCCCGGCCTATACCGCGTCTATACGAGCGTATAGCTGCCGAGGCACTTCTGTGCAGCTAGCGTGGGAATTGTCCCAAGGACAAGTTGTCCCCTACTTGTCCTCTCATGTGCCGGTCACCGTTCCCCGACGCGACCGGCACATGCATTTTGGGCCAGAATTCCTGCCGCCGAACCTTGCGCGCACCGCATCTTGCTCCGCCCGACCGCCGGGCACTGAGCATTACGGCGTATCATCGATGGCAACAGCAGGTGCCGTTGAACGCCCGCCAAAATGATTGCGGTAAAAAACAGGCGACAAGCAACAGGGTGTTGCAGTAGCGGACATTCCGCGCGGCGAGCCGCATGTCCGCTAAGGGCCAAAAGCAGACGTTATTGGCGTCAAAAAAATAAATCAGACGCTTATTTTTCAGTGGTGCGACCGAGAGTTGTCACAGCAAGCACAAGTCGACCTTCGATGTCCCGTTGCCATAGACCTGCGCGCGCGCGTCCGATCGGCGCCTTGGAGGAAAGTCCATAGAGCCCGTTGAGACGCTCCAAAGCAAGCCGCCAGATTCATCACCGCCGACAACACAAATGTTTCGACACGCGTCAGCCGACCTTGGCTTTGGGGGACAGTTGCTCTTGGGGGATATACCTGAGGTTGCACAGCAACCTAAGAGGAAATCAATGCGAAAATCAATGGATCAACGACAGTATTCACGGCCGCTGTGTGGCTTCATCTCTCTTTAGTGGCAACCATTTGGATAACGCCGAAAATGACAATTATCGGAACGAACGCCGGAAAAAATCGCTCGACCCAGGGTCGCTGAATCCCCTGCTTCCAACACTTCTACAATTTCATTAAGCTTCGTTAGCCAATTGACTGGGGATCTTTATCTCAGAATCGCTCGGCTAGGCCTAGCGTTTTTTCTCAAGGTCGGCTGAATCGCGACCGCCACGCCGGCACGTGTTCAAGGATGGCCGCGAGGTCGCGCGCACCACGCTGACACAGGAGTTATTACCTTAATATGGCCATCGACGTTCACGCTCATTATATTCCGCAGAGTTTGATCGCGACCGCGCGCGAGCGTGGCACGCAGATAGGCGTGCGTGTCATCGACGGCATAGGCACCGCACCAGCGCTGGAGTTCTCTTACGGTTTCAAGGTACGCCCATTCTTTGACAAGTTAATCGAGACGGCCTCAACGCGCTTAGCGTGGCTCGACTCCCAGGGCCTCGACCGGCAATTTGTGGCGACTTGGCCGGATATCTTTGGCTACGGCTTGCCACGCGATCAATGCGCCGCCTGGCACCGCATGCTCAACGATACGCTCGCAGGCTGGTGCGCCGATAACGCCGCGCGGATGTCGTTCGTCGCCTCGGTGCCGTTGCCGAACGCGGAGGACGCCGCCACCGAGCTGGAGCGCGCCGCCAACATTGGCGCCGTGGCCGTCATGACATCGGCCAACATTGAGGAAAAGAACATCGGTGAGCTGCCGCTCGACCCGCTTTGGGCGCGGGCGGCGCAATTGCGGATGCCGGTGATAATCCATCCGATGGCGTCAGCGCTGCTTCCGCGCGCGGCCAAGTTCGGGTTGACGCAAAGCGTGCAATATACGTTCGATACGACGCTCGGCGTCGGTTCGCTGATCTTTTCCGGTGTGCTCGATCGCTTTCCGGAGCTCACGCTTGTGCTCTCGCACGGCGGGGGCGCCTATCCCTATCTAGCTGGTCGCTTGGACATCATGCACGCCCGAATGGATAAGGTGGCGCAAGCTGACGTCGCCCAAAAACAGCCTTCAGCCTATGCGCCCATGATGGTGTATGACACTATTGTGCATGCGCCGAAGCCGTTGAAATTCCTTGCCGATCTCGTTGGCCTCGACCGGCTGGTGCTTGGCACCGACTACTCGTTTACGCCGGCCGACCTGAACCCACTCGAGAGCCTGCGGGCCGCCGGCTTTAGCGCGGCGGCCATCGAGACGATCGCCGAGACAAATCCGCGGCGGATTTTTCCGCGGCTCAATCCGAAATAGTCGCGCCTAGTGCTAGGCCAGCAAGAGCTGGTCGTCGGAAATTCCCGCGCCTTCCTTGCGGCGAAACATTTGCACGAGCTGCTCGATCGTCATCGAAGCGCGTTGCTCGCCGGCGATGTCGAGAATGATCTGCCCCTGATGCAGCATGATGGTCCGGCTGCCCAATTCGAGTGCCTGCCGCATGCTGTGGGTCACCATCACGGTTGTGATGCCGAATTTTTTGACAATTTCGCCAGTCAGATTAAGCACCAACTCGGCGGCAGCCGGATCGAGGGCAGCGGTGTGCTCGTCGAGTAGGAGCACCTTGGTCGTGCCAAGCGTCGCCATGATCAAAGCCAGCGCCTGACGCTGGCCACCCGACAGTAAAGCGACGCGGTCATGCAGACGTTTTTCCAGGCCGAGTTGCAGCATCGCGAGCCGCTCATTGGCCTGCTCGCGGACCTGCCTGGTAATGGCAAAGCCAAAACCGCGCGGCGACGTGCGTGCCGCGGCGATGGCAATGTTCTCGATGATCGACATTTCTTCGCAAATGCCCGCGCGCGGGTCTTGAAACATACGCGCTAGCATCGTCGCGCGTCGGTAGACCGGCCAGTACGTCACGTCGGTACCATCAATCGAAATGCATCCGGTACTTGGTATAAATTCGCCGGCCAGCAGATTAAGAAACGTCGACTTGCCGGCGCCGTTCGAGCCGATGACGGTGACAAATTCGCCTGCGGCTATCGACAAATTCACTCCGTGCAAAGCTCGATTTTCTAGCATCGTGCCTTTGTTGAACGTGACGCCGAGATTCTCGACCTTGATCATTTCGGCCGCCCCGAGAATGCGGCATTTCGCACCGGTAGCCACAACGCGATGGCGACCAGAACCGCGGTCACCACGTTCACATCGGATGCGGTCAGGCCGATTGCGTTGCTGCTCAGCGCCAATGCCAAAGCCAGTCGGTAAAGAATCGAACCCAGGACACAGGCCAGCGTCAACATCGGAATGAGACGGGACGGCATCAGCGCCGTACCGCCAATGACGCCGGCAAGTGCGACTACAATCACGCCAATGCCCATCGAGACATCGGCAGCGCCGAGCATTTGCGCAAACAAGGCCCCGCTCAACGCCGTTATGCCATTGGCGATGGCGAGACCGACCACGATCATGCGGCCATCGCGGATGCCGTTGGCCCGCGCCATGCGCGCGTTGGCACCTGCGGCGCGCATTGCGAGGCCAAATCCGGTCGCCAGAAACAGATCGATCAGGATTTTGGCGATAACGACGATGATCGCTAACAGCACGACTGGCGCGTAAAGCGACGGAATCCCGAGATGCTCGAACGGCGTATAGACGGTCGGCATATTGATCAGCCCAATGTTGGGGCGATCCATGATGCGCAGGTTGATCGAATAAAGCGCGATCGCCGTTAGGATGCCGGCGAGAATGTGCAGGATGCGCAGCTTGAGATTGAGAAACGCGGTCGCTAAGCCGGCTACGCTGCCGACGAGACTGGCGACCAGCGTCGCTGTCCAAGGATCGACGCCACTGATCATCAGCTTGGCGCACACAGCGGCGCCGAGCGGGAACGAGCCTTCGACTGTCAGATCTGGAAAATCCAACACCCTGAAGGTAAGGTACGCACCCAGAGCGACGAGCGCAAAAACCAGTCCCGTCTCAAGGGCGCCAATGAACGCATAGAGACTCAATTGCTGAGATCCGCAAGTCGTTCTTGGGTGTCGTTAGAATACCTGAGCGGCTCGCTTGAGCAGCGCCGGCGACAGCGTGACGCCCATTTTTTCCGCCGAAGCCTTGTTGACATAAAGGGCCAGGGAACCCGGTATATCCTTCATGTATTGGACGTCCTGATCCCCCGGATTTGTTCCCTTGAACACCTTATCAACCATGTCGGCGGTCTTCTTGCCCATATCGACAAAATCGAAGCCGACCGTAGCCACTGCCCCGCGCTGCACGCTGCGGCGCTCCGCCGTGAAGATCGGAATCTTGGCGTCCTGCGCCACCTTCACCAGCGATTCGAAGGCGCCATAGACCGTGGTGTCGTTTGGCACGAAGATCGCTTCGACCTTGCCGACTAAAGCCTGACCCGCTGCCGGAACGTTATTGAGGCCCATCGCCGGCGATTCAAGCGTCTTGAATCCCATCTTGGGCGCAAGCTCTTTCACACTTTCGACGGTCGAGCGCGCATTGTCGAGGCTCGGATCGTAAACGAGTCCGAGCGTCTTGAGGTTCGGTATTATCTCCTTGACGAGATTGAGCTGCAATTCGGTCGGAACGACATCCGAAATTCCCGATGCGTTGCCGCCGGGATGCTTTTCCTGCGTTACCAACTTGGACTTCACCGGATCGGTAACGGTGGTGAAAATGATCGGAATATCTTTGGTCGCCGCAACCGCCGCCTGACTGGTCGGCGTGGTGATCGTCACGATGATGTCGGGCTTATCGCCGATGAACTGCCGTACAATTTGCTGGGCCGTGCCGAAATTGCCCTGCGCACTCTTGAAGTCGATCTTAAGATTCTTGCCGTCGGTATAGCCGTGAGCGGCGAGGCCCTGGATCAGCCCCTCTTTCACTTCGAGCAGCTGAGGCGTGTCGTTCATCGTGATGATCGACATCGTCTTGACGGCGTCAGCCGCCTGCGCCGAAGCGCCCAAGGCGGCGCCGAACAACGCATTGATGATTGCGATATAAATCCTGGACATGGTTGCCTCCTCCCCTAAGCACGAATCTCGGAACAGTCGGTCCGGCCCTGATATCGAGCGCGAGATTTCAAACCGCTTTGGTATTTCGATTACAAAGGTCCATCGCGGTTAGCGCGTAAATCTTTGCCGTTTTGATCATATCATCAACGGTGAAATACGTATTTCCGCCGCCGGCCCCGGCGCCGCATCCGTAGGTCAGCGACGGAATGCCGAGTTCGTTATAAGGGTTAATGTCGCGCCACATGCTGCATTCCGGCGAGCCCGCCGGTTCCGACGGCTTGCCGATGATCGCCTGATGCGCGGTTTCGAGCGAATTCTTCAACGGCTCGACACCTTCCGCGTTGAAGCCGCGGCGATAGAGAAACGGCCGCACCTCCGCTTTGAGATCGAGCTTGCCAACGATGGCCTCAAGCTCGTCCTGGATGTCGAGCGGCTTGGTGTCCGGGTTGAGCCGGATATCGAGATAGATCGAACAGAGTTCCGGAATACGGTAGACCTTGAAGGGAACGCCGGCGCGGATCGCGCCGATCACCGCCTTTGGTACTACGGTGCCGCCGCTATATTTCTTCGTATAGCGCGTCTCGTAGCCGTCAGCCCATTCCTCGATCGCCTCGATCAACTTGGCCATACGCACAATGGCGTTCGGGCTTTTCAGCGCCGCCGTCGGGCGAGCAACATAAGGCGTATAGCGTGACGGCCCGGCATAGACTGTGATCTTCATGAACAGCTTACCGGCTTCGACCCAAACTGGCTTGAAATTGGTGGCTTCGGCGACCAATGCATAATGACTGATCGCGCCGTGGGTGATTGCGAAACGCGTGCCGATGTCGTTGCCGAGATAGTCGTGGCCTTGGAACTCGTCGACCGGGTCGCCGCACAGTTCGCCGCAGACTGCCGCCAGAACAAGATCACCCTTGAGGCGGACCTTGGCGTTTTGCAATGCCTTGGCGGCGATTAGCCAGCAGGTCATCGGGCCTTTGCAGTTGACCAGGGGGTAGCCCCAGATCTTTCCGTCTTCGAGCCAAGCCTCGTGATAGATGCGGTCGCCGGCGTCGATGAAGCGTGAGGTATCCTCGCGCGACATGATGGTGTCGAGGTGGCTGTTGAAGGAAAGGCTCGCCCCGCCGCCGGTCCCTACCACCCGACCGACGACGTTGAAGCGATCCTCGAAAGCTCCGATGCGCTCCGGCTTGAAGCCATTCTGGGCCATCCAATCGTAGACGTAGTTGCCGGCTTGAAGCTCTTTGCCGAGCGGCGCGTAGATGTTGCCGAGGTCGAGACCGAGCTTGGTCAACTCGTCTTGCAGGGCATCGACGGCATTGCAAACATTGTCTTTGGCGGATCGATCAAGCATGTGGACCTCCCCAAATTTGTTTGTATGCTAATGATCTCGCCAAAGCTTCGTCAATCGGAACGTTGAACAGAACGTTGAATAATGAAAGCCTCCCGGTTCGATTATTTTCGTCCGACCCGGCTCGAAGACGCCATCGCTTTACTCGCCGAACATGGTCGCGAGGCCAAGGCCATTGCCGGCGGTCAAAGCCTGGTTCCGATGATGGCATTCCGGCTCGCAGCACCCCGATTCCTGGTTGATATCGGCCGTATTCCCGGTTTGAACCGCATTGCGGCTGACCATGATGCAGTTCGTATCGGTGCCTTGGTGCGCTGGCGTGACATCGAGCGCAGCCCGGAGTTGCAGGTCGCGCACCCTCTGCTGGTTGAAGCGGTACGACACATCGCGCACTACCAGATCCGCAATCGCGGCACGGTCGGCGGCAGTCTTGCCCATGCCGATCCGGCGGCGGAAATGCCTGGAATCGCGATCACCTGCGAAGCAAGGATTGTCGTGGCAGGCCCTCGCGGACAACGGGCCATTCCCGCGACCGGACTTTTTGTCGGCGCTCTTTCTACATCATTGGACTCAGACGAGCTCATTGTTGAAGTTCGCCTGCCGCCGTGGCGCGACAATCGCCGTTGGGGCTTCCAGGAATTCTCCCGCCGGCGCGGTGACTTTGCGCTGGCCGGGGTTGCGCTTTTTTATGACAACAGCAAAGACGGTCAGGCGGCCAATGTTCATGTCGGCGCCATCGGCGTCGGCGATACACCGCTGCGGCTTAGCGCAGTGGAAGCCGCGATCGAAGGCAAGGTCGTCACCGAAACAATAATCCGCGACGCGGGTGCGGCTGCCAGCGAAAGCGTCCATCCGGCAGATGACATCCACGCGTCCGGTGACTACCGGCGCGCCTTGGTCGGTGTTTTGACTGAACGCGCGCTGGCCCGTGCAGCGGGGTTGCCCTGGCGAGGGGACATATGACCGATCTCGCGACCGTACAGCTTAAGGTCAATGGAAAGGCATTCGAGGCGAGCGTCGAGCCGCGCACAACGCTGGCCGATTGCCTGCGAC
Organism: Pseudolabrys sp.; assembly: GCA_036496445.1. GTDB lineage: Bacteria > Pseudomonadota > Alphaproteobacteria > Rhizobiales > Xanthobacteraceae > Pseudolabrys. Next base: position 14,967 of record DASXLC010000049.1, on the reverse strand, counting down.
ACGACCTCAAATTGACCGGCACGCATATCGGCTGCGAGCACGGCGTATGTGGCGCCTGCACAGTGATCGTCGATGGCGCGCCAGTGCGGTCATGCCTGATGTTCGCGGTGCAGGCCGATGGCGCCGACATCACGACGGTCGAAGGGCTTGCGCACGGCAACGCGCTCAGCCCGTTGCAAGCGGCGTTCCGCAGGCATCACGCGCTACAGTGCGGATTCTGCACGCCTGGAATACTTACCACGGCGCACGTTCTGCTCAGCGAAGAACCGGACGCCGACGCGGATCGCATCCGCGAGGTGTTGTCTGGAAATATTTGCCGGTGCACCGGCTATATTCAAATTATCGAGGCGGTGCTCGACGCACGGGCGGCTTACAAGCAAAAGACGGGAGCCGGGCCATGACAGCCGCCCGCAACGTCTACATCGGCCAGGAAGTTGAGCGGACCGAAGATTTCCGATTTTTGACCGGTCGCGGCACTTTCGTCGATGACTACGAACCGGCGGGCTTGCTGCACGCGGCGATCCTGCGCAGCTCCGTCGCGCACGGCCACATCCAGAAAATTGACACCGCCACGGCACTGAACGTATCGGGCGTGCATGCGATCCTCACCGCTGCAGACATTGGCGAGAACATCCCAACTATTCCGATCCGCCTCGCACCGATCGCCGGACTAGAGCGCTACCTGCAGCCGGTCATTGCTCATGGTAAGGTCCGTTACGTCGGAGAGCCACTCGCCGTCGTGATTGCCGACAGCCGTGCCCTCGCCGAGGATGCGGCGGCGGAAATCGATCTTGCGATCGAGCCGCTCGAACCGATCTCAAATTGGCGGACATCGGTGGCGGACAAAGCGCTTCTATTTGAGCAGAATGGCACCAATGTTGCCGCCCGCTATAGCGTAGGTTTTGGCGATATCGACACCATCTTCGCGAGCGCCGAGTACACCCGACGCGAGTTTTTCCGGGCCCACCGCCATACCGCCGTGCCGATGGAGACGCGCGGGGTGGTCGCCGAATGGGACGAGACCGCCGGGCGCCTGATTGTCAACGGCGCCACCAAGGTGACGTTTTTCAACCGTCGCGCCTTAGCCGCCATGATGCAGATGCCGGAGAGCGCGATTGATCTCATCGAGCTCGACGTCGGCGGTGGCTTCGGCGTGCGCGGCGAGTTCTACCCGGAGGATTTTCTGATTCCGTTCGCGGCGCGCAAGATCAAGCGGCCGATAAAATGGATCGAGGACCGGCTCGAGCATCTGCAGGCGGCCAATCATTCGCGTGAAATCGACTGCGATCTTGAAATCGCGTGCCGCCGCGACGGCACCATCCTCGCTTTACGCGGTGATATTCTCGCGGACATGGGTGCCTACACTCGCACCAATTCGGGTGTTGTCCCGGCCAAGGCTGCTCAATTCCTGCATGGGCCCTATCGCATTCCGGCCGTTAGGTTCGGCGTCTCCGTCTGCATGACCAGCAAAACACCCGTTGGTACCTATCGTTCTCCCGGACGTTTCGAAGCGAATTTCTTCCGCGAGCGGTTGATCGACATGGCGGCGCGCGATCTCAAGATCGATCCGATCGAATTCCGCCGCAAGAATCTGATTTCCAAAGGGGAGCTGCCCTATTCCATTGGAAGACTGGTGCCATATGAGACGGAAACCGCCTACGACACCGGCGACTACCATGCCGGTTTGGACAAATGCCTGGATGCATTCGGCTGGGATGCGAAGAAGAACCTGCAAGGCCGCAAAATTGACGGGCGCTATCACGGGCTCGGCATAGCGTGCTTTGTCGAAAGTGGCGGCGCCGGCCCACGCGAGAACGTCCGCATGACCTTGGACCGCGATGGCCTTATTACCATCGCCATTGGCTCGTCGGTGCTTGGCCAAGGCTTGGAGACGGTATTCGCGCAGATCGCTGCCGACGCACTGGAGTTGCCGTTTGAAAACTTTCGCGTGTTGCACGGCTCTACGACATTGCTTACTGAAGGTTTTGGCACTTACCATTCGCGAGCCGTCGTCATGGGCGGCTCCGCGATTCTGGACGGCGCGAAAAATCTTCAGGCCGCAATCCAGGAAGCGGCAGCACTGCAGTTCGATTGCTCGGCTGAGGACGTGAAAGTTCAAGACGGCAAGGCGTCTTGTCTTGACAATCGCTCGCTGAACTTCACTGAGCTCGCGGCCGCCGCCGGCCCGATCTCGGCCGAAGGAACCTTCGCCAATACCAAGCGCACCTACACCTATGGAGCTCATGCCGCGCACGTCGCCATTGACGCGCGCACCGGTCATGTCGCTGTGCTCGACTATATGGCGGTAGAGGATATCGGCCGCGCCATCAATCCCGCGTTGGTGCATGGACAATCGCTCGGCGCCGTGGTGCAGGGCCTCGGTGGCGTGTTCCTCGATCATCTCCTCTATGACGCCGATGCCCAGTTGCTGAACGCGTCATTGGCCGACTATTTGCTGCCGACCGCGACCGACTTCCCGAATGTTCGCGGCGTCACGATGCAAGTGTGCCTCTCGCCGAGCAATCCACTGGGCGCAAAAGGTGCCGGCGAAGGCGGGATCGTTGCGGTAGCGGCCTCGACCGCCAACGCGGTTGCCGCCGCACTTGCCAGCCTTGGCGTCGAGCCGAATGAGCTACCTCTGACGCCGCCGCGAATCTGGCGGCTTATCCAACAGGCAAAGCTGACCGTATCCGAGCCGACCTCATCCGTGGAATGAGATCACGCGCCCACGATCGACTTCGGGCGCCAAATCGAGATGACCGATGAGTGGCCTCCAGAGCAGTTTCGCGCCTCCTAAAGTCTGTTATCGGCAGCAAGTCTTCTAACTTCGCCACACTAAGACAAGGCCGCGCAGCGCTATTGCGCGCGATGGCAGTTGGGCACCAAGGAACGCGTCTGGATCGACGTGCTGCTGTTCACCGGTTTGCGGCGCGGCGATGCCGTTGGGCTCGGCGGCCAGCATGTGCGCAACGGAGTTGCGACCTTGCGCACCGAGAAGAGCCAGGGCGCGGTCACGGTTTATCTGCCGATCCTACCCATCCTGCAGGCGACGCTCGATGCCGGCCCGGTCGGCGATCTCGCCTTCATCGTCGAGAAGAGCGGCAAGCCGTTCACCAAGGAGTCGTTCGGCAATGCCTTCAAGGAGGCCTGCGTCAAAGCCGGCCTGTTGCATCATTCCGCGCATGGTTGCCGCAAGATCGGAGCAACGCGCGCGGCAGAGAACGGAGCGACCGTCGCGCAACTGAACGCGATCTTTGGCTGGAGCGGTACCGCAATGGCGTCTCTCTACACGCAGGCGGCGGACCGCAAGCGGCTTGCGCGTGAAGCAATGGCGAAGGTCGCTCGCGAGAACGAAACTACAACATCTATTCCCTCACCTAAGTACAAGGTGAGGGCCGCAGAGCGAAAACCCTAATTATATCAATTGCGATTTTTTGTTCTGGTGCGGCCGAGAGGACTCGAACCTCCACGGGTTGCCCCGCTAGCACCTCAAGCTAGTGCGTCTACCAATTCCGCCACGGCCGCATATGTCCGAGCATGATCTTATCCGAAAACCGGGTCCCACTTTTCGGGATCATGCTCTGGGGAGAAGGACGAGAAGGTCAGCAAAACCGCCGCGCCCAACGATGGCGGACCATCTAACAAATAGGATGTTGAGGGACAAGGCCCGCGCCGGCCCCGGCGTGACTTAATTTGGGTGCAGTCTCAGGCCCTTGCAGCGGCCCGTTCAACGCATGTCTGGGGGGCGCGGAAGCAACTCGGCTACGTTAACGGCGATGCGGTTACCGTTCACGACCACCGTGCCCTTGGCCACCGGCAGATTGTTCGCAAGGATGCTTACGGCATCCTCCTCGGAAGCGTCCAGTTCGATGATGGCGCCGCGGCCGAGCCGGAGCACCTGGTGGATAGGCATGGATGTGGTGCCGAGGACGACGGTGATGTCGACGGCGACTTTGTCGAGTGTGGCCACGTTTGTTCCTTATTGCGCGTCAGGTCCGAGCAGGGATCAGGTCATCATGGTATGGTGAACGTGTGGTTAATGCGCGAAACACGCTGGTAATCGGGCTTCCGGCGCCGCCCGGATCGGTGCCGCCCGAATGGCGCATCAGCGATTCCCCTGTGCCTTACGAGGAGGCGGTCGCCGCTATGGAGATCCGCGCGGCCGGAATCGCCGCCGGAACGGCCGCCGAACTCGTCTGGCTCCTGGAGCACCCTCCTCTCTACACCGCCGGCACCAGTGCAAATCCGGCCGACGTAATCGAGGCGCGTTTTCCTGTCCATGCCAGCGGGCGCGGGGGCCAGCTGACGTATCATGGGCCTGGCCAAAGGGTCGCTTACGTGATGCTCGATCTCAGGCGGCGCGGTCCGGATGTCCGCCGTTTCGTCGCCACGCTCGAGGAATGGATCATACGTTCCCTCGCCGCCTTCAACGTGCGCGCCGAACGGCGCGAGGATCGCATTGGCGTTTGGGTGCGCCGGCACGAAAAGGGCGGCGGGTACGAGGACAAGATCGCCGCCATTGGCATTCGCGTGAAGCAGTGGGTGACGCTGCACGGCATGGCGCTGAATGTGGATCCGGATCTGTCGCATTTTTCCGGTATCGTTCCGTGCGGCGTCAGCGAACAACGCTATGGTGTGACCAGTCTGGCTGATCTCGGCATTCGGGCACCAATGGCCGAAGTGGACAAGATTTTGCAGCGAGAGTTCGCACAGCTGTTCGGGCAAATTACGGATCAAACGGTCGGCAAGACCGAGAATGCGCCGGCTTCCACGCGATCGACGAGATCTGCCTCCGTGCCCTCACGATGATCGAGCGCATCGATCCGCGCCGACATGGGGCCGCGCCGGCAGGCTTCAATCATGGCTTCGACGGCTGCGCGCGGTCCGGCGAACACCGCCTCGACTGAGCCGTCGCGGCGATTTCGTACCCAACCGTCCAGCTCGCGCCGCCGCGCCTCATCCTCGACAAAGGCGCGATACCCGACTCCTTGCACCCGCCCGCGCACGACAACATGACGAATGATGCGGCCGCTCACGCAACCTCTCCCGCATCCATGACGCGCGCGCCGGTCCAGCGCGAGATGGACCAGCGCTCGACGGAGCGGACGTAGGGCTCAGGCAATTTCCAGCCGCGTGCCGCAGCGGCAATCATCTCGACGTAGCCCGGCCGCGGACTGCCGGGCGCACGCCGGCGCAGGATGTAAATCATCGCGCGGACCCGGCGCTTGCCGTGGCGCACGGGCAAGGATCGTACGTCGTAGAGACCCTGATGCAGCAATTCATAGGCGTGAAGGGAGGCGATGTCGCGCGGCGTCAGTCGCCATAGTACGCCATACACGCACGCGCCCGCACTTGGCGCAACCGAACCCCAGCCCTCGAGACCAACAAAGAAGCGATAGCCGTTCAGCATTGCCGGACCAAGCGCGCTGGCGCCCGGGCAGCGGCGCTTCATGGCCGGGCGATGCATGTTGGAGCCGTAGGCGAAGTAGAGCGTCATCGACCCGGGCCCGTGTGGCTTGCGTTCAGGCAAATTCGAGGATCACCGCGTCCACCGCGAGGCTGTCGCCTGGTTTGGCGTTGATCTTTTTGACAGTACCGTCGATTTCGGCACGCAGGACATTTTCCATTTTCATGGCCTCGACAACTGCGACCGTCTCGCCGGCCTTGACCTCCTGCCCTTCCTTCACGGCGATCGAGACAACCAGACCCGGCATTGGGCACAGCACCTGCTTTCCCGTGTCGGCTATCGTCCTTGCCGGCATCAGGCGGGCGTAGCTGGCTTCCCGCTCGGTATAGACAAAGGCCTTGGCCTCATTCCCGCGGTAACTCAGCGCAAAGCCGTTTGGAACGGTGCGAATTTGCACCACTATCTGGCGATCGCCGAACGTTCCATTCCAGACGATATCACCCGGCTTCCAGTTCGAACGCAGTTCTCGGCCGCCACCCTTGCCGTGGTTGAATCCCACAATAATGGCATCGTTGTCGCGTTTCACCTCAAGTTTGATCTCGCGTTCGCCAAGCCAGACAGCACGTTGACTCTCGCGCGTCACGTTGTGGCCCCTCAGCTGGCCCGCGATGCGTCGCTTACGCTCGCCGAGAACATGATCGATGGCGGCGGCGACGGCCGCCATCACCTCGGCCGGCTCGCCCCCAGCCGCGTGAGGTTGAAAACCGGCAGGAAACTCCTCGGCGATGAAACCCGTGGAAAGTTTGCCGGCCTGCCAACGGGGATGGGCCATAAGCGTTGCGAGAAATGGAATATTGTGGCGGATGCCATCGACCACGAAGCTGTCGAGCGCATCGCTTTGCGCGGCAATCGCGGCGTTGCGGTTCGGCGCATGCGTGACCAATTTCGCGATCATTGGGTCGTAATAAATTGAGATTTCGCCGCCCTCGTACACACCGGTGTCGTTTCGTACCGTCACGCCATTGGCACGTCCTTCCTGCGGCGGTCGATAGCGGGTGAGCCGGCCGGTCGAGGGAAGAAAATTGCGGTAGGGATCCTCCGCATAGATGCGGCTTTCGATTGCCCAACCATCGAGCTTGATGTCGCTTTGCTTGATCGAAAGCTTCTCGCCCGCGGCAATCCGGATCATTTGTTCGACCAGATCGATGCCGGTCACAAGCTCGGTCACGGGATGCTCGACCTGCAGCCGCGTATTCATTTCAAGGAAATAGAAGCTCTTGTCCTGGCCAGCAACAAATTCAACGGTGCCGGCGCTGTCGTAGCCGACCGCTCTGGCCAGCGCGACCGCCTGCTCGCCCATCTTCTTGCGCGTTGCCGCGTCGAGCAGTGGAGATGGCGCCTCCTCGACCACTTTCTGATTGCGGCGCTGGATCGAACATTCGCGCTCGCCGAGATAGATGATGTTGCCATGCTTGTCGCCCAGTACCTGAATTTCAATATGGCGCGGGTCGATGATGAATTTTTCCATGAAAACACGTTCGTCGCCGAACGACGACTTCGCTTCCGAGCGGGCGCGGGCGAAGCCTTCCGCAACTTCAGCCTTGCTACGGGCGATGCGCATACCCTTGCCGCCGCCCCCCGCGCTCGCCTTGATCATGACTGGATAACCGATGTCGCCAGCGATCTTGACCGCCTCGACCTCGTTCTCGATCACCCCGAGATGGCCCGGCACGGTCGACACCTTGGCGGCCGCGGCCGCCTTCTTGGATTCAATCTTGTCGCCCATGGCGGCTATGGCTTTTGGATTTGGGCCGATGAAAACAATGCCGGCTGCTGCCAGGGCCTTCGGAAAGGCTTCACGCTCGGACAGGAACCCGTACCCGGGATGTACGGCTTCGGCGCCGCTTTGCTTGCAGGCAGCGACGATTTTTTCGATCACCAGGTAGCTTTCGGCCGCCGGTGGAGGGCCGATGGCGACGGCCGTGTCCGCCATCTCCACGTGCAAGGCGTCTTTGTCGGCTTCCGAATAGACGGCGACCGTTTCGATTCCTAATTTGCGCGCGGTCTTGATGATCCGGCAGGCGATTTCGCCGCGATTGGCGATCAGGATACGCTTGAACATGTGGCCTTTTTATACTGCCTCGCACCAATCCCCGGAATTGGCTGCGGATAACCGGCGCCTGTTACACTACTGTCTTATAGCAACAGTATCTACCGCAGCGTCCCATCAGGATTGCGGAGGATGCCATGTCATTCCGTTCCGAGGCACTCATTTCAGCCGCGTGTGCCGCGATTTTTTTGCAAATTGCGCCGGCGGACGCGCAAAGCCAGCGCAATCTCATCCTGTTCGTGCCTGACGGTCTGCGCGCCCTGTCAGTAACACCGGAAACCGCGCCGGCCATGGCCGCGGTCCGCGACAAGGGCGTGAATTTCGCTAACCCACATTCACTGTTTCCGACTTTTACCATGGCCAATGCGTCAGGCATGGCGACCGGCCATTTCCTCGGTGATACGGGCACCTTCAGCAACACCATCTATACCGCCTATCCGGTAGCATCTGCCGGTGGCAGTGTGACTCCGTTCATCGAAAACGACCCGATCCTGGGTGATATCGACGCGCATTTCTCCGGTAATTTTGTTGATGAGGATTCAATCCTTTTCATCGCGCGACAGCAGGGCCTCAGTACCGCGGCGATCGGAAAACTCGGACCAATATTGATGTTCGATCACACAGAACGAACGGGCGAGGAAACAATCACCGTCGATGATTCCACCGGCACCAAGCAGGGAATTCCGCTATCCCAGGCGATGCAGAACGCACTAACAACTGCGGGCTTGCCGCTGATCGCGCCCTCCCGCAAGGACACGCCGGGCGACAACGCCAACGCGGGGACTTTCGAAAAGCCAGGCACACTGGTTGCCAATATTGTGCAGCAGAAATATTTCGCTGACGTCGCTACCAAGGTTGTGCTGCCAATGTTCAAAGCACGCAACAAGCCGTTCGTGCTTGTGCTGTGGTCGCGCGATCCGGATGGTACACAGCACAATCAAGGCGACAGCCATCTGAAGATCGTTCCCGGCATCAACGGACCGACCTCGCTGGCCTCCATCAAGAATGCAGACGACAACCTCGCGCAGGTGCGCCAGGCGTTGGACGATCTCGGACTTGCTGCAAACACCGATATTGTCATTGCCGCCGACCACGGATTCTCGACCATCAGCAAGGAGAGCAGTACCAGTCCGGCTGCCCGCGCGAGTTACGCGGATGTACCGGCCGGGTTGCTGCCTCCGGGCTTCGTTGCGATCGATCTCGCCAAAGCGCTTGGTCTGCCACTGAACGACCCCGACGATAAGAATGCCGCCGTTGGTGCCGGCAAGTATCCCAAGCGGGGCAACGGCCTGATCGGCAACGATCCCGAAAAACCGGAGGTCGTCGTTGCTTCCAATGGCGGCTCGGATCTCGTGTATGTTCCCAACAAGGACACCGCTCTTGCGGGCAAGGTGATCGAGGCCCTGCTCTCACAAGACTATGTAAGCGGACTGTTTGTCGACAGCGATATCGGAAGCTTCCCCGGCACGTTGCCGCTCTCCTCAATCAACATGCAGGGCATGGCACGCACTCCGCGGCCTGCGATCGTGATCAACTTCCGTTCCTATGCGACCGACTGCGGACGGCCCGTAATGTGCGCCGTCAATGTCGCCGACACCGGTTTGCAGCAGGGCCAAGGCATGCATGGCAGCTTTAGCCGCGCGGACACCATGAATTTCATGGCAGCCATCGGTCCACGTTTCAAAACCGGTTTTGTCGATGAAACCCCGGCAAGCAATGCCGACATTGGAAAGACGATTGCTCACGCCCTGGGACTGAAAATACCGTTCAAGGGGTCGTTGCAGGGCCGCGTGCTCGCCGAAGCGCTGCCGGGCGGCGACAGCCCGACGGTAGAAAGCTGGGTCGAACGCAGCTCGCCGAGCGAAACCGGGCTTGCAACTGTGCTGGTGGGTCAACGTGTTGGCAAGATGAGATATTTCGACGCAGCCGGCTTCTCCGGCCGCACCGTCGGAATGGACGAGCGCAAGGCCGCCAGCCGCTGATCTTGCGCCCGCTGGCAAGCTTTCCCTCCCGGCAATTCAAATACCAAACATTTGTTCTCTGCCGCGCGCAAACGACGGCGGAATGATCCTCTTTGCCGTTTCCCTATTCCCGGACGGCGTGGACGACTATATTAGGTGCTGGACGCGTCACTATTTGAGTGGAGGTTGGTCATGACGTTGGCGATTGGTGATACCGCACCCGATTTTGAAGCCGAAACAACGGAAGGAAAAATCCGTTTTCACGACTGGTTGGGCAATTCATGGGGCGTCTTGTTCTCGCACCCGAAGGACTTTACGCCTGTCTGTACGACCGAGCTTGGCACGATGGCCCGGCTTAAACCGGAATTTGACAAGCGTAACGTCAAGATCGTCGGCTTGTCGGTCGATCCGGTCGACAATCACAAGAGATGGTCTGCCGATATCAAGGATGTCGTAGGCTTTGCGCCGAACTATCCGATGATCGGCGATACCGATCTGAAGATCTCGAAGGCCTATGGCATGCTGCCGGCAGCGACCTCCGGATCGTCCGAAGGCCGCACGGCTGCCGACAACCAGACAGTGCGCAACGTTTTCATCATCGGACCGGACAAGAAAGTAAAACTGATCCTGGTTTATCCGATGACAACGGGCCGTAACTTCGACGAGGTCCTGCGCGTCATTGACTCGCTGCAAATGACCGCCAAGCACCGTGTGGCCACCCCCGCAAACTGGAAACAGGGCGAGGACGTCATTATTGCCGGATCGGTCAGTGACGATGAAGCCAAGAAAATCTGGCCGCAGGGTTTCAAGGCTCCACGTCCTTATATTCGCATCGTTCCGCAGCCGCGCGGCTAGGACTCACAAGATTGCACTGCAAGGGCGCGGGCGATAACGTCCGCGCCCTTCTCTATTTGGTGCCGGCTGGGAGCAGTTAAATGAATGAAGCGGCCAACAAACAACCGCCTTTTGCCGAATTTCTCGGTCTCAAAATTACACACGTATCGCCCGAGCGCGTCACCGCCGAACTTCCCGCGCGTGACGACCTCAACAACCGCTTCGGGATCATGCATGGCGGTGCCCTGATGGCCCTTGCCGACAATCTTGGCGGCACAGCGACCACCGCCAACCTCAAGCCGGGTCAATCCACGACGACGATCGAAAGCAAGACCAACTTCTTCGCCGCGGTGCCGATCGGCGACGTTGCGAAAGCAGAGTGCACGCCACTACACCGCGGCCGAACCACCATGGTCTGGCAAACCCGCATTACACGCGGTGACGGCAAGCTGTGCGCGCTGGTGACACAAACTCAGCTCGTGCTCGAGCGGGGAAAATAGCCGCTACATCTTTTCCGGCTTTACCGCCCCCCGATTGGCGAGCACGACCCCGCCGGCACAGAGGACCATGCCAAAGATCGAGACACCGTCCAGCCGCTCGCCAAACAGCAAGAACGCAAATAGAGCGGTCACTGCCGGCACCAGATAGAACAGACTGGCAAAACCGGTCGCCGCAGATCGGCGGATCAGCCAGTACATCAGCCCGACCGCCGCAATCGACAGGACCAGCACCAGCCACGCAAGCGCGAAAATCAATTCGCCGCTCCAATGAATTTCGCGCGTTTCAAACGCAAAAGCGCCGAGGGTAAACAGCACAGCTGCGCCGATATATTGCACGAGGTTGCCAGTGCGCCAGTCGATCGCCCCGCAATAGCGTTTCTGATAGAGCGTGCCGAGCGTTATGCCGATGAGCGAGAGAAAACTCGCGATCCAGCCGAGGAGCGATCCCGCCAGGATGATTTGGCGATCGTGCATGACCAGCACGACTCCCAGGAGGCCAAGGACCAGCCCGAACCATTGAATCCCTGTCACCCTCTCACCCATGAAACGATTGGCTATGGTCGAGGTCAGGATCGGCTGAACGCCCGGAATCAAGGCCGAAATGCCGGCGGGGACACCCTGGCTGATGGCAGTGAATACCCCGCCGAGATACAGCCCGTGGACAAGGGAACCGGCGACCAGCGCATGCTGCACTTCGCGCGCATCGGGGACCCTCGCGCGCCCTATGATTGCGATTGCAGCCATGATGAGGACCACAAAGGCCATGCGCACGGCCAGGAACGTCAGCGGCTCGATATAGGGCAGCCCGTAGCGTGCGCCGATAAAGCCTGTGCTCCAGAGGAGCACGAACAGCACCGGCGCTGCAGCAATCGCCAGCTGGCTCGGGCGCATGATGGTCTCGGGGTGCGGGGTCTGACACGGGCGGGACGCGCGCCTATAGCATTTTCCCTGCAGCCGTGCCTTCCCCTCCCGCCTGCATTCGTCTTATGCTCAAACCGCGGGGAATGATCCGGGCACAGCCAGATGAAATTGATCGCGGTTTATGTCGTTTTCGTCCTGATTGGCCTAACGATCGCCTATGGCGTCGGCCGAACCGTAGAACATTGGTCGGAGACCGCCAGCTTGCCGGTCTTTCTTGCTGCTTTTTTCTTCGTTTTTTGGGCTGCCTGGCGGCTCGCCACACGCGTCGCCTGATCTTTTTGGTTCCCTCAAATTCGTTGTTCTTTCGGAACCGCTGCACCGGCTAGCGGGTTTCCCTCGTTCGAGGCGACGCAAAGCGTCCCGAACCCAAGGAGGATGCCCATGACTGATCCACGTTTTACTGATCCGGATCCGCGGTTGAGCGACCCCGTGGTGCGCCGAGACGATAATACCGGCGGGATGTGGGGTTGGATCGCCGGTGTCGCGGTATTGGTGCTGATCGGCTTCCTGATTATTGCCGGCTGGAACAACAGTGGCACCACCGCGAGCAGCGGCGCTTCCCCATCGGCCACAGCAACCGCGCCCGTACGCCCCGCGAGCCCGCCGAGCACCACGGGCTCAGGCTCGTCATCGACGCAGCCGCTCACGCCGGCACCTTCGCCGGCACCGTCACGGTCTCAGTAATAGAGTCACGAGTTTGACGAAGCATCATCCCGGCGCCGTGGGCGCCGGGATGATGAGCGTTTTATCCAAGCACCGAATAAATCCCGAACCCAACCGTTGCGCTCACCACCGCCTCGATTGCCTGGAACTGCATTCCTGACAGCTCATCGCTGACATACGGAAACAATATATGCCCCACTGGCAGCATGATCGCCGCTACAAACGCAACGCATAGCAGTTTGGTCACAAAATCACTGTCAAGCATCGCACGCCCTCCCCCGTGTTTTTTCCATTGTGACATGGTGTGGGACAACTGGGCAATCTCAGGTAGCAAGGAACTCATCGATCGGAACGCGATAGCCATTGGCGAGCCGGTTGGTCTCGTTGGCCATGCCAACAACAGCCATCAACTCACCGAACATGGCATTCGTCATTCCCGCCTTGCGGGCGGCCGCGGTGTGGGAGGCGATGCAATAGGCGCAACCGTTTGTGACTGACACCGCCACATAGACCATTTCCTTGGTCAGCGGATCCAGTGCCCCCGGCGCCATCACCTCCTTTATGCTTTCCCAGGTGCGCTTGAGCGTTACGGGGTCGCGCGCCAGATATTTCCAGAAATTGTTCACATCTGGGACGTTGCGGGTTTTCTTGATGTCGTCATAAACCGCACGCACCTGCGGAGAAGCGTCGGAATATTCGATCGGCGGGGGTGTGGTCATAGGGGCACTCCGGTTCTGATCGTCATGCCTGACCTTGCCGTCCGAAGGACTGCTTGCTTCGCCTGCGGGTCGGGCATCCACGTCCTACGATATCGGCTATTGTTCAAGACGTGGAGGGACAAGACCGGTCATGATGGAGGGACAGGATGCCGAAAACACAGGACTATTTCGCGGGCAAAACGATCATCATCACCGGCGCGGCGAGCGGGATCGGCCGGGCTGCCGCACTGATTTTCGCCCGCGAAAAAGCCAACGTCGTTTGCGCGGACATTGATGAAGACGGTCTCGCGAAAACGGCCGAGACAATCAACGCCATAGGCAGTCAGGCGCTGGCGCTGACCATTGACGTTACCAGGCGCGCGGCGGTCGAGAACATGGTGGAGCTTGCGGTCGACGGATTCGGGAGCGTGCAATTTCTCTTCAATTCAGCTGGCGCCGCCATAAGACGCGCCAAATTCCTCGAAATCGACGACGATCTGTTTGACAGAACATTTGACCTCAACGTCAAAGGCACCCTCTATCCGATGCAGGCAGTGTTGCCGCACATGCTTGCGAACAAATTTGGCGTGATCGTCAATATGGGAAGTATGGCGCATCGGCGCGGCGGTCCTGGCTCTTCTGTGCATTACGCGGCGGCCAAAGGGGCAGTTGTGACCATGACCATGGGCGTGGCGCGCGAATTCGCCACACAAGGGATCCGCGCCATGTCGATTTCACCCGGCCCCGTGAAGACACCGTTTCAGGCGGCGGCCAGCAGCTCGGCGGAACTGGTTCAACGTTTTCTTGAGGATGTGCCGATGAAACGTTTCGCGGAGCCGGAGGAAATCGGTGAGCTCGTCCTTTTCATGTGTTCGGATGCTTGCGAATTCATGACGGCCGACACTGTTTACGTGAATGGCGGGGGTGGCTGGCGCTGATCAAGTTGTCGCTATCCAGATGCCGGCGACAACCGCGGCCAGACCCACGATCAGGTTGAGACCGATCCCCTCGCCGATCGCGATTGCTCCGACAATGGATGCAAACACCGGGTTGACCGTGATGGTGACCGCTGTCTTCGTCGGGCTGGTCCGCGAAAGCGCGAAGACCCAAAGAATGAAAGCACCCGCGCTTCCAATGACGCCGAGATATGCGACCGCGAGCCACTGCGACGGATCAAAATGACCGGCGGCAGCAAAACCACCAATCGCCAGCGCCCACACCAGCAGGCAGAGTGCGGCCGCGCCCATGCCGGCAGTCAGGAACGTCAGCGGATCACTTCGCGCAATAAACGGCCGCGACCGGACATTATAGAGTGACATGCACAAGGTCGCGGCGAGCATCACCAGCTCGCCGCGCCAGGCTCCCGCCGGGGCGTCGGCAAGCCCCAGGATCAGCGCAAAAAAGACACCGGCAAGGGCAATGAGCACGCCCGCACATTTTCTCGACGTAATCTTCTCGACGCCGAGCGCGGCGCCGACCAGCATTGTCGTCAGCGGCATGGTCGACAGGGTCAACGCGCCGCGCGCGGCGGTGGTGTAGCTGTAGGCGAGATTGAACAGCACAGAGAACGCGAAGAAAAACAGGATGCCAAGCAGCGCCACCGCAATCCAGTCACGTCCGCGCGGCCAGCGGCTTTTCATCATGAGCGCGATCGGGAGCAGGATCAGAAAGCCGGTGCCAAAGCGGAATACGCCGAGTGTCACCGGATCGGTTGCGGAAATTACAAATCGCGTGGCGCCCCCTGCAATGCCGCCGATCGCGCTGGACGCGATCGCCGCAAAAACGCCGGCCTGGTCACGGGTCATGGCTATGCTTTTGGGGCCTGGTGAATGATCTATCACAAATGCCACGGCCAAGGGCCTGAAACCCGGTG
>DASXLC010000048.1:0-2236 GCA_036496445.1 Pseudolabrys sp. | reverse complement strand
TTCTTGACCGCATCGATGGCAAGCCACATTGACGACTTCCACCGTCCGTAACGCAGCGCCTGACTCGGCTTGTCGTCCATACGGATCGCGACTTCGGTGTGCACGATCCTGGATCGCGCCTTCAGCCGAGGCAGGCCATTGAGCACTGGCTCGATCGCGGCGGTGTTGCCGTAAAGCAGATATTCGATGTCTGGGTGGCGAGTGAGCGAAATGTCCGCACCCGGCAATATCACCGTCGCGCCATGGTCACCGCCCATGGCGTCAAGCGCAATGCGAACCTTATCCGGCATGGATCGCTCTTGGCGGCGTTAACATCCGCGCCGGCCGCGCGGTCATCTGGAATCGACGCACGGCGCCGACCATAACCGCTCGGCCGCTGCAAACAAACCGCTTCTCGATGTCGCTCATCCCCAGGCCCGCTTGTTCCCCGCTAGCTGCTGCCGAGGCGCTTTTTAAGCGCCTCTAGGGCAGCGAAAGGTTTCGCGCTGCCATCGTCGGCGATGACCGGGGCAAATTCGACTCCCGCCTTGCGCGGATAGGGATCGATACCGAGAAGCAGAAATTCCGTGGCAATAGCTCCAAGATCGAGCTTGCCGTCCACAAGCGGCTCCGGGGGCTCGTCATTGTCTTTGGTGTCAGTTTGCGATGCCCCCGTGGACGCCGAACTGAACATGAGGTCCACCTGCTCTTCCAGACCGTTTTCGATCGGTTCCAACGTCACTACGCATGTCTGACCAACCCGTGCGCGAACCTGACCGGTGACGCGAACGCTCGCACCGCGACGCGAGAGATTGAAGACCGCAGATAACCGCGGCAGTTCCCGCACACCGGCCAGAGGCACGATCTCGGAACGTGCGGGCTCGGGCGCATCAATTTCAAGATGCATGCCGGTTTCCGGAATATCTTCCAGGGCCACCGGAACGCTCCATGGCTTTGGATTTTTTTCCATGAATTTCAGTCTTCTGTGAACCTGTCCTTATCTTCAACAAGAGCGTCGGGATCCGGCAGGTGCAGTTTTCCGCCCAGAAGTTCGTCCAGGGGCTGTGCCCTGACACCACGTACCGCTTCCCGCATATAGGCCGCAAGGCGGCCGGGCGCACCTGGCGCCAAAGGCGTTCCGCCATAGATGTTCCGTTTCAAAGCCTCAGCAAGCGCATCCTCGCCCGGCGCGGCCAGTGCCGCCCGGTATGCCTGTGCCCGCCCATAAAAGGCCTCGCCAATGCGCTGCATCTCTTTCGGCACCGACAGGTCGCCAACGCCCATTTCCCGCAGATTGTGGTCCATGTCTTTGCAAAAAAGGTCGAAAATTGCCTGACCTGAATGCCGCAATGCCGGATCCTCCGCCAAACGGTCGAGAACGAAGGCAAGATGCAACACTAACAGATCAAAACGGCCATCAACGGTGTCGGGGACGCCGTATTCGCGGTAAAAGCACGGCAATCGCGCCTGTGCCACGATCGTGCCATACAGGGTGGAAATGGTGTCCTGCCGCGCGTTGCGGCGAAACAGGGGAAAAATCATCGGGTTTGTTCAGGGGCTGACCGCGGTTTGCCGCGGTTACGTCAACGCCCTCCCCGATGCAAGGCCGAAATGAAGCTGTGGCGTTTGGGATCTAAAATCGTGCGTCGGCGCAAAGCTGCCCTCAGCCTTTCGCTGGCTCTTGCCGGCGCGTTGGCGCTTGCGGCCTGCGGGAGCACCACCGAAACGCTCCAGCGCGGGTATGTGCTGCCGGAGGGCGCCCTGGAACAGGTTCCCGTCGGCGCCACGCAGGAGCAGGTGCTGATCGTGCTCGGCACGCCGTCGACCGTTGCGACCGTCAACGGTGAAGCCTTCTACTACATCTCGCAGAAGGCGCAGCGTTCGGCGGCCTTCATGCCACACGAAGTGGTCGATCAACGCGTCATCGCGGTCTATTTCGACAAGGAGCGCCGTGTCACCCGGCTCGCCAACTACGGCATGAAGGATGGCAAGATTTTTGACTTCATGTCGCAGACCACGCCGACCGGCGGCCAGGAACTGAGTTATCTCCGCAACATCTTCAAGAACGTGGGCTTCCATCTCTAGTGATGTCGCCCGACGTCGCAACAAAAAGGGCCCGCGCGAGCGGGCCCTTTGTCGTCTCGATACTTCGATTTCAATGCGCCAGCACGGCGAGCAGCAGCAGCGCCACGATGTTGGTGATTTTGATCATCGGGTTCACGGCGGGACCCGCCGTGTCCTTGTAGGGGTCACCGAC
>DASXLC010000047.1:0-1808 GCA_036496445.1 Pseudolabrys sp. | reverse complement strand
GGCCCGGTGGAAGCGACGGTGGTCGGTTGGCGGTTTCGGCGGCTGCAGAGCGCGAAATAGTTCTTCTGTTTCAAAATGCGACGGCGCGCGACGTACTTTTAAGATTCGGAACGCGGTGCGAACGAACCGCGCCCGAATCAGCGGTTTTGATTCGTATTCACCGGTTCACGGCTAGATATCGACATCGCCCTCAGGCGGTGCACCACAGTTAGAACGAAGACAACCGGACGCAGCCAGCGGCCGAACACAAGGGTTAATTCCTCAGGGGATGACATGATCGGTCATTTCCACGGTGTCACGGGCGGCACCTTGTCGATGGCCGGCGGCATCTCGATGGTCTTGAAGTCGGCGGGGCTGACGATCTCGAGATATTCCATGTCCTCCGAATAGTCGTAGAGATAGTGCGTGATGCCCGGGCACTGGTGCACGACATCGCCAGCCTGCACCAGGGTCGGCTTGTCCTCATACATGAAGCGCGCCCAGCCCTTCATCATGATCACGATCTGGAATTCGCAGTCGTGGCGATGCCAGCCAGTGCCGTCGACC
This sequence comes from Pseudolabrys sp., assembly GCA_036496445.1. Taxonomy (GTDB): domain Bacteria; phylum Pseudomonadota; class Alphaproteobacteria; order Rhizobiales; family Xanthobacteraceae; genus Pseudolabrys. The sequence continues at coordinate 1,262 of DASXLC010000047.1, read as the reverse complement.
GGCGGACAATCGGGATTGGCCTTGACCAGGTGGCAGATCACCTGCCCGGCAGTCGCCTTGGCGATGCCGAGGTCGCGATACAGGAAGAACTCGCGCAGGCCTTCGCCCGTGTAGTCGGTATCGCCTGGTTTGACGTGTGAAAATGTTTTGACGACAGCGTGTTGATTCATGACGGCCTCCACCTGTTATGAGGTGCGACTGCGATGTCACGCGGCGTCCAAATCTTCGGCAGCGTCGCATCGTCGCGTTCGCGCTTCATTGTGCTATGCGAAAATCGCGCCAGCTGCGCTGCGATACAGCAATCGGTCCCTGATCGCGAAAGCCGGCTGCGCGAGGGTGAATCCTCCACTTGCCGGTCCGCCCTATCAGGCACTCGCGCCCGTCAAACAGGCAAGCACCTGCCTAATATTCGACCTCGAGCTCCTCGATCTCTTCCGGCTCAGCCTTGGCGGCGTCGATCCATTCCGCCATCTCCGGGATCTTCATGATGGCGTCGGCATAGGTCCTCAGGCGCGGCTCGAGCTTCACGTCATAGGTGGCAAAGCGTGTCACCACGGGCGCGTACATGGCATCCGCCATGGTGCGCTCGCCGAACAGAAACGGCCCGCCCGAGGTCGCGAGGCGCTCGCGCCAGATGGTGCAGACGCGGTCGATGTCGGCCTGCGCGCGGGTCCAGATCTTGAAGTTCGGAAAATGCCCCTTGATGTTGACCGGCAGCGAGGCGCGCAGCGTGGTGAAGCCGGAGTGGATTTCGCCGCAGATCGAGCGGCAATGTGCGCGTTCGATGCGGTCGGCCGGCAGCAGGCCCGCTTCCGGCATGGCCTCGTTGAGATATTCGGCGATCGCCAGCGTATCCCAGATGGTGGCGCCGTCGTGCCGCAGGCACGGCACAAGGATGGTCGGCGATAACAGCAGGATTTCGGCCCGCGCGGAGGCGTCGTCCGGGGAGGTCGTGATCTCCTCGAATGGTAGCCCCGAGAATTTCGTCAACAGCCAGCCGCGCAAGGACCAGGACGAATAGTTCTTGCTGCTGATGGTCAGTGTCGCCTTTGCCATTGGCCCTTCCTCAAACGCCACACCCTTTCCAGGCGCATGGCCCCTGCCCATTGCTTGGGCTCCCGGCATTGCGCAGCAAGCGACATGCCAATTTGCTGGGCGGGAGGGCTCGGCTTTGGCTTTGATATTGCATGGCCCTCTCGGCAGGGGCGGACCTGAATGATGTCAATGATGTACCAAGCCTACCAGAACCACATGGACCTCAC
>DASXLC010000046.1:0-9633 GCA_036496445.1 Pseudolabrys sp. | reverse complement strand
TTGATTCCTTTCTCGCGAAAGGAAGCCTACTTCGCTGCGACGACCTTCTGCCGCTGCTCGCCCAGTTTCTCAATACCGAGCGTCACCACATCGCCGGCTTTGAGAAACACCGGCGTGGGCTTCATCCCGAGGCCGACGCCGGGCGGCGTGCCTGTGATAATGATGTCGCCCGGCTCCATCACGAAAAACTGCGAGCAGTACCACACCAGATGCTCGCATCCAAAGATCATGGTCTTCGTATTGCCGCGCTGGCGCATCTCGCCATTGACGTCGAGCCACATGTCCAAATTCTGCGGGTCCTTGATCTCATCCTTGGTGACGAACCAAGGACCGACCGGTCCGAATGTTTCGCAACTCTTGCCCTTGTTCCACTGGCCGCCGCTGCGCTCGATCTGGAATACGCGCTCGGATACGTCATTGCCCAGGAAATATCCGGCAATGGCGTCCTTTGCCTTGTCCTGCGTCAGATAGCGCGCCCGCTTGCCGATGACGATGCCGAGTTCGACCTCCCAGTCGAGCTTGCTCGATTCGCGCGGGGTGATCGTGTCGTCGTTTGGCCCGCAAATGCAGCTCGGCGCCTTGTTGAAGATGATCGGCTCCTTCGGAATCGGCATACCCGCTTCCGCCGCGTGGTCGGAATAGTTGAGCCCGATGGCAATGAAGTTGCGCACGTTGCCAATGCAAGGGCCAAGTCGCGGTTTGCCGGATACGGGCTTCATCCGCTTGAGATTTGCCTTCTTGATTTTCGTAAGACCGCCTGAGGCGAGCATCTCGCCATCGATGTCCTTCACGATGCGTGACAGGTCGCGGATCTTGCCGTCGTCACCGATGATGCCGGGTTTCTCGCGGCCGGGCGCGCCAAAGCGAACGAGCTTCATTTGAAAGTGTCTCCCGTGAGCGTTCTGTTTTTGAAGGTTAGAAGTCGCTGGTCGGCGCATCATGCATGGCCACGGGCGGGGAGCAACCCTCCTTTGCAGGGTGCAGGGACAGGTGCAGCGGAAAAAGCTCCGCAAGATCAGGCTTTTGCTTCTGTGCGCGTTGTGGTTGGCAGAGTCATGGCTCGACAAATAGGCAAACCTACGATGCCATCGGCCGTTTCCGTCTGACGTCTGGCCAAAAGACACACCTCGCGGCCGTCGCGCGGATGCCGTGTATCGACGGAGGCAGCGATAGACGAAAGACAAAGATTACAGCGCTTACGCGCCCTGAAAGCGGGCACGATCTCTTTCAACCGTGCCGGCGGCATCAATTGCCGCGTGCGCAATATGTCGCCTGCGGGCGCGTGCCTCGAAGTCACAAGTCAGGTCCGCATTCCGGACAATTTCGTGCTGGTCGTCAGCTACGACAAAATCCGTCAGGCTTGCCATGTGATCTGGCGCCCGGACACGCGCCTGGGCGTGGAGTTTCGCGCTGCCTGAAGGCGCCGCGCGGCTGCGGCTGTGCCGGGATGGTCTTACCTCCCGCGCGGCGGACCCGCGGTCGGCAAATTTCCGGTGCTTAACACTTTGACAAACCCGGACATTCGAACTGCTGCAGTGCAGTAGCGAGCCTGTGTCATCGCCGCAACAGGCGCGTTATTTTTGCTGGCAGCGCCCCCATTCTACGCGTTCTTAAGGGTGCCGCTATTGTCCCTCGCGCAACCTCCGGCCACGATGTCAGTACGCATGGCGGATGGCGCGAATCAGCTGGGGGACTCACTTCAATGTCAGGTCGGGGTTGGACAGGCTATTTGCGCTCGGGCACCGCGCTCGGGCTTTTGATGATTGCGACTGCGCAGGCGAGCGCGGGCGGTTTTGGCATCCGGGAGCAAAGCGCATACGGGCAGGGCACATCGTTTGCGGGTATTGCCGCGGGCGGGGCGCTGTCATCGATGTTCTGGAATCCGGCAACGATGACTCAGGTGCCGGGCATCGTGAACGAGACATCTGTCACCGCCATTCTTCCATACTCGAGCAACACGCCTAGCGCAGGAAGCTTGGTGTCCGCCGGGTTCCCTGGAACTTCGAACGTTGCCGACGCAGCCTTTGTTCCTTCTGGCTACACGTCTTATCAGTGGGCCCCGAACCTCTGGCTCGGCGTGTCGGTCAATGCGCCGTTCGGTCTCTCGGTCAACTTCCCAGACAATTGGGCCGGTCGCGACTATGCAGGCCAAACGCTTTTGAAAACATATAACGCCACGCCGAGCATCGCCTGGCGAATCAATGACTGGATCAGCGTCGGGGCCGGCGTGCAGATTCAATATGCGAAGGCAACCCTCGAGAAGGGTATCGGCCCGGTGCCTGGCGTGGTCCCACCCGGCGTGCAAGGCACGCTTCGCGGTACGGGATACGCCGTTGGCGCGACGGCAGGTGTTACACTAACGCCGACTCCAACGACGACGATCGGCGTTGGTTGGCGTTCGGGGCTCAACCAAAAGATCGAGGGTGTTGTGGTGACCAACGCCGTGCTGCCTCTAACCACCACAGGTTCCGCCACGACGACAGTCGACTTGCCCGATATTGTATCGCTGGGCATTCGCCAGCGACTTGATCCGCGATGGACACTGCTCGGAACGGTGGAATGGTCGAACTGGAGCCGTATCGGAACGTCGAATATTACCCAGCCCAGTGGGTCTCCCGTTTTTGTTCTCGGCAACGCCCAATCAATTCCGTTTCAATACCGAGATGGCTGGTTCTTTTCGGGCGGCGCCGAATATATTTGGACTGACCGGCTGACCGTACGCGCGGGTGCCGGCTACGAAATATCACCCGTCACGGACCAGGTCCGTACGCCGTTGGTGCCGGACAATAACCGAGTCTGGGCGTCGCTCGGAGCGAGCTGGAAAGTCTTCAAAGGCGTACACTTCGATCTCGCCTATTCGCACATCTGGGTGCAGGACACGTCCGTCAATATCACGGCGACCTCGGGAAATCCCTCTTTCAACGGGATCAGCTATGTCGGCTCAGTTAACTCGCATGTCGATATTCTCTCAGGGTCGCTCGTCTTCCGGTTCGATGACATCGAACCGACCGTCAAACGTCCGTTCATGAATTAACCAGCGGGGACGGGCAGGGCATTTTCAAAGGGCGCCGTTGAACGTACCGCCGTCAATCAGAAGATTCTGGCCGGTAATGTAGCCGGCGTGCGCCGAACACAGGAACGCGCAGGCGGCGCCGAACTCATCCGGGTTGCCAAAGCGTTTGGCCGGAATGGTGGCCATGCGGTCGGCAGCGATCTGGTCAACGCTCTTGCTCTTCTGTTCGGCCGTCTTGCTCAAGGTTCCGCGTAGGCGGTCCGTATCGAAAGCGCCGGGCAATATATTGTTGATGGTCACGTTCTTGTCCGCCACCGTACGCGCGACGCCGGCGAGGAATGCAGTCAAACCGGCACGCGCGCCTGACGACAGATCAAGACCAGCGAGCGGCATCTTCACCGAGCTGGAGGTGATATTGACGATGCGCCCGAATTTGCGCTGGCACATCGGGTCAATCACTTTCTGGATCAGCTCGACTGCCACCACCATGTTGGCGATGACGCCGTCGATCATCTGCGCACGTGTGAGCTCGCGGAAATTTCGCATCGGCGGGCCGCCATTGTTGTTGACCAGAATATCCGGCTCCGGACAGGCAGCGAGCAGCGCCTTCTGACCCTCTGCGGTCGCAACATCGGCGACGACCGGGATCACCTTGACGCTCACGAGACTCGCAAGCTCGGCTGCGGTCGCTTCCAGCTTTTTGGCGTCGCGTCCGTTGATCACGACCTCGCAGCCAGCCTCCGCCAGGGCCCGCGCGCAGGCTTTGCCGAGCCCGCGGCTCGACGCGCAAACAATGGCCTTGCGGCCGGCAATTCCGAGATTCATGGGGTCCTCATGAGTGCGACGGTACGGGAGTTTTAGAGGCCGGACAGGGGGGCGGGGTCAAGAGGCCAACCAGTTAAAGCATGAGTGTCGCTTGGGTGTCGCATAGGCTTGTTACGTCCCGTCGCGAAAAGCCAAAACGATTCGCGAGGTATCATGCAGCGCGACCCCGACCGCCAGGTGATGGAAAAAGCATACGCCCGCTGGGCTCCCGTCTATGACGCGCTGTGCGGGCCGGTCTTCGTCAATGGGCGGCGCGCCGCCGCAAGAGCGGCCCGGGAGGTGGGCGGACAAATTCTCGAAATTGGCGTCGGCACCGGCCTGTCATTCGACGACTACGACGCAACTACGGAAATTACCGGCATCGACATATCCGAACCCATGATTGCCCGTGCGCGCGAGCGGGTCAAAAGCGGCCGCTATCCATTCGTCAGAGAACTGACGGTGATGGACGCACATGCGCTGGGCTTTCCTGACGCAAAGTTTGACTGCGTGGTCGGCCAATTCGTGATCACGCTGGTGGAGGACCCGGAACGCGTCCTGTCGGAATGTGCGCGGGTGCTGCGGCCGGGCGGTCAGATCATTCTTGTCAATCACCTTTACTCCGAACGAGGTTTTGCCGCCGCAGTCGAACGGTTGCTGGCGCAAAAGGCACGCACGCTTGGCCTGCGGCCGGAATTTCCGTTTCAGCGCCTTGCGGCCTGGGCGCAAGCGCATGGCGGCGCCGAACTGATCGAGCGGCGCAAGGTCAGGCCATTCGGCGTCTACACGCTGGTGCGTTTTCGGCGTGCCGAAACGCAAAGTGCCGCCGCGTGAATCGCGAAGGTATGAAAAAGGTAAACAGCGCTGTCATAAAACTGATAAGGCCGGCTGGTACATGTCGCGTATGATTGGTGCACCGGAGATCGCTGTACCGTGACGGATAACGCCACGCGACGGTTTCGCGCGCTGTTTATCTCCGACGTCCATCTGGGAACACGCGGCTGCCAAGCCGACAAGTTGCTCGACTTCCTCCGCCGTCATGAAGCAGAAGTGATCTACCTCGTCGGCGATATCGTCGACGGCTGGGCGTTGCGCTCCTCGTGGTATTGGCCGCAGGCGCACAACGACGTAGTGCAGAAATTTCTGCGGCAGGCCCGCAAGGGCGCGCGCGTCATTTACATTCCCGGCAATCACGACGAATTCCTGCGCGGCTACTACGGCACGCACTTCGGCGGCATCGAGGTCGTGGAGAATGCGATTCACGAAGGCCTCGACGGGCGCCGGTATCTGGTCGTGCATGGCGACATATTCGATCTTGTGGTGACGCAGGCGCGTTGGCTCGCGCTCCTCGGTGACAAGGCCTACGAATTCGCCCTTGCCGCCAATCGTATCTTCAATGCTTTCCGCCGCGTGCTCGGTGCGCCGTACTGGTCGCTGTCGAAATGGGCCAAACTCAAGGTCAAGAACGCGGTGAACTATATCGGTGCCTTCGAGAAGGCGCTGGCAACGGAGGCCAGGCATCATCAGGCGGACGGCGTGATCTGCGGTCATATTCATACCCCCGCCATGCATGACGAATACGGGCTGCGTTACATCAATTGCGGCGACTGGGTGGAAAGCTGCACCGCGGTCGCCGAAGGCCACGACGGCAGGTTTGAGATCGTCACTTGGACGCACACAAGCCATGACAGCGGGCCCGCGATGACGCTGCCGCCGGCAGCCAAAGCAGCCTGAACGTATGAAAATTCTGATTGTCACTGACGCTTGGCACCCGCAGGTCAATGGCGTCGTGCGTACACTGGGCCATGTCGCGCGCGAGGCCCAGGCAATCGGTGTCGACATTGAATTTCTCAACCCCGATCAATTCCGCACCCTACCCATGCCGAGCTATCCGGAAATCCGGCTGGCGCTGGCCGGCTCGGGCAGTATCGAGCGGCGGCTTGAGCACGTCCGACCGGATGCAATTCATCTGGCAACGGAAGGGCCACTCGGACATGCCATGCGTCGCGTCTGCCTGCGGCGGAGCTTGCCGTTTACCACCAGCTTTCACACACGATTTCCCGATTATCTCGCCGAGCGACTGCCGGTGCCGGAGCGGTGGACCAGCGCGGTGACATGGGCCTGGCTTCGGCGTTTTCATGCGCCGGGCGCCGCGGTCCTGGCGGCGACGCCAACGCTTGCTTCCGAACTGACGACGCGCAGCTTCAAGAATGTGAAACTGTGGCCGCGCGGCGTGGACGCCGGGCTGTTTCACCCGCGCGCACGCGTCAATTTCAACTTGCCACGGCCGATTTTTCTGACAGTCGGCCGTTTGGCGGTCGAAAAAAATCTCGAAGCGTTCCTCGCGCTCGATCTGCCCGGCACCAAGCTCGTCGTTGGGGACGGACCGGCGCGGACCACGCTTGCGCGGAAATTTCCGGAGGCGGTGTTTATCGGATCGCGCCATGGTGAGGCTCTGGCTGAGGCCTATGCTGCCGCAGACGTCTTTGTGTTTCCAAGTCGCACCGACACGTTCGGGCTCGTGCTTTTGGAGGCACTGGCGAGCGGCGTGCCGATTGCCGCGTTTCCCGCTGCGGCGCCACGCGACGTGATTGGGCAAGCGCCGGTTGGCGTTCTCGATGACGATCTGCGCCGCGCATGTCTTGGTGCGCTGGAGTGTTCTCGCGAAGATTGTCGCGATTTCGCGCTCGGCATGACCTGGGCTGCCAGCGCTCGGATATTCCTCGGTCACGTGACGCAAGCGGTGAAATTGGCACGCGAGCTCGCCGGGGCGCAAAGCTTGCCGCCCATCCCGGCCTAGCGAAGGCTATGCATCACACGCATTGCTGTCGTCCCCGCCGCGAATGCGGGGACCTATGCTCCACAGCGATGAGAGGCTGCCAGTATGGGTCGCGGCGCGGCGCCTGCCGGGAGAGACAATTCGGATTCCCACCGATGACACGGTGACCTCCCGGCGCTACGCTTTGGCCATGGGCGTCATCGACAATACCATTCTACCGACGGCCGCCGACATCGAGGCTGCGGCCAAACGGCTTGCCGGTGTCGCGGTCAGAACGCCGCTGATCAACGCGTCCGTGCTGGACGATGCGATTGGCGCACGCGTCTTCCTGAAGGCTGAGACCCTGCAGCGCACCGGATCGTTCAAATTCCGGGGGGCCTATAACAAGATCGCCTCTATTCCCTCCGAGCGGCGCGCGGCCGGCGTGGTAGCCTATTCGAGCGGCAATCACGCACAAGGCGTGGCGGCGGCCGCACGTCTGCTTGGCATGCGCGCGACCATCGTGATGCCGGCCGATGCGCCTAAAGCCAAGCGCGACCGCACCCTCGCACTCGGTGCTGAGGTCGTACCCTACGATCGCAATACCGAGGATCGTGCCGCCATCGCCAAAGCCATCATGGCGGAACGAGGTGCGACGCTCGTGCCACCCTACGACGATCCGCTGATCATTGCCGGGCAAGGCACCATTGGCGCCGAGATCGTCGAGGATCTGGCCAGGCTTTCGTTGAAGCCCGAGGTGGTGGTCGTCGGCGCGTCCGGTGGGGGGCTTGCCGCCGGCATTTCGCTCGGCGTGAAGGCGAGGGTACCGTCCGCGAAGCTCTATGTCGTGGAGCCGGAGGGTTTCGACGACACGCTGCGCTCATTTGCGAGTGGCAAACGCGAGGCCAATGCGCGTATGAGCGGGACCATTTGCGACGCGCTGATGAGCAATACGCCGGGCGAATTGACCTTTCCGATCACGCGCGAACTGATCGGGCAGGGAACGACGGTGACCGACGCCGAAGTCGCGCAGGCCGTGCGCTATGCCTTCCGCGAGCTGAAGTTGGTCGTTGAGCCGGGCGGCGCCATCGGTCTCGCGGCGCTGCTCGCCGGCAAGATCAGTGTCAAAGGGAAAATCGTTGTCGGTATCTTGTCGGGCGGCAACGTGGATGCCGACATGTTCGACCGGCTGATCGCGGCGTGAACGCCGGCCGATCACGTAAACAAAGCAAGCCGCTCCTCTTCGCTGAGCGCCTTGATTGACGCCAGCGGATCCGCCGGCGGCACAGCTTTCGCGGCGGGCATTGCCTCGGCCGTTGCAGCCGTCGGTCCACTCACAAGCGTGTTGATCGCCTCCGGCGCGGGGTGAGGACGAGGTGCGGGCGACGGCTCAACGAATGCGACCTCCGCCATGATCGTCTCGCTGCGCACGAGCGAGATTGACGGGGGTTGCGTCGGAGCCGGCGAGGGGATTGGCAATTCCGGCTGCTCGGGTAGCGGCACCACCGTGAGATGCGCGCGTTCGGTATCTTCGACCGGCTCGGGCGGCGATTCAGGTGGCTGGGGCGGGGCCTCGATCACCGGGTCGACCTCCCGGCCCGGCGCCTCGAGCATGTTCGCGATGCGCCGTTCGACCAGCGCCATGAGCTCCGCAAGCTTTGCGGCTTTCGTGGCAAGGATGCTCGCGTCGAGCTCGCACTGTGCCACAACGATTTCATCGTGCAGCGCGCGCAATTCCTGCTTGATCGTTTCCAAGGTCTCCGGTGTCGCCGGGGTCGCCACCAAAGACTGCAACCGTCCAATTGCAGCCAGTAGCTGCTCGGTGTCGGCATTGCGATTGCGGCGCGCGTACTCGGCGAGGAAAGCGCGTCCGCGCGCGCTCGCGGACAGCGCTTCGCAGAACGCCTGATAGTCGCCCTCGTCCGGCGCATTGGGCAATTGCTCGACCTGGGCGGTCGTTTCGGTCGGCATGTGCAATCCTTGCCGGTCCCGTTTATCAATCATGCGGCTTGATTCGGCCAGTCAAACTGCGCCCGGCAATCGGCCGCCGGCGCGCAAAAACCCTGTACAGGGAATGCGTTGCATGGAACTGAGGCGAGGCGATGCAGCCTGATTTGCGGAAGTCGTTGGACTTCGTTCCCCGCCTGGCGGCATTCTACGCCGCTTTGTTCATCCTGCCCGGCATCGCGATGCCGTTCTTCCCCGTCTGGCTCAAGGCCATGGATGTGGACGCCAAACTTATCGGCATTGTCCTGGCCGTGCCAATGGTTGCCCGCATGCTGGCGATCCCGGTTATCACGCGCGAAGCCGACCGGCGCGATGCGGTACGCACGGTTCTGCTCGTGGCGAGCCTTGCAACCGTCGCCGGCTATGCACTGGTCGGCCTGTCATCCGGCGTCATTGCGATCTTTGTCACCTATGCGCTGACATCACTTTTCTGGACGCCGCTGATGCCGCTCGCCGAAACTTATGCATTCAAGGGACTTATGGCGCGCAAACGCGCCTATGGGCCGGTGCGGCTGTGGGGCTCATTCGCTTTCATCCTGGGCAATTTCGCAGCGGGCTTTGCCGCCGACGCCATTCCGGCGCGGCACCTGATCTGGCTCATGGTGGCGGCAAGCGCATTGGTCGCGTTGGCCGCGTGGGCGCTCGCACCGCTTGCGACGAATGTGCCCGAAGGGGCCGCGCACGCGGTGCCGCGTCAGAAGTTGCTGCGCGATCCCGCGTTTATCGCAGTACTCGCGGCCGCGAGCCTTGTTCAGGCAAGCCACGCGGTGTTCTACGGCTTCTCGGCAGTGCAATGGCATGCCGCCGGTCTTGATGGCACTTACATCGCCGCATTGTGGGCATTGGGGGTGGCCGCAGAGATCGTGTTGTTCGCGGTCCAGGCGCGGCTGCCGCCGTTCTTCACGCCGACGGTGCTGTTGATGACGGGCGCTGCGGCCGGGACATTGCGCTGGCTGGGCATGGCGATCGATCCGCCGACGCTTGTGCTGCCGTGGCTACAATTGCTGCATGCATTGTCATTCGGCGCGACCCATCTCGGCGCGCTGATGTT